>JAXDMA010000066.1:0-10518 GCA_034666305.1 Vulcanimicrobiota bacterium
CTCCACGGCACGCACCTTCCGGTGCCGCTCGTCGCGGCGCTCATTGAAAATCTCCGGCGCCTCCGCGAAACCGGCGGCACACTCGCAGCAGTCGCGACCACGCCCGCGTTACGCAATGCCCTGGCGATTTACGGGTTGGACCGCGTACTTGCGAGCTCGCCCCGCGCGGCGGAACGCTCGTCTGGACGGCGTTCCGCCGCCGGGGAGACGGGGTGGCCGGCGTTCGCCTTGCTGCTGCTCGTCGCAACGATCGCTTCGGTGATTCTGCTGCTGCAGCAGAATCCAGGTTACGGCGGAATCTAATTCAGCCCGGCATCTCGCGGACGATCCAGCCGCTCAGCTGACGATCTCCTTGACGATTTCTGACGCGCGGTCGACGAGATCGTCAGGTGCCTTGCCCGCGGCCGTCGCTCGGCGAGCTCGCCAATCGAATGATTTCAGCTGATGCACCATCACCGAACCCTTGACGCGCAACCCGGTGGGCAACGCAATCTCGAATGCATGTCCTTTCGGTTTGGTCGTGATCGGCGCGATAAACGCTAGGCCGAAAACACGATTGAAGGCCGCCGGCGACAAGACGAGCGCGGGCCGTCGCTTCATCTGTTCGCGCCCGGCCTGCGGCTCGAAGTCAAGGATGATCAGATCACCGCGGTCGGGCGTCAATCGAAGACCTCGTTCCCGCGCGACCGTCCGCCGCCGATCTCCGCCTCAGGCTCGCGCACGGTCGCCAACAATGCGGCGAGCCGCGTTCCATATTGCCGCTCCACGGCAACGCCGTTCTCTATGCGGCGAACGTTTACGCGATCGCCTTCATGAAGGTCCAGATCACGTGCCAGTGCCGCCGGCAGCCGGACGGTCAGACTGTTCCCATACCGGGCAATCTTTGTTTCGGTCATAGCGTGTATCCGGAAGTATACACGCAAACAGCCTGTTCGGCAAGGTGGCCGCGGCCTGCGCTATGCTGCGCCGGCCACCTGGTCCGCCATCTTTTCCTCGCGTGGAATGGTTTGCGCGTAGCCCGGGCCCAAGCGCGGCGGAACTTTCGGCAAACGTGCGGGCACGCCGCCGGCCGACGCGTCGCCGCCGTTGTCGTCTTCGTGCGGCTGCAACAGCTCGCGCCGCCCGCGGGGCGAGACGCGCTGCAGTCCGAGCCGTTGCATCATTCGCTTGAACGGGTTCATGCGCCCAATTTCTCCTTGAGCAGCTCCTGCGCGAGCGTCGGGTTCGCCTTGCCGCGGGATGCCTTCATGACGGCGCCCGTCAGGAAACCGAACACGTTCGTCTTACCCGCTTTGTAGTCGGCCACGACCTTTTCGTTCGCCGCGAGCACTTCGTCGACGATCTTCTCGACCGCGCCGCGGTCGCTCACTTGCGCCAGCCCTTCGCGCTCGACGATCGCCTTTGCGGAGCCGCCCTCGTTCCACAGCGTCTCCAGAACCTGTTTGGCCGCCTTGGAGTTGATCGCGTTCGACTGCGTCAGCGCGACGAGCTCGCCCAGCGCGTCGGGCGTCACCTTGCCGTCGGCGATGTGCGTGCCGCTCTCGTTCGCCAGCCGCGACAAATCGCCGAGCACGAACGCGACGACCGCCTGCGCGTTCCCGCCGCCCGTCGCGACCGCGCGATCGAACCACGCGGCCAGCGCGTGGTCGTCGACGAGCTGCGTCGCGCGCTTCGAATCGAGCCCGGCGGAATCGACGTACCGCACGTAGCGTTCGAACGGGGTTTCCACCAGCGTCGCGCGGACGCGCTCGACGACGTCCGCCGTGACGTCGAGCGGCACGAGATCGGGGTCGGGAAAGTAGCGGTAGTCGTGCGCTTGTTCTTTGGAGCGCTGGCTGTGCGTCACGCCCGCGCCCTCGTCCCAGCCGCGCGTTTCCTGGATCACGCGTCCGCCGCTCTCGATCACGCGAATCTGCCGCGCGATCTCCGACTCGGTCGCGCGGCGCAGGCTGCGGAACGAGTTGATGTTCTTGATCTCGGCCTTCGTGCCGTACTCGCTCGCGCCGCGCAGGCGGACCGACACGTTGGCATCGCAGCGCAGCGAGCCTTCTTCCATCTTGACGTCGCTCACGCCGAGCTCGCGGAACGTGCGCGCCAGCGTCTCCACGAACGCGACGGCTTCTTCTGCGCTGCGCAAGTCCGGCTCGCCGACGCACTCCATGAGCGGCACGCCCGCGCGGTTGAAGTCGATCAGCGACGACGTCGAACTCGCGAGCCGGCCGTCGGCGCTCGCGTGCGTCGACTTGCCGGTGTCCTCTTCGATGTGGATGCGCGTCAAGCGGCACTCGCCGCGCGTGCCGTCGTCCAGCCAGTAGCGCACGACACCGCCCTGCGTGAGCGGCATGTCGTACTGCGAGATCTGGTAATTCTTGGGCATGTCCGGATAGAAGTAGTTCTTGCGGTCGAACTTCGAGTGCTCCGGAATCTCCGCGCCGAACGCAAGCCCCGCGCGGATCATGTGCTCGAGCGCCTTCGCGTTGGGCACCGGCAGCGCACCCGGCAGCGCGAGACACACCGGACACACCTTCGTGTTCGGTTCGCCGCCGAACGAGTTGGGGCACCCGCAGAACATCTTGCTCACGGTCTTGAGTTCGACGTGGCATTCAATGCCGATGACCGCTTCGTACTTGTCGAGCAATTCGGATGAGAGTTCGACCGTCGCTTCGGATGTCGTCATGTGTTGCACGTTTCGGGCGGGGTGAGTTTTTCGGCGTGCATCGTCGCGCGTTCGTAGGCGTGCGCGACGCCGAGCAGCGCGCGTTCGGTGAACAGCGGCGACGTGAGCTGCAGACCCATCGGCATCGAGCGCGTGCCGTCCTCCGGCACGGCCGCGCCGCAGGGCACCGACAACGACGGAAGTCCGGCCAGCGAACCGGGGATGGTGTAGTAGTCCATTAGGTACATCGTGACCGGATCGTTCTTTGCGTTGAAGCGGAAGGCAGGCGATGCCGCCGCGGGCGCCGCGATGACGTCGCAGCGCTCGAACGCGCGAGCGAAGTCCTCGGCGATGCGCGTGCGCGCTTTTTGCGCTTTCAGATAATAGGCGTCGTAGTACCCGGACGACAGCGCGTAGGTGCCGATCAGGATGCGCCGTTTCACCTCGGCGCCGAAGCCCGCGGCACGGGTGCGCTCGTACATCTCCCCTACGTCCGATCCGTCGACGCGCAAGCCGTAACGCACGCCGTCGAATCGGGCGAGGTTGGACGAGCACTCCGCGGGCGCGATCAGGTAGTAGGTTGCCAAACCGTATTTCGCCGTCGGGAGCGCCACCTCGACCAGCTCGGCGCCGAGCCGCTCCAGATCGGCATACGCGGCTTCGTAGCACGCGCGGCTCGCCGCGTCGAGCTCCCCGAGGCCGAACTCCTTGACGATCCCGACGCGCACGCCGCGCAGGTCGTCGCGCAGATCGCCGGCGGTGGCTTCCACCTCGCGGTCGACGCTCGTCGCGTCGAGCGGATCCTTGCCGGCGATCACGTCGTATGCCAGCGCCGCGTCTTCCACGGTTCGGGCGAACGGCCCGATCTGGTCGAGCGACGACGCGAACGCGATCAGGCCGTAGCGCGAGACGCGGCCGTAGGTCGGCTTGAAGCCGACCACGTTGCAGAAGGCGGCCGGCTCGCGGATCGAGCCGCCCGTGTCGCTGCCGAGCGAGAGCGTCGCGGTGAAGCCGCCGACCGAGGCGGCGCTCCCGGCCGACGAACCGCCGGGCACGCGGTCCAGGTCGTAGGGGTTGCGGGTCGCGCCGAACGCCGAGTTCTCGCCCGACGAGCCCATCGCGAACTCGTCGAGATTGGTCTTGCCGATCGGCAGCGCGCCCGCGTCGAGCAGCCGCTGCACGGCCGTGGCCGTGTACGGGGCGACGAAGTTCTCCAGAATCTTCGACCCGGCCGTCGTCCGCGTGCCCGTCAGGCACATGTTGTCCTTGAGCGCGACCGGAACGCCGGCCAGCGGCAACCGCTCGCCTGCCGCTACGCGCTCGTCGACGCGCCGGGCGTGGGCCCGCATGAGGTCGGGCGTGAGCTGAAGGTACGCGCCGAGCTGCCCATCGACGCGCTCGACATGAGGGATCAACCGCTCGGCAACTTCGGTAGCCGAGACGGCGCGCGCGTTTACCTCGCGGGCGATCGCCCGGGCGGAGTCTTTGACCGGGTCCACGCTACCCTTCCTCGGCGATGATGCGCGGGACGCGGAAGAACGGCCCCTGGCGCTGCGGCGCGTTCGCAAGCGCCGCGTCGTGGGATACCATCGTCTCGGGCCGCAGGCCATCGGCGCGCTGCACGTTGCGCGACGGGACGACCTGAGCGGTGGCCGCGACGTCCTGGGTGTCGAGCTGCGCGAGGTCGTCGACGTGCGCCATCAGATCGCCGAGTTGCGGCCCGAACGTGGCGATCTCTTCGTTGGTGAGGGCAAGACGCGCGAGGCGCGCGACGTGGCGGATGTCGATCCGGTCCGATGGCATGACCAGTCGCGATTCGCGTCTCGAGGCCCCAGGTCCGTCCTTCGAAGGTGACGAGGTATGCCGCGAAACGCGGTGCACTTTCTTTACCCTGGCGGACGGCCCGGAAAAGGGTTGAACGTCCCAAACGACCTATCTTGCAGAAGGCTTCCCACAGCTCAGGGGTATTTTTTGTCGAGGGATCGTGCCCGTATGCCGCTCGCGGTATTCGTGCTTTCGCCACTAGCCACAAAGGCATCATCACGATGAACACGCGTGCCGTAGCGTTCGGCTCCGTCCTTCTTCTGGTCGCGAGCGGCATCGCCGCGTGCAGCGGCGGAGGCGGCGGCGGGACAACCACGCCGATCACGGCGCCCACGACGTCCCCGCTCGACGGGCCTACGGGCACGCTCACGCTCACGGTGCCGCGCAACACCGACTCGGCGCACCGTTCGCCGCTCTTCGTGTCGCCGAACTCGGCGTTCATCGTCGTGACCGTGAAGACGGTCAACGGCCAGCCGCCGACCACGACGCAGGTGCCGGTGAATCCCACCACCACCGCGCTGTCGACCGCTCCCGGCGGAAACTGCGTCGTCGCCCCGAGCGGCGAGGTGTGCACGGTCAAGATCCCCGCCCCGACCGGCACGGTGGTCTATCAGTTCGACCTGCTCGACTCCGCCAACCATAAGCTGGCGACGAACACCGTCACGTTCACGATCGTGGCGGGCTCGTCGAATCCCGCGCTCGCCGCGCAGCTCGACGGCATCGTCGCATCGGTTACGGTCACGGGCCCGCATCTGCAGCCGGGCACGGCGTTCTCGGGTCCGATCACGGTTCAGGCGTTTGACGCCAGCGGCGCCGCAATCGTGGGCTCCGCCCCGTTCGCGAACCCATTCACGTTGAACGACACCGACGGCACGGCCCATACCAGCCTCACCGACGGCGGGAGCACGGGCAAGACGGTCACCGACGGCAGCCCCAACGACGTGGTGATCCTGAACTACGACGGCGCGAACATCCCGTCGTTCTCGATCACGGCGACGATCGGCGGTCAAACCGTCGGCAGTGGCAACATCCAAGTCGGCAACCAGCCGACCCCGACGCCGGTGCCGACGCCCACCCCCACAGCCACTCCGACCGCCACGCCCACGCCCACGGCCACCCCGACGTCGACGCCGACTGCCACGCCGAGCCCGACCCCGGTCCCCGGCGCCATGTCGGCATCGCCGAACAACGTCGCGGTGAACGGCACCGGGCCTGCGAACGCGCAGCACTTCCATATCCTCGAAGCCGGCTACACCGGCCCCTTCAACGAGAGCGACACGTGCGGTGCGAACGCGTCGATCGTTCCCGATGCATCGCCGGGCGGGCCCGACGCCGCGTACACCGTGACGGGCTTCGGCAACGCCACCTGCGACGCGACGTTCACCGATACGCACAGCCAATCGACGTCCGTCCACATCGTCATCACCACCAGCGGCTTCACCATCCAGAGCCACAAGCGCAAATGATTGCCACCAACATCAGCCCTCGCAGGAGCACTATCCCAATGCGTAAGTTCTTGACCCTCCTCGCCATGACGGCGCTCGCGGGTTGCGGTGGTGGCGGCGGCGCCAATACCGCGCCGAACCCGAATCCCCCGGCCGTTGCGACGACGACGCCGCAAGGCAATCTCGTGACGCCGACGTTCACGCTGAACCTCGGCGGGAAAACCGGCGCGAGCACGAGCCGCGATCCGCGGTACATCGACGGCGCGAACACGCTGTCGGTGAAGATCACGCTCGTCAGCAACAACGGAACCCCGACGACCGTGACCAACCCGTCGGTCACCACCGACGTCAACGGCACGAGCGGAACGCCGTGCAACCCCACCTGCACGGTGTCCGGACCGCCGTCACCGCCCGGAACGGATCGCTACACGGTCACCACGTATGATGCGACGGGCGGCGGCGGCAACGCGCTCTCGCTCGCGACCAAGGACTTCACCATCGTCGCCGGCTCGGCGAACACCGGTCTGTCGATCACGCTCTTCGGCGTCGTCAAGACGTTCGCGCTCAGCGGCGTGACGTCGCCGAACGCGGGTACGACCCCGGCCGATAGCACGCTGACCGTCACCGTGAAAAATGCGGCCGGCGGCACCATCACCGGCACCTACGGCGACAACAGTACCGGGGCCGGATACATCTCGGGCGGCGGGCTGAACGGTACGCCGGTCACCATCTCGATCAACGAGACGAACGCGAACGGTGCGACGCTCGTCGCAAGCGGTGGAGCGACCCAGAACAGCACGACGAGCGTGACGCTGCACAACGACACCGACGTCGTCAAGCTGCACTACGCCGGGCTCGCCGAGAACTCGAAGACCTTCACGATCGCGGCAACGGGCGCGACCACGAACACCTCGTCGACGTTCCAACCGACCTTGCAGGCGATCACGCCGTCGAGCGGCACGGAGATCGATCTCTACGTCGACAGCACGACGGGCGGCACCGGTTCGACGGGCAGCCAGACGTTCACCGAAGCCGGCTTCACGGGCGCGCCGTACAATCAGTCCTTCACCTGGACGTTCACGCCGACCAGCGGCTTCGTGACGCCGTGCAGCCAGATCGCGACGATCACCCCGGCCTCCGGCACGGGCGGCGGCGTGTTCACGGCGACGGCACCAACCGCGGCGACCCCGCCGGCGGCCGGCAGCTGCGATCTCGTGATCAACGACAACCTGACTCAGGGCGGTCACACGCAGACGGCCAAGACGGTCGTCACGTACACCACGTCGTCGGTCAGCGCGAGCAAGCACAACCGCAAACAGAACTAGTCCCGACCAACTTGCCGCCGCAATCCGCATCGCGCGGGTTGCGGCGGCTCATCGCCGTTCGGCCCGGGTACGACGGCGGCGATTTCTTCGAACCCCGGATGTCTCGTTCAGCCGCCACCCGGCTGAGGAATGGTGCCCATGAACCGGCTGCTCCGTAAAAAGTCTTTCATCTCCGTGCTCGCGAGCCTCGCATCCGTTTCGCTTGCCGCTTGCGGCGGCGGCGGCTCGCATAGCAGCGCGCTGACGCCGTCCGCGCCGGTTTCCAGCACCGCGCCCGCCGCGCCGTACACCGGACCGCTCGCCGACGCGACGTTCCACATCACGATCCCAGTGCCCACGGCCAGCGCCAAGGCACGGCGCCCGGCCTACGTGTCGTCGTCGACGTCGAAGATCGTGTTCACGCTGAACAGCGCGACGATCGCGGGCATGAGCGGCGCGACGCTTACGGCCTTCAACACCGCCAACCTCGGAGCGAAGGCCGTCACGCTTGGTAGCGGGACGTGCCCCGGGGCCGGACCTTGGACGTGCACGCTCACCATCAAGCTCCCGCCGGGCACCGACAACGTCACGATGATCGCCGAGGATAGTTCCAGCAACGTCCTCTCGGAGCAGATTCAAAACTTCACCGTCGTCGTAGCGACGGCCAACAGCTTCAGCACGACGCTCGACGCGAACGTCGCCACGATGATCGTCAACGGCGCGGGCAGCTGTCAGACCGGTCCGGTCGGAGCGGCATTTGGTTCGGTCGGCACGTCGCCCGTCACGTTCACGCTCGCAATAAAGGATCCAGCCGGCAAATCGATCATCGGACCTGGTCTGCCCAAGCTCGAGATCCAAGACAACACGGCGACGTATCAGACGTCGAGCGGCACGATCAACGGCACCGGCGGAACGGTCGCCTTCTCGATCAACCAGGCCGCTCAAACGTTTACCCTCACGCCGTCGAACAGCACGACGACGAATGCCTCGGTCAACGTCAAAGAGGTCCCGGCGAACACCAACGGTGCGAGCGACGGCCTCGGCGGCAGCTTCCCGGCGGTGAAGACGTTCGCGTTCTCGACCGGCGTCGCTCCGCCGTCGCACAACTTCCTCGCGGCGGTCGAACAGCTCACGCTCGCCAGCGGCCAGGTGGACCTCTACAACGTCTCGCTCGGCGGCAACACCGCCGGCTCCGACACGTTCTCCGCGTTCTCGCCGGCGACGCTCGCCGTCACGGCCTCGACGAACGAGGCCGGCGTCAATGACGTCGACAACCCGCAGGATCTGCGCTGGGACACCACGGGCGATCTGCTCATTGCGAACGGCGGCGGCGCCCCGGGCGATAACGGCAACGTCGCGTGCATCCCGCTCGGCGCGATCGCGACCGGCGCAAACTCCGCCACCACCGTCTCGACGAATGCGGACGACCCGGTGTCGCTCGCATACGACAGCCGCAACGGCACGCTCGCAGTCGCAAACCAACCGGCGAGTTCGCCGAAGCAATTGGCCGAGTACGTGCTGACCGGCAACTACACTGCCTCGACAAATAATTTGACGGCTTCCGGTTTCGGCTCGTTCGGCACTGGTACGGCCACCGAGATGCCGTCGCTCACCGCCGGAACGTTCGCGATCGCGCTCAGCAAAGGGACCGAAGAGGACACCGCGCACGCCGGAACGGCCGGCAGCAACAAGGTCGCGATCTTCAGCCCGACGGGCGTCGAGACCGACATCACCGACGACGTCTCGTACACGGTCGACAATCCGTGGGGCATCGCCTGGGACCCCGCCGACAGCCAGCTTGCCATCGCGAACAACTCGTCGTTCCACAAGCTGCTGAGCTTCTACGACGTCAGCGGCACGCCGACGTTGCAAAAGTCGGTCAACACGACCTTCAAGAACACGCTCGTTGCCTCGTCGGCCGACGGGCACATCGCGGTGGCGTGGGTCAAGCAGTTCGGCTACATGCAGGTCCAGATCTACGCGAACCATCCGGGCGCGACCGCCCCGACCCCGGTCTTCGGCCCGATTCCGTACAACGGGACCACGACGTCGTGCGGCTCGACCTACATCTACGGCAACGGAACGACGATCGTCAACGCGTTGCGCTGGCTCTCGAACACGAAGCTGCTCGTGGCGGTTCAGTCGAACAACTCCGGAACTCCCACCGCGCTCAACGGCTTCTACGTCTACGACATTACGAATTCGGCCGTGCCGGCCGGGTTCGACGACATCACCTGCTCCGCGTTCGTGGCGGCCCCGATCAACACTGGCTTCGTCCACGTCAACAACAAACCGCTGAGCGCAGCCTTCAAGCCATAACCAGCTATCCAAAGCACTACGGTAAAAGAGAGGGGGACTCATGAGCCAGCCTTACGTCGGTGAAATCCGAATGTTCGGCGGATCCTTTGCGCCAGCCGGGTGGATGACGTGCGACGGTCAGCTATTGCCGATCTCGGAGAACGAAACGTTGTTCAACCTGATCGGAACGACGTATGGTGGTGACGGGCAGTCGACGTTCGCGCTGCCCAACCTCGCTGCGCGCCTCCCGATCCATATGGGGAACAACGGCACCAGCACGTACACCCTCGCGGAGAACGGCGGCGTCACGAGCGTGACGCTGACGACGAACCAGATCCCGGGGCACACGCATCCGATCGTTGCCGACAACAATGCCGGCACCACGGGCAGCCCCAACAACTCCTACTATGCGGGCGCCGCCCCGACCAAGGCGTACACGGTTCCGAATGCGCCGGCGAACCCGGATGCGCCGATCTTCCGCAATTTCAACGCAGGCGTGCTGCCCGTTCAGGGCGGGAGTCAACCGCACGACAACATGCAACCCTATCTTGCGGTCACGTTCATTATCTCACTGTTCGGCATCTTCCCGAGCCAGACGTAATGTCGAGTCCATTCGTAGCGGAGATCCGCATGTGGGCCTGCAACTTCGCCCCCAAAGGCTGGGCGTTCTGTGATGGTCAGCTCCTGTCGATTTCACAAAATACCGCACTGTTCTCGCTGATCGGCACGTTTTACGGCGGCGACGGGAAGGTTACGTTCGCCCTTCCCAATCTGCAGGGCGCGTCCGCAATGCACACGACGCAGTACTCGGGCGGCGGTCCGTTCGGGACCTTCGACCTCGGCCAGTCCGGCGGCGAGGACTTTGTCACGCTGCTGACGTCCGAGATGCCTGCGCACACGCACACGATGCAAGGCGACGCCGACATCAACAACGCGACGGCGACCGCACCAAGCGGGGCCGTGCCGGTAAATGCGTCACCGACCCTCCTGT
>JAXDMA010000067.1:0-6278 GCA_034666305.1 Vulcanimicrobiota bacterium
TGGGCACCGCCGTCCTCGTAGCAACACTGGAGGGCGGCCGTGCATCATTCCGTTCCGCGCGAGGGCGAGCGCGGCTTTACGCTGATCGAGCTGATGATCGTCGTGGCGATCATCGCAATCTTAGCCGGGATTCTCATCCCGAACTTCGTCAACGCGCGCTCGCAGGCCCAGACCGCGGCGTGCGAATCAAACCTGCGCGCGATCGCCACGGCGCTCGAGCTCTACTACGCCGACAATCAAATCTATCCGCCGGCTTCCGGCGCGTCCGTACAGCCGGCACTGTTCACCGTCAACGGTGTGTCCTATCTGAACAACACGCCCAAAGACCCCGCCGCGCAAAGCGGTAACGCGACGTACTCGATCACCACGACCCAGGCCGGTGGTGGAGGTCCCGCGACGTACACGGTGACGTGTCCCGGCGTACACGTCGGCTCGACGCTGGCGAAGATTCCGCTGACCGGCGGCGCGAGCGGCAGCGTGTGCGGCGCGAACTGCAGCGCAACGAAGATCGAATACGTCGCCGGTCAAGGATTGCAGGTCGCGCCGTGACCGACGCCGTGACCGCCGGGCTGCAGGCCGTCGCCACTCGATCCCCGCTCGCGTACCCGCTTGTGTTCGCGGCCGGAGCGCTCACGAGCATCGGACCGTGCGCGGCGCCGCGCTACGTCGCGCTCGCGGCGCTCGTAAATGCTTCACGCCGGCCTTCGCGCATCGTCGCCGCGTTCGTCTCCGGACTCATCGGCGCGTACGTCGTGCTCGGCGCGGCGGCCGGTGCGCTCGGCACGCTCTGGTCCGCGTCGCGGCTCGTCTACGCGGCTCTCGCGATCGTTCTCGCCGTAGCCGGATTCGCAACGCTCCAACACGGCGGCGGCGCACCGCACGTCCACCAGGGCGCGCACGCCCATAGCGCGCGGGCGCAGGCGAGCCTCGGCGGAACGTTCTTGCTCGGTGCGTCGAGCGCGATCGTCGTCTCGCCGTGCTGCACACCGATCGTCGCCGCGATCGCCGGGCTCACGACCGCGAGCGGGCATATGGGCCCGGGCGTCGCGCTGCTGGCCGCGTTCGCGGGCGGTCATGCGGTGCCGATCGTCTTTGCGGGCGCGCTGGGAAGTGGCGTCGCGAACGCAGTACGGCACGTGGCCGCGTCACACGCATCCGCGACCGTCGCGGGAACGCTGATGCTTGCGCTCGCGGCATACTACGGAGTGCTCGCGTGAGCGCGACGCTGTCGCCGCTTCGCCGCTTCGGCGTCGCCGGACTCAGCCTCATCTGCGCGGCCGCGCTTTTTCGCAGCGACGTCGCCTCCGCACTCGTCACGCGCGGGGACGACGTGCTGCGCGCCGGCGACGTCGACGGCGCCGTACGAGCGTACACGCGCGCCGTGCGGCTCGACGCGACTTCGCTGGTCGCCGCAGACCGGCTGGCCTTCTTCTTGCTTGTCCGCCGGGGCAACGGCGATGCGGCGGCGGCTTTTGCCATCGCCGACACCGCGCTCGGCACGCGGCCGAATGATTCCACGCTGCTGGCGGATCGCGCGTTTGCCGCGCAACGCTTAGGACGGTGGCGTATCGCGGAACGCGACTTCGCCGCCGCCGCTCGCAACGCGCGCGACCCGCGCTACGCGCACTTCGCCGCGCGCATGGCGTTACGCGTTCGCGATCGTGCAGCATCGCGCGAGCACCTTCGCACGGCGCTCGCCATCGATGCGACCTATGCACCTGCGCGGGCGCTTCTCGCGAGGCTCGGCACGTGATCGCGGCCGGCGAACTCGCCGCGTTAGGCGGGACCTTTGTCGCGGCCGTCGTTGACGCACGGACCGGGTTGATCCCCGACGCCGTCACGCGTACGACGGCGCTCGCGGCGCTCGGCTGCGCGGTCGCGACCGGTGTCGCACCGCTCGCGTGCGGCGGCGCCTATGCCGTCGGAGGCGCGCTGCTGGGACTCCATCTGCTCACCCGTGGACGCGGCCTCGGACTTGGCGACGTCAAGCTCGGCACCGCGATCGGCGCGGGCTTCGGTCCGGCTGCCGGCATCTTCGTCCTAGGTACGGCATTCGTGCTCGGCGGCGCGTACGCCACCTGGCTGCTGCTCGCGGGCCGGGCGCAACGCGGCGACACGCTCCGCTTCGGCCCGTTCCTCGCTGCGGGAGCGGCTGCCGCCGCGCTCGTTCCCGCCATGGTGCACGCATGAAGCCCGTGAGAACGCTTCCGCTTGGCGTCGATGTCGGCGCCGTCCGAACGCGGGTGGCATTGCTCGAACGCGACCTTTCCGGTACGCTGCGGCTCGTCGCGGTCGCGACCCGGCCGACGGGCCCGGATCCGGGAACCGCGATCGCCGCAGCATGCGCGGAACTCGCCACGCGCGAGCGCCGCTGCGTCCTAGCGCTCGGCCCGCCGGACGCCGTCGTACGATCCGCCGCGTTTCCGGTCATGCGCCGCGCGGAACGAGTGCGCGCGGCGCGCTTCGAGGCGTCGCGTTTCGTTTCGTATCCTTTGCATGAAGCCGCCGTACGCGTGCACGCCGGTGCCGGCGAGCGCTGCATCGTCGGCGTCGCACGGCGGTCCGCGCTCGATGCACGCGTCCTCGGCGCCCAACGTGCCCGGCTGCGCCCGATCGCCGTCGACGACACGGCGTTCGCGTTGATGCGCGCGTTCCCGTATGCCGACGCGATCGTCGATGTCGGCGAACGCGCGACGGTGCTCGTCCTTCCAAACGACCCGCTGCCGGCGGTCCATCTCTTTCCGGCCGGCGGGCGGACGTTCACCGACGCGGTCGTCGCATCGCTCGGCGTCGACGACGCGACCGCCGAGCAGCGCAAACGTACCGTCGGCCTCGCCGGCGCCGGCGACCACGCGCGCGACGCGTTGGTCGAGCAGCTCGCGACGGCGTTGATCGAGTATCGCTCGACCGCGCGAACGGAACCGCGCGCAATCGCGCTCGCGGGAAACGGCGCACGGCTGGCGGGGTTCGCCGAAGCGCTGGAGCGCGCCGTCGCGATTCCGGTGCGCCTCGGCGCGCTGCCGGAAGACGTGTCACGCGCCCTGCCGCCGGACGTCGTGCGCGCAGCGTCGCCGGACTGGGCCCTCGCATACGGACTTGCTCTTTGGGATACGGCCGCATGAGGCGCATCAACTATCTGCCGAGCTGGAGCGAACGGCACATCGGCTTGACGCTGCCGGCCGTCGCCGGAGAGTTACGCGCGCCGTTCGCCGCGCTGGCCGGTGCAATCGCTCTCGCTGCCGCCCTGTGGGCGATCCAACAAACGCGCTTGCACGCCGCCGAACGCGACGGTGCCGCCTACGCCGAACGCCTGGTGGAAACGCAACTCGACGTCGCGCGCGTGCGCGCGGTCGAACACGATGTCGAACGACTGCGCGCGCTACGCGAACGGGTCGACACGATTCGCCGATCGGGCGCGATGCGCGCGAACGAGATCGCGGCGCTCGGGAACCGGCTGCCGCCGGACACCTGGCTGAGTTCGGTGCGCGCGGATCGCGGCACCCTCGCGGTGGAAGGGCACGGCACACGCCTGGCCGCGGTGAGCTCGGCGATCGCGTCGCTCGCCGCGCTGCCTGCGTACCGCACGGCGCGCCTCGTCGCCGTCCACGAGGATCCCGCCCGTGGCGGGGTGACGTATGCGCTGTCGCTGGAGCCGCAGCCGTGACCGGCGCAAAGCTCGTGCGTTTCGCGGCGGTCGCCGTCGTACTCGCCGCGTACGTCTTTGTGTTCCGTGCCGGCGAAGGCCGCATCACCCAGCGGCTCGATGAAAACGCACGTATCGGCGAGCGCGTGCGCGCCGGAGAACGAATGCTTGCGTCCCGGCGACGGTTCGAGACCGAGCGTAAACGGCTACGGGGCGAGCTGCGCGCCGTCGACCTCGACGCCGGCCGCAGCGCGCTGGTCGCACGATTTCTCCGCGATGCCGCGCGAACGGCCGCGACACATCACGCCACGATTCCCACGATCACCGCGACGAACGCGGCCGGCACCGGCCCGGGAACGAATGCGCCGAGTTCCGCGAGCGATTCGCTCGAAGCGATTACGCTCGAGATCACCGTCGAGGGCCGCTACGCCGACGTGCTCGCAACGATGCGCGCGCTGTCGCGCTCGCGCGTCCTCGCGGCGATCGACCTCGCGTCGCTCGCGCGCAAGCACGCCGACGGGGCCGACGCGACGCTCACCGCGGCGCTCCACGTCGCGCTCGAACGTCTGGCGCCGGCAGCAGCCGTCCATCCGGCAGGACCCGCCGATGTTCGCGCTCGACGCGGTTAGCCGCGCCGCGCTCGCGGCGATGGCGTTCGCCGCGTTCGGCGCCGCATTCGTGACGACGCCGATGACGGCACGCGGTGACGCCGGCGTCTTCACCGGCCCGCTGCCGTCGGTCACGGCGCTTTCGCACGGAACCGCGCTTACCGAGGTCATACCGCGGCGCGATCCCTTCGCGGGCGGCGAGGCGCCGGCGGTGCGATCGAGTGCGGTGCCGCCGATCCCGCAGATTCCCGCGGCACTGCGGCCGCTGCCGCCCAATGCCGGCGCGTCCGGCACGGGCTTCCCGTTTTCGCCCGTTGCAGGCTCGACGGCAGCGGTCACCGCGGTGATCACGGGCACGCATCCGTTCGCGCTCATCGACGATGGAGGCACGACGCGCATGCTGACCGTCGGCGACCGCGTTGCCGGCGAGGCGATCGTCGCCATCGACGCGGACGGCGTGCGGCTGTCCGGCGGAACGGCGCTCGCAGCACCGCACGTACGCCCGACCCCGGGAGGCCACCAGCCATGAAGATGCTCGCGATGGTGTTGTTCGCCGCGCTGCTCTTGACGTCGCCGGCGGCGGCGCAGCCCGAACGGTTCTCGCTCGACGCGCGCGACGTCGACCTCGCCGACGTGATTCGCCTGCTCGGTGCGCGCTCGGGCCAAAACGTCGTCGCGGACGGCTCGGTGAAGCAGCAGCGCGTCACGCTGCGCCTCAGGAGCGTGACCTTCGACGAAGCGCTCGCGACGCTGCTCGCGGCATACGCGCTGCAAACGCACCGCGACGGACGGGTCGTCATTGTCGGCGACGCCGCGTCGATGAACCGGCGGTTTCCGGACGACGCGACGCCCGGCGGAACGCAGACCGCCGTGTTCGCGCTCGCGCACGCCCGCCCCGACGAGGTCGCCGCATCGCTGCAGAACGCCCTCGCGCAAGGTACCGTGGTCGTCGGCGATAAGCGGACGGGCAGCTTGGTCGTGACCGGCAGCCCGTCGACGGTCGCGCGCGCCCGCCGGCTCGTGACGGCACTCGACGCGCCCGGTTTCGGCAGCGGCGGGACGATCGCGACCGTGTCGATCCCGCTCCACAACCTGCGCGCCACCGACGCGGTGAAAACCCTGCGCTCGGCGGTACCGGAGAACACGCTATTCGCGGACGACCGCCAAAACGTGGTGGTCGTGAGCGGCAACACGGAGTTGCAGACCACGGTCCGCACGCTGTTGCACGATCTCGACGCGCCCGGCCGCCAGGTGACGATCGAAGTCCGCGTCGCCGACGTGCAGCCCATCAACGACAACACGAACGTCGGCGTGCAGTTCGGCGGAACGAACTACGGATCGGGTGCGCTCGCGCAGTTTCCGTACACGCTCACGAAGAGCTCGCTGGTGGTGAACGCGCAGATCGACGCGCTGATCCAGCGCGGGCACGCGTCGATCCTCGCGCAGCCGCACATAACGACCCTGAACAACCGCGAAGCAACCCTGCTCGTCGGCGAGCAATATCCCGTCGTGACCGTGAATCAGCAGACGGGCTTTCCGAGCGTGCAGACCATCGACGTCGGCGTGCGCCTGCGCTTGACGCCGACCATCGGCGCCGACGGCTCGATCACAACCGACCTCCATCCCGAGTATTCGCAGATCATCGGCTTCAACAACAATTTCCCGATCGTCGCGAACCGCAAGGTCGACGCGACGCTGCGCGTGCGTGACGGCGAGACGATCGTCCTCGGCGGGCTCTTCCAAGACGTCGACTCCGAGACGGTGACGAAGTTCCCGATCCTGGGCGATCTTCCGGTGCTGGGCGGCTTCTTCCGCAACCGCCAAACGTCGCACAACAAGGACGAGGTCGTCTTCTTCATCACGCCCCACATCCTCGAAACCGACACGAAGATCGCGCGCTAGCACGTCGAAGTACGCGGGTAATGAAGCGCCGTCGTGGACGCCGCCGTTCGCGCAGTTCGAGGCGCCCGATCGCCGCGCTACTGCTTGCGTCGGCGGTCGTGGTCATCGCAATCGCACTGATCCTG
>JAXDMA010000068.1:0-10583 GCA_034666305.1 Vulcanimicrobiota bacterium
ATTCACGGCATCGTGGCGGAGCGAACGCGCATAGGCGCCGGCCGGTGGGCGTTGCGCGAGGCGCTGCGTTGGGCGTTCGCAGACCTCGGCGCACACCGCGTTTGGCTCGAGGTAACGGCGGCAAACGTGAACGCTGAGGCGCCTCTACGAAAGCGAGCGCTTCGTGCACGAGGGAACGTATCGTGACGGTTACAGGTCAGCCCCGGGTGATTATCAGGACCTGGCGCATTACGGCATTCTCAAGCACGAGTGGGAGGCGCTGAAGTGACCAAACTCGCGAAATGCGCGCCCGCGCATGCCGCGCGCCTGGTTACAGCGTAGACACGACGACCCGTGCGCAGGCGATCCTCGCATCGGCCGCGCCGTAGTACACGTCGTACCGGCCGGCTCCGCGCACGTCGATGCCCGTCGGGAACACGACGTCGTTGACGATACCGACGCGTTCGTCCGGCGTTTCGGGACCGAACAGCGGCTCGGGAGACCGATACACCACGCGGTCCGGACGCTTGAGATCGTGGACGACGATGCCGGCACGGTAATACAGCGACGGGCCGTCGCCGCGATCCAGCGGATCGACGGCGTGAAAGAACGACAACCAGCCCACGGGCGTCTTCACCGGCGGCGTACCGGCGCCGTTCTTCAAACGCCCCCACTCCTCGCCGACGGGCAGCACGCGAACGCTTTCGGCGACGGTGCACAATGCGCCGCGGTCGCGAAGGACGTCCGCAACCGGGACGTACGCGATGCACGTGACTTCGCGCTCGTTCGGTGCGAGCGACAAGATCAGCCCGATCGGCGCCTGACCGTTGAAGCTCTCCCGCAGCATCGGGCGGTGATACATCGCGAACGAAAGGACGCCGCTCGGCGACAGCACCGGTTCGGGGAAGAACGCGGCGTCCTTGTTCGGCACGTGGTTCAACGCGTCGTCGGCGAAATGCACGAGCCCCAAACGCGTCCACGCATACGCATCCTGCGAGATCGCGAGCGCGATGCGCGGACCATGCGGTCCGAACGCGGTGTACGCCATCACGTAGGCGTCCAGCTGTGGAACGAACGTCACGCGCGGGTCCTCGCAGCCGAACCCGCCCCGCTCGGTGCGCCGCTCGTAGTCAGCTTCGGGCCGCAGGAGCACCTCCGCCGCGCCGAATGCCGTGCCGGCCGCGGTTTCAGCTGCACGGACCAGGCCGATGCGCGAAACGTTTCCGGCCGCCACTATGCGCGGATACAGCAGAAGCTTGCCGTCACGGTCGCGCGTCACCGCCGGATTGAGCACGCCTTCGATGTCCAGCGCGGAGCCGGTGGATGCGAGAACGAGGCCTAGGCGCTGATACGTGACGTCGAGCGCACCGTCGCCGGCGATCAGCGGCTCGATCACGGCGTCACCGCGTGCACGCGGTCGATGCCGCCGATCTCGACGCGGCCTGTTTCATCGCTTGTCGACGAACCCCACTTGATTTCAACGGTTTGCCCGCCGCGGATCGCGAACGCCGCGTGCCCTTCGACGGTCGGATGCCCGCGCAGCGGCACGACGACGTCTCCCGCGCGCGTCGAAGCCGCCACGCTGAGCGGCTTCATGGCCGGGTCTTGCGGGATGACGCGCAACTCGGCGGAACAGCGCGAATCACCGCCGGCGCGCCACGTTGCGCGCCGCTTCTTCGCGTCAACGCGGAAGTCGTACATCGGATAGTCGCTGAATGCCAAGCAGCCGGTATCGCCGAGCGGACGGTAATGCCGCGTGACGTAGACGAGCGCGAGTCCGGCACCGTACACTTCCTGTCCCACTTGCCCGCACGTTTCCCAGCCCTCGTGAAGATCTTCGAGCGGCACCGCGAGCGTGCGCTCGACGCGGCCGTTGCGGGACTTCTGGGCGACGACGTCGAGCGGCAGCGTGTCGGGATAATAGAACCATCCGCGATCGAGGCTGTGATGCTGGTATTCGCAGAGCAGCAAACGCAGCGACGCGCGCACGTCATCGCCGCCGAGCGGGAGATAGTCGTGGAACTTTGCCTGCGCCTCGAGCTCCTCGTAGGCCGCGAGGTACGGCGCATCGTGCAGCGGGAAGAGCCCAAAAAACGTCCGGTAGTGCCGCCCGTGACCGTAGTCGCACTGCCAGAGCCACATGTTGTCGAAAAGATTCGCCATGCAGATCTCGCTCAGCTCCAGGTAGGCCCGGTTCCGGGTTTTCTTCCAGAGCCGCAGCGCCGCTTCGGCCGCGAAGCCGGTCGTGTTCATCTGATAGCCGAGTGCAAAGCCGAGGTCGCGGAGATGCATCACCCCGCGTTCGGCCTCGGCGAGGTACTCAGGATCGCCGAACAGTTCGTGGGCGTGCAGCATGACCAGGGCGTACAATCCGCCCACGTCGCATTCACCGCCGCGACCCGGCGCTGACTCGGCGCGAACGATGTCCAGCGTGCGCAGATCGAAGAAGATCGGCCAGCGGTAGTTGAAGCGGCGTGCGACACGGATCGCAAACGGCAGCGATCGCTCGAAGAGCGTGCGCGCGCGCCCGTCTCCGGCGCTTGCGAGCCGCGACACATTGAACAGCGCGTGGTGCAGGTACCAGCTGTCCATGTCATCGTGATTCATGTGTTCCTCGGCCTGCGCGGCGCCGAAGTCTGCGCCGGGCAGCCAGCGCACGACCGATCCCACCGCTTCGTCGAAGAACGTGCTCGCTGTTGCCCCCAGCGCGGTCGCCAGCGTATCCGCTCCACCGTGGATGCGCGCGTACTCACCTGAGTTCACCGCGAGCGTCAGTTGCACCATGCTCTCAGGCGGCTTCGCATCGTCGCCGGCATAGGGCATCGCGTAGCGCGTTCCGCGCCGTACGTACGTGCACTTCGGTGAGCTGCTTACGTCGCGCAGCGTCTGCGCGGCGCGCGCCGGCCAATCATGATACGCCACGGGCGGCCGCGGCAGGCACAGATAGGTGTCGGCCAGCAAATCGAGGTACGCCGCGGCCGTTTCCCCATCGTTTCGCGGGACGCTGTTCGCGATCGTCAGGAACACGTCCGAAACCACGACCTCGCGCGACTTCGGAAGCACGCACTCGTCGCCGGCCGGGGGCGCGTAGCCGAGCTCCGGCCAGCGGCCGCCCACCGTGTCCGACGGTGAACGTTTGGTCGCTTCGAAGTAGTCCGTCAGCGACGAGAAATTTTGAAAATAGAACAGCGTGCACGGCGCCGGCTGGCCGGTGCTTGCGAACACGATGCCGCTGCGCAGCCCGCGCTGCGCCGTATGGACGGTTCCCGCCGGAGCACCGAGCACGTAGAGGTCGCGCGGCCAGAAGGGCATCGCGAGGTCGTGCGCGGGCAGCAGCGAGGTGGTGCACCGCACCAGTGCGCCGTCGGCCGAGGGGAACGCGATCTTCGCACGGAGCGCGCCGAGTGCGGTTGCGAATTCGAAGACGACGCCGTCGGGCGTTTCCGTTCTGCCGGCCGGTGCCGTGATGTCGTCGCCGCCATGACCGATGCGGAGCGCCACGCGCTCGCGGCCGTCGATGCTCGCCACGAGCCAAAGATTTCGGCGGCCTTGCCGGGCATCGAAGGTCACGCTCGCGCGCGTCGCGAGCACCCCCAGTTTCGCGGCATCGATCACGTCGGCATGCACGTCGAATGCGACCGAAGTCGGAACGATCGGGCGGGTGCTGGTCACGTTCATCGGACGCGGTTATCCCCGCGCGGCCTCGAAAGCTCGCTAGCTAGGGACGATCGTCTCTGGTGCTTGGGAGTTTGGGTAAAAAAGCCCTAAAACGTTCGCCAGCGTACCGACGATGACCGACAGGCGGCGATACGGTATGGTACATCCGGCCGGCCGCCCGGGGAGGAGGCGGAATCGGCGGCCGACACACCTGCTGCATCAAGGAGACGAAGGGTGGACTATCTCATCGATTGCTCGTGCGGACATGATCTCACTCGGCATGACGAATCGGGATGCTCTGGTAACGGCTCCTCTTGCACGTGCGTGCGCACGAAGCTCGACGCATTGGACAGCGCGATCGAAAAGGCGCGAGTCAACCCCTGGGGTGACTATATCCGCAAGCCGCCCGAGATGCAGTCCGGCGTAGACGCGGCATAAGCGTAGGACGCAGCGAAGCCCCGCCGGCAGGTGTTCATGCCGGACGTGGACGTTCAATTCGCCGCGACGGCTTTCGCGACGGCAATCACGATCATCGACCCGGTGGGTATGATCCCGCTGACGCTCGTCTCGACGGCGCACGCGCCGCAGCGCCGCCAGCGCGTGATCAACGAAGCGGTGTTGGTCGCCGCCGGTGTGATCCTCCTGATGGGCTTGGTGGGGCGGCCGCTGCTGGCCTATTTAGGGATCACGTTGCCCGCGTTCACGATCGCCGGGGGGATCCTGCTGTTCCTCATCGCGATCGACATGCTGTTCGCGCGCCCAACCGGCGCGAAGCAGACAAAAGAAGAGGCTCGCCAAGCGCGCGACGCCGAGAATCCGGCCGTGTTTCCGCTGGCGGTGCCGATGATCGCGGGACCGGGCACGATCGCGACCGTGCTGCTGTTGGGCAGCCTTACGCACGGTGACGAAATGCGCATCCTCGTCGTGTTCTTAGCCTACGGCACCGCGCTCGTCGTGACGTGGCTGTGCATGAGTGCGGCGCCGTTCCTCCAGCGGCTCATCGGCAAGACGGGCATCCACGTCGTCACGCGCCTGCTGGGCATCATCCTCGCCGCGCTCGCCGTGCAGTTCGTGATCAACGGTCTGGTGGGGACACCGTTCTTCGGCCGCGCATAGAAGCGTCGGTACGCGTCGCGCGAAGGATTGCCAACGCCGCCGGCAACGCCGTCAGGGCGAGCCAGGCGATCCCGATCGCGACGGCCGCACCGGCGTGTCCGTCGAGGACCGTGTTGCCGACGTCGCGCTTCGCGTTGGGCCGCACCGCGCTCTGCGCGACGAGCCGGTCGAGCGCGAGCGGCGTCTGTGCGACGAACACCATGACCGTATCGTCGATTCCGAACGTGCGCGCGACGCGCCCGTCCGCGAGCGTTGCGTCACGCTGCGTGAATCCGCCAATTGAGAACGAGCTCGAGCGCCGTTCGTCCAGTACCGACGCGGCGCCCTCGATGGCCTGAGCCTGCCGCTGCCCTCGCACGATCGACGAGGTGCTGCCGTCCGCGTACAAGGCGATCGTGCCTCGCTCCGCAGCGGCAGCGTACACGGGACGTACGGTGACGGGATTTCCACCGAGCGCGGTGCGCGGTGTCTCCAGCAGCGCGCGGTCGAGCACGTACGGCGGCTGGTGGTGCGCGAGCAGCCACATGAGGACGCAGATCGGCAAGACCACGCCTACGGCGGCGAACGCCGCGAGCGGAATGACGAGCGACAGCAAACGCGTCACCGCGCGCCCTTCGCGAGCGAAGCAATCGCCGCCTCGGACGCGAGACTCGTGAAGGAAATGCAGCGCGCCTCCGCAACGTGGCGCCACCCATGATCACCCCCGCCGACCTCGCCGGGGTGCCGCTCTTCGCGGCCATCCCGCACGCGCTGCGCGCGCGCATCGCGGCGCGCTCCGCCGACATTCGCGCAAACGCCGGAGAGTGGATCACGTACGAAGGCGATCCGGCGTATTTCTGGACGCTGCTCGAGGGTGAGGTCGAACGCGTGAAGACGGTCGCCGGCACCGAGGTGCAGATGACGACGTTCGACCCCGGCGAGTACTTCGGCGAAGTTCCGCTGATGCTGGGCACGGAGACGTTCGCCGCGATCCGGACGCTGCGACCGTCGCGATTGATGCGCACCGAGGGCGCCGATTTCCACCACCTTCTCACCGAGTCCGCGGATGCCGCCGCGATCATCGCGCAGTCGCTCAGCCGCCGCGTCGGGTTCATCAGCGACGCCTACACGGCGCAAAACCCGACGCAGGCGACGATCGTCGGTGACCGCCTGGACATGGCCTGTCACGACGTTCGCGACTTCCTCGCGCGCAACCAGATCGCGTTCGAGTGGCTCGACCCGTCCGATCCCGCCGACGCGGAATTCATCCCGAAGCCGGCGCGTAACGCGCAGCGGTATCCTGTCGTGTTGCTCGCCGACGGCCGAGCCCTCGAGATGCCCGACAACCGCGACCTCGCGCGCGCCTTGAAGCTGCCGATCGCGCCGCGCGCGGCGTCGTACGATCTCGTCATCGTCGGCGGCGGTCCCGCGGGGCTCGCGGCGGCGGTGTACGGCGGTTCCGAGGGTCTGCGCACGGTGATGGTCGAGCGCGAGGCGCCGGGCGGTCAAGCCGGGACGTCGTCGCGAATCGAGAATTATCTCGGATTCCCCGGCGGGGTGTCCGGCGGCGATCTCGCGGCGCGCGCCTTCCAGCAGGCGCGGCGCTTCGACACGGAGATTCTCGTGACACGCTGGGTGCGCGCGATCGAGCCCGCGGCGGGCGGGTACGCGGTGACGCTCGACGGCGACGACGTCATCACGACGCGAGCGGTCGTGGTCGCGATCGGCGTGACGTGGCGCAAGCTTCCTGCCAAAGGCGCGGACGAGTTCGTCGGGCGGGGCATCTACTACGGCGCCGCGCGCACGGAAGCGCTCGCCGTACGCGGCAAGAGCATCTTTCTTGTCGGCGGCGGCAACTCGGCCGGTCAGGCGGCGATGTTCTTCTCGTCCTACGCGCGCACCGTGACGCTGCTCGTGCGCGGAGACGGCCTCGAGCGCACCATGTCACGCTATCTCATCGAACAGCTGCGAACCAAGACGAACATTGCGGTCGAGACCGGAACGGCGGTCACCCGGGTGAGCGGTGGTGCGCACCTCGAGCGGATCACGACGCGCACCGAACCGGGCGGCGATGTGCGCGAGCGAGACGCCGGCGCCCTGTTTACGTTCATCGGCGCCGACGCCGACACCGCGTGGCTGCCCGCGGCGATGGAGCGCGACGAACGCGGGTATCTGCGCACCGGCCGCGACATCGAGGCCTGGGCGCACGAGCGTCCGCCGTTCCCGCTCGAAACGAGCATGCCGGGCATCTTTGCCGCGGGGGACGTGCGCAGCGCGTCGGTCAAACGCGTCGCGTCGGGCGTCGGCGAGGGCAGCATGGTCGTCGCCTACATCCACCAATATCTCGAAACGCTGTCGCCGGCGCAGGCGTCGCCGTGAGCTAGGGCGCCTCGCGCTTGAGCGGTTTGCGCGAGGCGAGCCGCTTCGCATGTTCCACGGGTGCCAAGTAACACTCGCAGGCCGCTTCGCGCAGCCGGCGCTCGGACGCGATGCTCACCGTTTCGTCGCCGCGCCGGATGGCGCCGATGGATTGCAGTACCGCCATCGGCTCGGTGACCATATGTGTTTGGACGCCGAGCATCATCGCCAGGTACTCCGCTCGCAGAGGAAACTCGAGTCGTCCGCTCGCGTCGTGCGTGAGCAGCGTCCAGCGCGCGCAGCGCTGGACGAGCGTGTGCGCAAAATTGCACGCGATCGTCTGCTGCGCCCGGTACCATTGCATGAGCAGCGCCCGGTGGACCGCGGCGGCGAAAGACGGCACCCGCGCGAAGCAGCGCCCGAAGTCGTCGACGGACATCTGCGCGAACCGGCCGCCGACCTGGCAGACGACGGAGCGCGCCGCGACGCCGGCGCCGAGCACCAGCTCGCCGCCGATGACACCTTCGCGGCCCACGGAGTCGGCCTCATAGCACTCGCCGCCGCTGAGCTCGACGAGGACTGAGAACACGGCGTCGATCGGAAAGTACGCCGCCCCAATCCGCTCACCGCGCGAGATGCCTCCGCTCGCCTCCTCGGCGGTCATCATCGTCAGGCGACTGATCAGCTCGGCACGGTCCGGCGCCGGCAGGCCGTCGATGAGGCGGTTACCGCTTTCGTATCGTTCGTCCGCGCTCACGTCCATCTTAGCAATGTTTCCCCCGGCCGGCGTTCTGAAAACTCATCTCGATCGCATCCCGTTCCGTCGCGTAGCACTCACAAGCTCGCGCGATGAGCGCCGCGTCGTCGAGGATCTTGACGATCCCACGGCGGTATGCGATGCAGCCCGCCTCTTGCAGCGTCGCGGCAGCTTGTGAAATGCCCGCACGGCGCGAGCCCAGCATCATAGCCAGGAACTCGTGTGTCACGTTGACCTCGACGCGCTGCACGCGATCGCGCGTCATGAGCAGCCAGCGCGCGAACCGTTCCACGATCGTATGCTTCAGATTGCACATTGCAAGCTGCTCGGTCATGAACGTCCGGGTGCGTACGGCGTGCAGGACGAGGGTTTTGAACTCGCGATTCGTGTCCAACTCGGCCTGAAACGTATCGATGGGCATGCGCGCGACGTGCCCCGGGATTTGACAGAACGACGTCCGATGCGCGATGCGCGATGCGAGCGCCGCGTCGATTTCCACGAAGCCTTCGCGCCCGACCGTAGCGACCTCGCACGTGGAACCGTTCGCCAGCGTCGCGACCACCGACAACACGGCATCGATCGGGAAGTCGACCGTCAACATCGGCGTGTCGTAACGGTTGGTGAACTGCTGCCGATGCAGCGGGACGACGTCGATGCCGGCCTCCAAACGGGTGCGCGTGGCCTCCAAGAGCGCAGCGAGGATCCGGTTTCCGCTCGGGTCGGGCGCACCGGCTGCGGGCGGCCGTGTCACCTAAACGCGCCCGTTCGGAGATGGCATGTCTGAAAATCATACATGCGAGCAGGCGTAGCGTCGGTACGCTACCGTACGGATCGTGTTTCGAACAAAAGGGTAGGTCCGGCTGCGCCGCCGTACGGTACCGTACGCACGATTTGAGGGTTGGCCATGGGTTCACGACACGGAAATTGGGCCACGGGCGTGGTTCTCGCGCTGATCCACGTCGCCGCGCTGGCGGCGTTCTGGCCCGGTTTCTTCCACTGGTCGTCGGTGATCGTCATGCTCGTGCTGATCTACGTCACTGGCGGATTCGGGATCGCGCTCGGTTTCCACCGGACGCTGACGCACCGCAGCATGCGCCTTTGGAAACCGCTGGAGTACTTCACGACGCTGTGCGGCTGCCTCGCGCTGCAAGGCTCGCCGATCGACTGGGTGGCGACGCATCGCGCGCATCACGCGCATACCGACACCGCGGGCGATCCGCACGACGCGAACGCCGGCTTCCGGTGGTCGCATTTCTTGTGGCTGGTGATGCCGAACCCGAACGTCGTGCACGGCGAGGAGCGGCGCCGCTACGCGCCCGATCTGGTCGACGATCCGTTCTACGTGTTTCTCGACCGTTATCATAACTGGCTCACGCTGCTGCTCGCCGCGGTGCTGTTCGCGTTCGGCGGCGTGTCGTGGGTGATCTGGGGCGTGTTCGTTCGGCTCGTGCTCGTGTATCAGTTCACGTGGCTGGTCAACAGTGCGGCGCACACGGTGGGATATCGATCGTTCCGCACGCCGGATCGCTCGACGAACTGCTGGTGGGTGGCGCTGCTGGGCTGGGGTGAGGGCTGGCACAACAACCATCACGCGTTTCCGTTTTCGGTGCGGCACGGGCTGCGCTGGTACGAGCTCGACGTCACGTGGCTGCTCGTGAAGGTGCTGGCGTTCTTCCGGCTCGCGACCGATCTCAAGCTTCCGACGCCGCAGATGATGCGCAGGCTGCGCATCGAATAGCGGGACCGTGGTCGAACGGTACTTCGGGATCGCGCGCGCCGGGTCGACGATCCCGCGCGAGCTGCGCGCCGGGCTCACGACGTTTCTCACCATGTCGTACGTGCTGTTCGTCAACCCGCAGGTGCTGGGCAGCGCGATCCACCTCCCCAACGGCTTCGCGAAGCTCCTGATCGTCACGGCGCTCGCCGCCGCGATCGGTAGCGCGCTGATGGCGCTCGTCGCGCGCTATCCGTTCGCGCAGGCGCCCGGGATGGGCCTCAACGCGTACTTCGCGTACACGGTGGTGCTCGGGCAGAAGATCCCATGGGAGACCGCGCTCGGCGCCGTGTTCGTGTCGGGCGCGCTGTTCGTGGCGCTGTCGCTGCTCGGCGTGCGGCAAGCCGTCGTGCGCGCGATTCCGAACGCGCTCAAGTTCGCGGTGACGGCCGGGATCGGGATGTTCCTCGCGTTTCTCGGGCTGCGCAACGCCGGGGCGGTCGTCGCGAATCCGGCGACGTTCGTCGCGCTGGGCTCGCTCGTGGCGCCGCCGGTGCTCGTCGCGCTGTTCGGCCTCGTCATCACGGCCGCGCTGTTGGTGCGCCGTGTACCGGGCGCGATCGTGTACGGCATCATCGCGTCGACGCTGCTCGGCATCGTGACGCACGCCCCGCTCTACCCCGGACCGCACGGTGCGCTCGTGCCGTTCGGTGGTTTCCCCGACGGCGTCGTCGCACTGCCGGTGTGGCCGAGCGGGCTGATCGGCGCGCTCGACATTCGCGGCGCGCTCGCGCTGGGGGCCGCGGCGGTTGTGTTCACGTTCTTTTTCGTCGACTTCTTCGACGCGACCGGAACGCTGGTGGGCCTCGCGAGCCGCGCCGGTTACCTCGACGCGAACGGCGACATGCCGCGCGCGCGCCGTACCTTTGCATCCGACGGATTAGCTGCGATGGCCGGTGCGGTCCTCGGCACCAGCACGACCACCGCGTACATCGAGAGCGCGAGCGGCATCGAGGAAGGCGG
>JAXDMA010000069.1:0-16309 GCA_034666305.1 Vulcanimicrobiota bacterium
GTCGCGCTTGCGCTCGAGAAGAATCCGCTCGCGTTCGACATGTCCGTCGTGCGCCACATGAAGCTCGAGCCGCGCCTGGTCGCGACGCTGCTGCGCATCGGGCTGCCGACCGGGGTGCAGCTCGTGATGGTGTCGTTGTCGGAGATCGCGGTGATCGCGCTGGTCAACCGCTTCGGCTCGTCGGCGACGGCCGCATACGGCGCGGTGAACCAGATCGTGTCGTACGTGCAGTTTCCGGCGATCTCGATCGGCATCGCGTCGTCGATCTTCGGCGCGCAGTCGATCGGAGCGAAGCGGTTCGACCGGCTGACGCGCGTCGCCCGGGCGGGCGTCGCACTGAACTGGGGGATCGGCGCGGTGCTGATCGGGCTCGTCTACATCTTCAACGACCGCATCCTCAGCCTGTTCGTCGCCGATGCCGCCGTCGTCGCGACGGCACACGAGCTGCTCGCCATCACGCTGTGGAGCTACCTGCTGTTCGGCACGTCCGCCGTTCTGTCGGGCTTGATGCGATCCAGCGGAACCGTCCTGTGGCCGACGCTGCTGTCCATCATCGCGATCTGGGGCGTCGAGGTGCCGGTCGCGTACGCGCTCGCACCGCAGCTCGGGCTGCGCGGCGTCTGGATCGCCTATCCCGTCGCGTTCGCATTCGGCATGACGTTCCAGCTGATCTACTACTTCGGCTTCTGGCGCCGCAAGAAGTTGACGACGTTGCTCGACGACAACATCCCCGCGCAGCCGATCGCGACGTAGAACGCGATGGCGTCCGAACCGCGGCTCGCCAAATCGTACGGTGCGAACGTCGCGCTCGTCGTGCTCACGCTCTTCCCGGGGCTGATCAACACCAGCGCGATCGCGCTTGCGGCGGCGGTGATCGGACCCGACCTCGGCGTCGCGCCCGACGTCGCCGCGAGTTTGCCGCTGATCAGCGATGCCGCGCTCGCGTTCGGCTGCATCCTCGCCGCAGAGCTGGTCCGGCGGGTGGAAAGCCGCACGCTGTACTTCTGGCTGCTCGGCGTGTCGCTGGCGACGTCGATCGCGAGCGCGCTCGCGCCGTCGTTCCCGGTGCTGCTCGCGGCGCACGTCGCGCACGGACTGGTCGCGGGGATGCTGTTCGTCGTCGTCTTGCCGCCGCTCGTGATCGGCTTCGGCAGCGCCAAGCTGGGGGCAAGCGCGAGCGTGCTGGTTCCGGCGCTGTTCGGCGCGGCAACGCTGGGGCCGCTCGTCGGCGGGCTCGTGGCATCGCCGGGATTGTGGCGCTCGATCTTCGCGGTCGAGGCAGTCGTCGCGATCGGCGCGATGCTGCTCGCGCGCAGCGTGCTGGCACAACGCGAACCGAAAGGCGGGGACGCGCCGATCGACTGGTTCGCACTCATCGCGTCGGGGCTCGGCTCGCTGCTGATCTACGCCGGCGTCGGCGCGCTCGCGGGTCACGACTGGACCTATCCGCTCGCAATCGGACCGACGGCCGCCGGGATCCTCGTCTACGTCGCGCTGCTCTTCGGCGAAGCGCGCAAACGCGAGCCGCTCGTGCCGGTGCGCGAGCTCGCGACGTCGCTCGCCCTCGTCGGCACGATCGCGACGGTGATCGGCAGCGCGACGTTCAGTGCGCTCGCGCAGTCGTTTTCGCTGACGCTGCTGCGCGTCGACGGGCTCGATCCGCGCCACACCGGATTCGCGTTCTGGCCGGAGTTTCTCACCGCGATCGCGAGCGGCTACGTGTTCGGCCGCCTCGTTACGACGAAGTGGGTCGTCGTCACCGGCGCAGCCGGGCTCGCGTGCATCGCGACCGCGGCGGCGTGCGCCGTCGCCGTCGCCCCGGTTGACGCGACGTCCGTCGCCTGGCTTTGCGTGCTCGCCGGATTCGGCGCCGGACTCAGCGTCTCGCCCGGGCTCTTCGTGATCGTGCTGTCCTTTGAGGGGGCGCTGGTCGCGCGCGCGATCGCGCTGCTCAACTTGTTCCGGCTGACCGGCGGCTTCATCAGCGCGCCCGGCGTCGAGCACACGATCGGCTCGCGCGCGCAAGGCCATTTGCACGCGCTCGACTCCTCGCTGAGCGCGCATCTCGGCCAAGACGCCGTGCGCGCTTTTGTCACGGGCCGGCCGTTGCCGCATCCGGTTCCGGCCGCATCGCTGAAAGGCGCATTGGCTGCGGGCATCACCGATGCATACCTCATCGTGCTCGTGCTGGCGCTCGCAGGCGTCGCCGCCATCGCGGCGTTGCTGCTCACCACCCACTACAAGCTGCGCGCACCGAATCTGCAACGATTCGACGACGGAAAGCCGGCGCTCGATGCGCCGGCGCTTGTGTGAATACGGATCGCATCCTCGCGCGAGCGGCGGCGAATTGGTGCGCGATCGCTCCTCGAATAAACGGTGCACCGCAACGATGGAGCGACGCGTTTCGCGCGCGCGCGATCGACCATCGCGCCATTGCGAGCGGCACCGCCGGCCTGTGGCGCGTGGCGTGGCCGGGTTCGGGTCCGCCGTCGTCGCTGGTCGTCAAACGAATCACGCCGGCGAGCGGACCTGCCGCACGGTGGCAAACGACAACGGATCCTTGCGACCCATTCTACTGGGCACGCGAGGCGCTCGCATACGAGTCGGGTTTCTTCGGCGACGAACGGGCCGGCGTCAGATCCGCACGGTGTTACCTCATCGACCGCGACGACGACGGGATCGATCTCTATCTGGAAGACGTCGCGGGGGAACCAGGCACCGCGTGGACGCTCGAGACCTATGCGGCTGCCGCGCAACGGCTCGGACGATATCAAGGTGCGGCGACGGAATCACCCGCCGACATTGAGTGGACTCGCGGGCCGTCATTCTTCGATGCATACGTTGCCCGGCGCGCCGACCTATATGCCGATGCACAGGAACTCGTTCGCCTGCCCGCCCGGTATCTCGAAGGCGAAGCACTGCGCGAGCTAGGTCCCTCGGTTCACGGTCTGTGGCAACGGCGCGACACGCTGCTTGCGTACTGCGCCGCACTGCCTCGTACGCGCTGTCACAATGACTTCTGGTCGCCCAACCTGTTCGCGTCCGAACAGCCGGGCGCGACCATTGCGATCGACCTCGCGTATGCCGGCCTAGGCCCGCTCGGCCACGACCCGGCGAATCTGGCGGCCGACGCGGTGTTGGACTTCTTCGTACCGGCCGGCGACGCGCAGCCGTTGTGGGATGCAATAACGAGGGGCTACCGGTGCGGATTGTCGGAAGGGATGAGCGCCGGCACGGTGAGCGCCGCCGAACACGTCATGGTATTGACCGGCGCGCTCAAGTTCGCGTGGCTGATCCCCGCGACGTTTCAGGTCGCGAGCACGGACGAGGGCATCGCCCGGATCGCCGAGCAGCATGGCGACCCGGCTGCGTTCTTTCGAAAGCGCTGCGCCGCTTTGCGCTTCATCGGCACGCTGGTCGAGCGATCGTTGCGCCTGCTGGACGCGATCGGTTGAAGAACTACGTCCCCGAACCGCCGCCCGTGCGCAACACGTACTTGAGCACGACGCGCTGCAGCGTCGTCGGTGCCGCCGGCGTGCCGTAGTTGAAGAACAGCTCGCTGTCGTTCTTGAAGCGGTGGTGCAGCGACGCGGCGAGGTTGACGCCGGGCTGCGCGAAACCGCCCGTGCCGCTGATGCCGCGCAGGGACACCGAGAAGTTCGTGTTCGCGTCAATCGTTTCGCCGACGGTGAGGCGGCGCAGCCACTGACCGTTCGCGGGGCCGCCGAACGACGGCCGCTCGTGCGTTCCGTCGATCTCGCCGCCGATGCTCCAGCGCGTGCCGATCGTGCGCGACGTCGCGAACGAGAACTGCTGCAAGAACACGTCGGCGAACGGTCCCCACGAGAAGCTCACCGTGTACGGCGCGGGCGTGCCCTCTTTCCAGCCTGCGTTGACCGCGTTGAAATTGTACGAGCGCGTGACGCCGCCGGTGTAGAACGGATATCCGATCAGCCCGCTGTCGTACGTGCGAAGTGACGACTCGTACGGCCCGCCCGAGAGATGCAGGCCGTTGCGGAATTGCAGGTCCAGGTTGAAGTTCGAATCCGCCTGATGCGCGGCGCCGCTGCGGTCGACGAAGCGGTCGGCGGTCATGAAGAGGTCGACGCGCTTGAGCATCCCGTGCGCCGGCGTGCCGTTGAGATCGAGGAACGTCTGCGGTCCCCGCAGGTCGGCGTTTTGCGTAAAGCCGAGCACCGGCGCGTACTGCGGACCCAGGTCGCGGTAACCGGCATAGACCTCGTAATTGTGCTGGTGCACGTCGATGAAGTCTTCGGTCTTGTATGCGAGCCGTTTGTCGGTGACGAACGTTCCCTGCTCGCGCACGTAGTCCAGCGCGTACACGAAGCCGGTGTGGTTGTTGCGCCCGCCGGCCTGCGCTTGCCACGTCGTGTCGTTGCCCGCGCGCTGGTCGATCGTGTCGTTGCCGGCCTGGTGGTGCGTCGCGACGGCGTCGAGCGACCACGCGAACGAGCGGTTCGGTACCGCATGCTTATAACCGAACACGAGATCGTCGAAGCCCGCGCCTTGCGCTTCGAGCGCCCCGAACGACTGCAGTCCTTGCGTCCCCTCGAGCTTGAGGCCGCGGTCGAACGGCCCGATCGCGGGCGAGTAGAAGATCACGGTCGCCGGCGCGTTGATTCCGGTAAGCGAGACGGGATTGAAAAAAGTCGCGCCCTGCGTGAAGAACGGGCGGTACTCGTTGAGCGCGCGGCGGAACTCTTGCGGTGCGATCGTTTGCTGATCGATCTCGACGTTGGAAAAATCCGGCGCGATCGCCGCGACGAACGACGTGGTGCCCGTGATCGGGACGACCACGTCGGCGCCGGCGTGGCGCTCGCCGGTTACGATGAAATTGCCGTCGGCGGCTTGGAAGCGCCGGCGATCCAAACCGGCGCTCGCGAGCCCGTACACTTCGAACCGCGGCGGACGCCGCGTCAGCGTGGGGCCGAGCTTCACGCCGGTGAGCTGCGGCCAGAAGCGCGCGTCGGCGGGCTGCGGAAAGCCGCCGATGCCGCCGCCGCCGTCGTTCATGGTCGCGTCGTACGCCCACGACTCGTTCACGTTGAGCGCCGCGATGCGGCGAACGAAATCGAAGCGCCACGTTTGCACGGCACTGCTCGGCCGGCGCAGCACCTTTATCGGGATCACGAGCATCGCGTTCCAGCCGTCGGCGGTGCGCGTGGCGACGGCGGTCCACGGCGGCGCGAAACGTGCCGACTCCGTGGACTGCTGGTACCGCGTGCCGCGCGGCGTCGTCATGAAGAAATAGACCTGGCCGCCGTTCCCGCTCGGGTCGATGCCGATCCCGGCGAAGTCGTCGAGCCCGAAGCCGACGTCGTTGGCGCTTTGCGTCGCGGTAATCGCGGCACCGCTCTGCTTGAGCGTCATTCCGACGTACACGTTCGTGTCGTCGTACAGCAGCATGAAGCGCGACTCGAACGGGCTCGGTTTCTGCGTCGTGACCGTTTGAAGGCCGCTTGCGACCACGGCCTTCTCCCACGCCGGGTCGTTCAGGAGCGGGTCCAGTGCGGGAGCCTTGTCGGTCCGCACCGCCGCGAACGTACCGGCCGGTCCCGTCACGGCGCCGGCCGGCAGCGCCGGCACGGCCGCAAACGCAAGGAGGCCGGCCGCCAACGATAAGCTCCGCAGTCGCATGTCCCTATAACCGCGCCAACCTCCGTATTGTTTCGGAGGGCACCCCGGCGGGGTCGTTTTGGCAATTCTCGCTTGCTCGCGAAGGAGGACGGCTGAGCTCGGCTTCCCGAACGCGGTCGTCATGCGTGGCAAGCTGCTGCTCGGGACACTCGGCGCGCTCGCCGGCGCGCTCCTCGGCGCGATCGCTTGGGGCGCGATCACGGCGGCGACGCATTTTCAGATCGGCTACATGGCCGTCGGCGTCGGCTTTCTCGCCGGGTACGGGATGCGCGTGCTGGGCGGCGGCCGCGACCGCGCGGACGGCCTCATCGCGGGGATCGTGGCGTTCTTCGGGTGCGTGCTGGGCAATCTGCTGACGGTCGTCATCGACTTCGCCCCGCACGATGCCGCGCACCGCGGCGTCGCCGAATTGACGATGCTGATCCTGCTCAACCCGAAGCTCGCGTGGTTCATGCTCACGGCGAACTTCAACGTGATGGACGTGCTGTTCTACGCGCTTGCGGTGTACGCGGGCTACCGCACCGCGCTCAAGCCGCCGGCAGCGGTCGCGGAGACGGTCGAACCCGCGCCGCCCGCCGCCTGATTACTGTCCGACGCCGCCGTTGGCGCTGTCGACGCTGGTTTTGACGGTGCCGAACAGCGTGTTGATGCTGGCACCGAGCTTGCCGATGATGACGATCGCGACACCGGCGATCAGGGCGACGACCAGCGAATATTCCACCAAGGTGGCGCCGTCGTCGTTGCGGAGCATGGAGCGAAAAGCGTTGAGCACGAACAAATCCTTTTGTAGGTGGTGGAGGCCTACTGGAGTCTAGCCCGCCCGCCGCGATCCTAAAAGCGACTCCGCAAAAAGTTGTCTGTTCGTCCGCCCGCCGTTAACGGATCAACGCGCATGCTTACGGGGGAAGTGCCGCGCCAAATCGCGGCCGACTTCTTCGATCCCCGCGACGAGGCCCGCGGTCGGATCGCCGGCGCGAAAATGCTTTTCGACGGTCGCCGCCACACGATCCCACGCTGCTTGACCGAGGTGTTCGTGCGCGCCCACGTCGCCGACGACGGCGAACTCGCGCCGCGACGGGACGACGAAGAAGTGCACGGCGTTGCGGCCGGGCGCGCGCGAAAGACCGCGCCGGTGAAGCGCGTGCAGCGCCGCCGCATGCACGTCTCCCTCGATATGCGGCACGATCGACACCGAGATCGGCGCGTCGGTCGCCGTTTCGGCGCGAATGATGGCCTCGCGAACGCGTTTCTTGTCGACGAACCGGTGCGGATTCACCATGAGCCTGTCGCTCCTCCCCCGCCCGACATTCCGCCGCCTCCGGAAAACCCGCCCGCTGCAACGCCCGCCACGCTGCCCACGATGTTCAAGACGTCCCACAGTCCGAAACCGCTGCTGCGGCTACTGATGTACGCGCCTTTCGGCGGGTCCGGCAATTTCATGATCAGCACGATGATGCCGACGACGACCGCCAGGCCGATGAGCACGCCAATCCACACCCCAACGATGTCCCAGAGCCGGCTCGAGCCCGAGTCGGCGGGAGCGGGGACCGGGTCCGGCGGCATCGTACCCCTCGGCCCTTCGTCGTTCTTCCCGTACGCGCCGGAGCCCGCGCCCGGCGCTCCGCTGCCGCCGGCGCGGGTCTGGCCCTCCAGAGCGCGGAGGATCTCGTCGACGCCGGAAGTGACGGCCGCGTCGGGATCGCCGGCCTTGAGTTTGGGCGTGATGTCGCGGATGATGCGCGCCGCGGTCGCATCCGGGATCTTTTGCTCGAGGCCGTAGCCGACTTCAATGCGCACTTTGCGGTCGGCCGGGAACACGAACAAGACGAGGCCGTCATCCAGTCCCTTCCGCCCGACTTTCCAGCGCGCAAACGTGCGCACCGTCCAGTCTTCGGTCGGAGTGTCGCCGGTCGTCGGCGTCACGTACACGAGCACCTGATGCCCGCTCGCGCTTTCGTACGCGCGGAGACGCGCATCGAGAGCGTCGACGGCCTGAGCGGAAAGAAACCCGGCGTTGTCGGTGGCCCAGTGCGCCGGCGACCGCGGAACCGGGACCTCGGCGCCGTTCGCCGCGGTCGCCAAGCCGATGAACGTCAGCAGCGCCAGAGCACAGCCGAGAGCGCGCATTCTGCTTAGAACTTCACCTGCGGAGCAGTCTCCGAACCGGCCTGCGACTTGAAATACGTCTTCTCGTTGAAGCGCGGACCGAACAAGCCCGCGACGAGGACGGTCGGGAACGAGTCGCGCGTAGTGTTGAACGTTTGAGCGGCCCGGTTGAAGCGCATGCGCTCGACGGCGATGCGATTTTCCGTGCCTTCGAGCTGCGCTTGAAGATCGGAGAAGTTCTGGGTCGCCTTGAGATCGGGATATTTTTCGACGACGACGAGCAGGCGTGACAACGCCGACGAAAGCCCGTCCTGCGCCGCCTGGAACTTCGCGAACGCCGCGGGGTCGTTCGGGACCCCGCTGCCGAGGTTGAGCTGACCCACCTTCGAGCGCGCCTCCGCCACGGCGACGTACGTGCTCTTCTCGAAGTTCGCGGCGCCCTTGACCGTCGACACGAGGTTCGGGATCAGATCGGCACGCCGCTGATAGACGCTTTCGACTTGAGCCCACTGCGACTGGACCGTCTGGTCGAGCGTGACCAACCGGTTATACGTCCCCGTCAGGCCCATTGCCACGATGGCGAGGACGACGATGAGACCGCCTATTGCGATGAGCCCACGATTCATGTGCTGCAAGCCATTGCACGCACTTCTGCTCGAGGGCGCCAAGCCCCGCCGCAAACAGTTCGGGCCCGGCCGACGTCTTCTCCGATGTGAACGACGTGACTGGGCTCTCGGCCCTGGCGAGCGCCGCGGCCAACGGAGCCCAAGGTGGTCACGAAGCCCTCATCCGGGTCTTGTGGCCGAACGCGTATCGCATCGCATGGTCGATCCTGAGCGACCGTGGCGCGGCCGAAGACGCGGCGCAGGGTGCCTGCGCCGCGATTTGTGCGAAGCTTCCGACGCTCGCGAATCCGGCCGCGTTCGTCCCGTGGGCGTATCGGATCATCGTGTCGCACGCACGCGACCACGCCCGCTCCAGAAACCGTCTGCGACTGCGTGAGACGCTCGGCTACGAAGAAGCGACGGCGCGCGTCACGCGCGACGATCCGAGCGAACGCCTCGACCTCGAAGCCGCGATCGGACGCCTCCCCGAAGGCTTGCGGCTCGCGCTCGAGCTGCACTATTTCGTCGGCTTGACCAGCAGCGAGATCGGCATCGCCCTCGGCGTTCCCGCGGCAACCGTGCGCTTTCGCCTGATGATGGCGCGGCGCCGCCTGCGACCACTTCTTTCCGATAGCACCGTTAGCACCGCGTCGTCGGCGACGCCGGAGATTATTTCATGAACGATGACGCTCGACTGATCTCAGCGGCACTGGATCGCAGATTCTCACGCGCGGGTCTGCCCGAGTGCCCTGACGGCGCATGGCACGCATCGACGACGGAGCCCTCGCGGATTGCCCGCCCGAGCAGCGTGCCGCGGAAATTCGCATACGCAGCCGCACTGGTCGCGGGTGTTGCGGCAGCCGGACTCGCCGCGCAAGCCTCGGGTACCGTCAAGATCGGCAACCTGCCCTTCTGGTCCCACGTGTCCTCAAAACCGCTGACGCGCATCATACACGCCGCGGACCAGTTGACGATCGCGGAAGCACAACGCCGCATGCCGTTCACCATCGTCGAACCGAAGGGCTTGCCCGCAACAACGCGCCTTCTCTACGCGCACGTCGTCAGCGAATCACCGGTTCATCGCGTCGCGCTTCGGTACGAGGCGCATATCGGCAGCAAGTATTACGACATTACGTTCAACGAAGCGACAAAGGCCGTGGGGCCGCCGGTCGCCCACTTCAAACTCATGAATGTTGCAACGCACGTTACCAAAACGTGGACCGCGCCGTTACGCCGCTGGAAGCAGAACGGCGTCGTCATGGAAATGCACGCCTGGGGATTACCCGCCGCGTTGAGCGACCACATCGTGCACGAAAACACGCTGTGATCGCTCAGCTTAACGTCTAGCGCCCGTCCCTCGGGTCAGCAGTCCGCCGGATTATTGTCGACGAAATAATTGTAGTCATTGTTGCTCGCGGCGTTGTGCGCTTTGATCAGCTGCTGGTCCGATGCGACGTTCGTGCACAGGAACAGATAACCGGTCGCGCTCTGGTTGTAGATGAGGTCCGCCGGATTGAGGTACATGTTGTTCGTCACGGTATTCTGCTCGAACTTCGGCGCCGTCGAATCCCAATACTGGATTCCGTTTTGAGCGATGTAGTTGACCTGGCCGAGGCCGGTGGCCGTCGAGTGCATCATGCTGACGCTCGACGGCTTGAGGCAGGCGCCCGACACCGCATCGAAGAGGCAATTGAACGCCGTACCATTCTTCTGGTACTGGAACAGGTCGGTGTGGTCGACCGAGCCGGACGCACCGCGGAAATAAAGCCCGACGCCCGTCTGGACGCCGTCGGGAGCGAAGGCACCGCTGCCGTCGTGATTTCCGATTCGCGACACTTGCGTGTGGTCGATCGCGACGTTCTGCGCCTGATCCGCAAAGATGCCGTACTGGTTCGCGTCGGTGACGGTCGTGTGATCGATGCTTTGACCGTTGGACGACGGCCCGAGATAGATCCCCACGTCGCAACCGGATGCGTTGATGTTCGCGTGGTCGACCTTACCCGTCGGCACGGCGGCGGCCGTCAACGGACCCTTCGATGTCGCAACTGCCGTACAGTGCAAGGACTGTGCGCTGCGCGCGGTTGACGTCGACGCGATGCTGCCCGTGTCGGCGAACGCGCTCGTCTTATGCACGGCCAGGGATTGCGTCGGGGGTTGGGAACCCGCGCCCGAACACGCCGTCAGGATCACGCCGATTGTACCGGCTAACAACAACCGGCCCGACTGAGATGCTTTCATGCTCACCTTTCGCTCGGAATCGAGCAATCGGCGGCGCTCGAAGCGCCGCCGGAACGACACACTAGGACCGCCTAGGCCGCTGTCCCTACCGAGGCAGCGGCGAAGGCGCGTAAACTGTTCGATCCCATAGTTGGGGCGGACGGTCAGGGATCACCGTAAACGGCTGAAGTCCACGGCTTACGCGGGCGCCGTAACCTCAGCCGCGCGCCTTCAGGCACGGCCGTCCGACGTATCCGTTGCGAGGACCGTCCCGCGTTGGGGCCTCGACGTAGAGGTAACTGGTCGCATTCTCGCCGCCCGCCTTCGCTTCGGCCTCGCTGCCTGCCGGGAGCAGCACGCGGTTCCCCGCTGAATCGCGGACGACGTTCTGTACATCCGCGATCGGGGCCGAGCGCAACGCCGCGACGGGGCCGCATGCCGTCGTGACGACGAGTTTCGTACCGGGAGCCACGCTGATCGTGGGAGAGACTGTCGGCGAGGGCGCCGGCTGCGGTGATCCGCTCGGTGCGGGGCTTTGGGCAGTCAGCCCCATGAGGAGAACGGCACACAGGACGGCGACGAACGGGCGCATGGCGGATTCCTGGTACGGCGGTGGTGGTTGCAGCGGAAGTATCACGGAGAAATCCGGCCTATCTTATTTGCTTGTGTCTCGACGAACCAGAGCGCCCCATCTGGACCCGTCGTTATGCCGCGCGGACCGCTTCCAGCGGTCGGCGTCGCGTACTCGGTGAGAGCACCGGCGGTGGTCAACCGTCCGATCTTGTGCCCACCGGCTTCCGTGAACCAAAGAGCTCCGTCCGGCCCGGTGGTTATACCATACGGAGCTCCCGGTGCGGAGTATTCCGTGATCGCTCCTCCGGACGTCGATATACGACCGATCTTGTTCGCGTTGGTCTCCGCGAACCAGATAGCGCCGTCGGGACCTGCGGTGATGCCTTCGGGACCACTACTTGAAGTCGGGATGGTAAATTCGGTAAATCCGCCCGTGGTGGTCAACTGACCGATCGCATTGGCGCCGAAGTCGGAGAACCACAACGCTCCGTCCGGACCCGCGGTGATGAGGCCGACGACGCTGGAGCTGCCCAAGGTGACTTCCGTAAATGTTCCCGACGTGGTCATGCGACCCACCTTGTTGCCGAATTCCGTGAACCAGAACGCACCGTCCGAACCTACCGCGATGTCGTTCGGCCCATGCCCCGCAGGGAATTCCGTGACCGTGCCGGCCGTCGTCATCCGCCCGATCTTGTTCGCCGAATTCTCCGCAAACCACAGGGCGCCGTCGGAACCCGTGGTGATTCCGGATCCTTCGTTCGGGATGGGAAATTCGGTGAATGCTCCGGACGTCGTCACGCGGCCGATCTTGAACGTAAAGTCCTGTTCCGTGAACCAAAGCGCGCCGTCCGGACCCTTGGTGATCCATTGAGGGAACGTGCTCCCGGTTGGAATCGTGTATTCAGTGATCACGCCCGACGGACTCTTCGTCGGCGCAGGACTTGGTGACGGCGATGCGGTCGACGACGGCAACGGGGTCGGCGGCGTCGGCGACGTGTTCGAGCCAGAGTTCGTACACCCGAGAGCGAACACCGTCGAAGCACCGAGCAGGAAGAACAAGCGCAGACACATCGGAAAACAAGGCGTTTTGCGCACGGCGTACCTCTGGGATGATGGGTGCTCTTGCACCGAGGTTAACGACATCGGCCGAGCGCGAGTATGGGGGTGTACCCTACTCGCGCCGGCGGCGCAAGAAGTAGGGGACCACCCCATACGCGCGGCCCGCTCGAGCCCCTACGCTTCTTTCGTATGTGGCTCAAGGATGCAGGCACGGCTCCACGAACGCTTCTTTCGCGTGCCCGACCAGCGCGCGATGCGAGCGTGATAGTCCCCCCGATCACCAGCCGCCACTTCATAGGGCGGCGAACGGAGTTCCAGTCGCTCGTAGACTGCCGCCGGGCAGCCGGGGCCGGGCAGGGTTGCGTCGTGTTGATTGAGGGTCCCGCCGGCGTTGGGAAATCGCGTCTCCTCGCCCACTTCTTACGTTCGATCGACGGTTCGCGAGCGCCGCGACTCGTCCGAGCGGAATGTCTGCAGCACGCACCGCGTCCTTACGGCCCGTTTCGCGACATTTTGACGGCGCTCAGCCTCGCGTCGCCACCTCCCGACGGCCTGGCACGGCGCGCATTCCGGCATCTGACCGGTGACGGAGCGAGCGCGTCGCCGCTATCACCGGAACAGGGTGCAATCGAGAAGTCCGAACTGTTCGCGGGCGCAGCACAATTGCTCGATCATGTTGCCGCGAAGCGTGCTGTCGTCGTGGCCATCGAGGACCTGCACTGGGCCGATCCGGCGACGCTCGAACTGTTCGCGTATTTGACGCCGCGCCTCGCCGGCAGACGCATCCTGCTGCTCGCAACGTTTCGCGACGACGAACTCAATCGCGCACATCCGGCAACGGCCACGATCGCCCAGTTGATGCGCGAGCGCACGGTGCATCGCGTCGTTTTGGAAGGACTTCCGCAGCCTGACATGCGCGCACTCATCGAAACGGCGCTGAACGGGCGGTCGCTTTCCGCCGCCGCTGTGCTGAGCATCGCGCGACGTTCGGAAGGAAATCCATTTTTCGCCGAAGAGCTCCTGAAAGATTCGCTCGAAAGCGCAGGCACGCGAACCGATCCGCTGCCGTTTTCGATCCAAGGCGCAGTCTCCGCGCGCTTGAACCGGTTGAGCGAGGAGGAACGCGACGTCGTGCGGATGGCGGCGCTTTTCGGACGGTCTTTCGAAGCCGGAACCCTCGCGGGGATCGCCGAGCGGAACGTCGGCGACGTGATTCCGATGCTCGAACGCGCGGTCGACCTTCAAATGATCGTCGAATCCAACGACGCAATCCCGCTTTACAGCTTTCGGCACGCTCTCACGCGTGAGGCGGTCTGCAGCGAGATGCTCCTGGTAAAAAGCCGTTCGCTACACTCGCGCATCGCGGAGGCCCTCGAGGCTCGGCCTGACGCCTGGCGGCATGTTGATGAACTGGCCTACCACTGGTGGGAGGCGCGCGAGACGCAGAAGAGTTTGCTCTATGCCGAACGCGCCGGCGACGCCGCCCTCGAGCTCTGGGCATATCGAGACGCCAAATTGCAATTCGAGCGCGCTCTCGACGTCGCGTCCGACGAATCGGGCAGGGTACGTCTGCTAGAAAAGCTTGGCGACGCGATGAATTTCGCAAGCGAGGGCGACCGCGGCCTGCATGCCTTCGAGATCGCGCGAGCCCTTCGCATCAAGCGGTCGGAATTCGACGATGCCACGCGGCTCGCAGTTCGTATCGCGGCGATACTGTACGAGCGTGGCGAGAACTCAGAAGCAATTGCATCACTCGCGGCTTTTCTCGACAATCTTGACGAGCATCTCAGTCCCAGAGCTTCAGCGGAAGTTCTCATTCTGCAAGCACAACTTTCGCAGGTCTCTTTCGACTCCCGCGTCGTCCTGGATCTCCTCGCGCGGATCTCAACGCCACCTGACGAACTCGACTCTCCCATGCGCCGCGCCTACTGGCAAGCCAAAATCGTCGGCGAAGCGAGCGGGGGTGACCTCACGGCATGGAAGGACGCGATAGGCCGGTTGCGCGCGGAGTTGGGAGGCACGGCTTCCCGCCTGTCGGGAAACGCTCTCGCGAACATCGCGTTCACGGCGACATGCTTAGCCGAGCCGGGCATCGCGCAGCAGTGCTGCGACGAGGCAATCGCGGTGTACGAGGATTGCAGGCTGAGCGCTCTCGCCGGCTGGACGAAGGCGCTCCGGGCTCGTCACTATTTTCTTTTGGGAAAGCTCGAGTTGGCGCGGGACGATCTCCTGGCGGCGCTTTCAACCGGGGACCTTTTCACGACGCGCTACCACCTGGCGCACACGGGGCCCTTGGTCGGGATCGCCCTAGGCGACGAGGATTTGATTCTTCGCTGCTTGGACCACGATGTCGAGTTGCGATCGCGCCAGCAGCCGGCGCTATACGCCCTAGTCCTTGCGTCCCGCGGCGCCGTCCTCGCGGCGCGTGGGGACCTGAGCGGGGCGCAAGCCATTCTCCAGGATGCCGTCGACGCACTGAACGGGTCGTACGGTTCGATGCTGTTGTTGCCGCTCGCAGCTCGGTATGTCGATGAAGCGCGGCTCGCAAAGGTTCGGGCAATTGCTGCCGCCTCGGCTCGGAATCCCCAAGATCGAGTAATGATCGCGACTTCGCACATGGTCGAAGCAATCGCGGCGGAACGCCACCGCTCTCTGGAAACGGCTCGCTCGCGAGCCTTGATTGCGGCGCAGCGCTACCGAGAGCTGGGCTGGCACTTGCTCGAGGCGCATGCGGACGAAGTTGCCGGTGACCGCGCAGCCGCCCTCGCGCTCTATCGCGCTTGCGGCAGCATCTCGGACGTTCGGCGGCTCGAACTGGGCCCCCGGTCTGGAGGCGGCGAGCGCGTTTCCGATTTGCTCTCGGAGCGGGAACGCGAGGTTGCCCTCTTGGTGGCGCGCGGCCTAACGAACCGCCAGGCAGCCGACAAACTCTGCGTCAGCATCAAGACGATCGAGAAACACGTCAGCTCGATTTTTCACAAGCTCGGATTTCGGACACGCATGGAATTGGTGCTGCATATCGCGAGCGGCGGCGACGGGTATTTCTAGGTTCCGCAACGTGCAGCGAGACGGCGATTTGACTCGCGCGAGGACCTACTCCCAGATCCGCCGGCAGTCCGGACGAATCTGGGAGCGAGCGTTCGATGGTAGCGCCAACGGGAATTGAACCCGTCTCTCCGCCTTGAAAGGGCGGCGTCCTAACCGATAGACTATGGCGCCTCGCGTGGGCCCGGCTGGATTCGAACCAGCGCGCGACCAGTTATGAGCCGGCTGCTCTACCGCTGAGCTACGAGCCCGTAGCCCCTACCCCTTCGACAGCGCGACGAAAGCTCTCTTTCCCGCATACCGCGCGGTGCCGGCGCCGAGGTCCTCGGCGATGGCCATGAGGCGGTTGTACTTCGCGATGCGGTCGCTGCGCGAGAGCGAGCCCGTCTTGATCTGGCCGGCGCCCGTCGCGACGGCGAGGTCGCTGATCGTTGTGTCCTCGGTCTCGCCGGAACGGTGCGAGATCACGGCGCGGAAGCCCGCTTTATGCGCCATCTCCACGGCATCCAGCGTCTCCGTGAGCGTGCCGATCTGGTTCACCTTGATCAGGATCGCGTTCGCGCTGCCCTCGCGGATGCCGCGCTCGAGCCGCTCGACGTTGGTCACGAACAGGTCGTCGCCCACCAGCTGCACGCGGTCGCCGAGCGTTTGCGTCAGCAGTTTCCAACCGTCCCAATCGTCTTCGCCGAGGCCATCCTCGATCGAGACGATCGGATACTTGCGGCACAGCCCGTCGTACAACCCCACCATCTCCGCCGATGTCAGCGGATGATCGTCCGGTATGTGCGGCCAGTACTTCTCATCGCGATAGAATTCCGCCGATGCGGGATCGAGCGCGATCGCGACGTCGCCGCCGGCACGGTAACCCGCTTTTTCGATCGCGTCGACGAGGATCTGCATCGCTTCGTCGATCGAGTCGAGCTTCGGCGCGTAGCCGCCTTCGTCGCCGACCAGCGTCTGATGGCCCTTGTCGTGCAGCATCTTGCCGAGCGTGTGGAACACTTCGGAACCCCAGCGCACCGCTTCGGCGAACGTCGGCGCGCCGA
>JAXDMA010000070.1:0-4022 GCA_034666305.1 Vulcanimicrobiota bacterium
CCTCCGGCGTCATCTATCGCGTCGTGAAAGCCGTCACCGATGCGGGCGTGGAGATCATCCACTCCACCGACTCCAACATCACGATCTCGATCCTCGTCCCCGCCGACCGCGCGCACGACGCCGAGCAAGCGCTGCACGACGCGTTCCGGCTCGGCCGCGGAGCGGTCGCGCGATGAAATCACTCGGGCGCATCCTCACGGCGATGGTCACGCCGTTCGACGCGAACAACGAGCTGAACGCGGGCGAAGCGGCCCGCATCGCGCAGTTCTTGATCGAGCGCGGCAACGACGGCGTCGTGCTGGCCGGTTCCACCGGCGAAGGCAACGCGCTGGAGACCGCCGAGAAGCTCGCGCTCTTCGCCGCGGTGAAGAAGGCGCTCGGATCGAGCGGCACCGTGATCGCGGGCACCGGCGGCAACAACACGCGCCAGTCGGTCGAGCTGACGAAACAGGCCGAGCAGTGCGGCGTCGACGGCGTGCTGCTCACCGTACCGGCGTACGTCAAGCCCACGCAGGAAGGCATGCTGGCGCACTTCGGCGCGATCCTCGAGGCGACGTCGCTCCCCGCGATCATCTACAACATCCCCGGTCGCACCGCGGCGAACATGTTGCCCGCGACGTTCACCGAGCTGACGAGGCGGCATGCAAACGTCGCCGGAATCAAAGAGTCTACCGGCGACGTCAACCAGTTCACCGCGATCCTGCGCGACCGCGCGCGCGCGGATGTGACGTTCTGGGCCGGCGACGATTACATCTATCTGCCGTCGCTCGCACTCGGCGGCTACGGCCTCATCTCGGTCGCGGGACATCTGTGCGGGCGCGAGCTGCGCGCAATGGCCGACGCGTTCGATGCCGGCGACGTCGATACGGCGGCTCGCATCCACCGTGACCTTTCGCCGCTGATCGCTGCGCTCTTCATGACGTCGAACCCGATCCCGGTGAAGTGGGCGATGGGAACGTACGGCTTCGACGTCGGCCCGTGCCGCTCGCCCATGGGCCCGATGCCCGCGGAGCTCAAAGCGACGCTCGAGCCCCTCATCGCACCGTACCGTCCGTAGTCCCGTGACCGCGCCCGGTTTTCACGTGCTCGGGTGTCGAGTGGACGCGATCGGCCGCGATGCGGCGGTCGCGCGCGTCGCCGCGCTGGCGAACCGCGCCGAATCGGCGCTCATCGTGACGCTGGGCGTCGAGATGGTGATGGCCGCGCAGCGCGATCCGGCGTTTCGCGACACGATCGACCGCGCGGCGCTCGTCACGTGCGATTCGATTGGGTTGTTGCTCGCGTCACGCCTGCGCGGCGGACCGCTGCGCGAGCGCGTGACGGGCGTGGAACTGGTCGACGCGCTCGCCGCGCGGTCGGAATCCGTACGCGACGTGCGGTTGTATCTGCTTGGCGGCGCCGGCGACACGGCTGCTCGCGCGGGAGCCGCCCTGCGCGAGCGCTATCCGGGCGCCGTGATCAGCGGCGCGCGCGACGGCTATTTCGGCCCTGATGAAAACGAAGCGGTCGCCGCGGCGATCGGCGCGAGCGGTGCGAACGTGCTGCTCGCCGGATTGGGATTTCCGAAGCAAGAGTTCTGGATCGAACGGCATCTTGCGGCGACCGGCTGCGGGGTGGGTATCGGCGTCGGCGGCTCGCTCGACGTCTACGCCGGCAACGTCATGCGCGCGCCGGCCTTTTTTCGGCGGACGGGGCTGGAATGGGCGTATCGCCTCGGCAAGGAGCCTCAGCGCTGGCGCCGCCAGCTCGCCCTGCCGCGATTCGCGCTCGCCGCGCTGGGCGAAGCCTTGGCCGCGCGCAAAGCGGGGAAGAAGCAGCCCTGATGCGCGCGATGATCCTCGCCGGCGGCATGAGCACGCGGCTCTACCCGCTCACCAAACAGGTGCCCAAGCCGATCGTGCCCGTCGCGGGCGAGCCGATCAGCGGTCACGTGATGCGCTGGCTCGCGTCGTTCGGATACGACGAGGTCGCGATCAACGTGTTCTATCTGGCCGAGCTCGTGCACGACGCGTTCGGTGACGGCGGCGCCTACGGCGTCAAGCTGCACTATCTGCACGAACGCGAGCTCACCGGCAGCGCGGGCGCGCTCAAACAGATGGAAGGGTGGTTCGGCGGAACGTTCGTCGTGGTCGGCTGCGACGACCTCACCGACGCCGATCTCGCCTCGTTGGTGCAGTTTCACAAAGAACGCGGAGCGCTCGCGACGATCGGTTTGCTCGAAGTCGACGAGGTCGACCAGTACGGCGTCGTGATCCTCGACGAGAAGGGCCGCATCACCGGCTTTCAAGAAAAGCCCGCCAAGGGTACGGAGAAATCCAAGCTCGCGAACACCGGCATCTACGTGTTCGAGCCGGCGATCTTCGAGCGCATTCCGGCGAGCACGTTCTACGACTTCGGCAAACAGGTGTTTCCCGAGCTCGTCGCCGACGGGCTGCCGTTCTACGGTATGGAACTCAAGGGCGCCTACTGGCGCGACATCGGCACGCCCGACGAATACCGCCGTGCGACCGAGGACGTGCTGTCGGGTCGCGTGCACGTGCGCGGCGCGCGTGCGACCGGCATCCCGCCCGGCGTCGTCGTCCCCGCGAACGCGCGCATCGAGGGCGACGTGCGCATCGGCGACGGCGTGGAGATCGGCGAGGGCGCGTGCATCGTCGGTCCGACGGTGATCGGCGACGGCGTGCGTATCGGCGCGAGCGCCGTCCTCGAACGGGCGATCGTCTGGAACGGTTCGACCATCGGCGCACGCGCGCAGGTGCGCGACACGATCGTCGGCGAGCGATACGTCGTCGCCGACGGCGCAGTCCTCGAAGACGCCATCGTCGCGAACGAGCCGGGCCCGGCCTAGCCCTAGCGGCGCCGCGCGTGCGGCGTGATGGACAGGTGTGCTTGATTTCGTTCGCACCTGGCTCTTTCCGGCGGCGTGCGCCGGCTGCGACGTTCCGGGACCCGCGTTGTGTCATTCCTGCGCGCCGGCGCCGAGCGATGCGCTCGCGTTCGCGCTCGACGGGATCCCCGCGTTCGCGCTCGGCGCGTACGACGGTGCGCTACGGCGGGCGGTGATTGCGATGAAGGCAGGCGAGCGCGATCCGCTCGACGCGTTCGCCGACCTGCTGGCGGCGCGGGCGCCGCTCGACGGCGTGCTGGTACCGCTGCCGACGTCGCGCGCGCGCCGCGCCGAGCGCGGATTCGATCAAAGCGTCGAGCTTGCACGACGAGTCGCAGCGCGCCGCGGTGTTCCCTGCGCCGAGCTGCTCGACAAGCGCGGACGCGCGCAGGAAGGCCGCAAGCGCGTCGAGCGACTCGCCGCAACCGGGCGCTTTCGGTTGCACGCAGGCGCGCCGCGGCCGAATGCGGTGACGTTGCTCGACGACGTCTGCACGACCGGCGCGACCGCTCGCGATGCGGCGGGGACCCTGCGCACCGCCGGCGTCGACGTCCGTGGAATCGTCGTGGTGGCGCGTAGCGGCGCCTAACCCCGGAACCAAACTCGCCCGCGGCGGGTCAGTGACCAGCATGAAAGCAGTCTGGAACGGCGCCGTTCTCGCCGAGAGCGATCGCACCGAAGTCGTCGAGGGAAACCAGTATTTTCCGCCCGACGCCGTCGACAAACAGTATTTTGCGCCGTCCGAGACGCACTCGGTGTGCCCGTGGAAGGGCACCGCGAGCTACTACACCGTCGAGGTGAACGGGAAACGCAATCCCGATGCCGCGTGGTATTACCCGCACACGAAGGACGCCGCGAAGAACATCGAGGGCTACGTCGCGTTCTGGAAGGGCGTCGAGGTTACGCCGTAGACCGCGACGCGAGCTACCTTGCGCGGGCCGTCGAGCTCGCGTCACGGTCAACCGCCGACGCGATGCCGAATCCGTCGGTCGGCTGCGTTCTCGTGCGCGACGGCGTCACGCTGGGCGAAGGCTGGCACCACCGTGCCGGCGAGGCGCACGCCGAAGTCGAAGCGGTGCGCGACTCGCGCGCACGGGGCAACGACGTTCGCCGAGCGACGGCGTACGTGACCCTG
>JAXDMA010000071.1:0-13703 GCA_034666305.1 Vulcanimicrobiota bacterium
GTCGACAGCACCACCGCTTCGATGAGGAACTGGCGCAAAATCGCGGCTCCGCGCGCGCCGAGCGCGACGCGCAAGCCGATCTCACGCGTACGCTCCGTCACCGACACGAGCATGATGTTCATGATCCCGATCCCGCCGACGAGCAGCGACACCGCGGCGACCGCCGCGAGCAGCAAGCCCAGGATCGACGCGGTCGCCGATGCGGCGCTCGCGATGTCGGCCAGGTTTCGCACCGAGAAGTCGTCGGAATGGCCCGCGACGATGCCGTGGCGCTGCTCGAGCAGCGCGGTGATCTCGCTCTGCACGGCGTCGATGTGCGCGGCGTCGGTCGCCGACACCATCAACGTGCCGATGGTGGTGCCGCCGGTGAGCCGCTGCAGCGCGGACGTGTACGGGATCAGCACGGTGTCGTCCTGATCCTGGCCGCCGCCGCTCTGGCCTTTGGACGCGAGCGTTCCGATGACGGTGAACGGCACGCCCTTGACGAGCACGCTGCGCCCCACCGGATCGCCGCCGCCGAACAGTTGCTGCACGACGGTTTGTCCCAGCACGGCGACCTTTGCGGCGCTCTGCGTCTCGGCTTGCGTGAAGAATCGCCCGCTCGACGTGCCCCACGTGCGCACGAACGTGTAGCTGGGCGCGACGCCGGTCACGGTGGTCTGCCAGTTTTGGCCGCTCGCGACGAGCTGCGTGCGCACGTTCACCGCCGGCGACACGGCCGCGACGCCGGGAAGCTGCGCGATCGCGAGGCCGTCGGCGGCCGTGAGCGTCGAGGCGCCGCCGCTGCCGCTGCGCGCGCCGGATGTTTGCACGCTGCCCGGCAGCACGACGACGAGGTTGGAACCAAGACCGTTGATCTGGTCGGCGACGGAGCTCTTCGCGCCGGTGCCGATCGCGACCGTGACGATGACCGCCGCGACGCCGATCACGACGCCGAGCATCGTGAGCAGCGAGCGCGATTTGTTGCGAACGAGCGCGGTCAGCGCGAGGCGCAGCGTCTGCACGATCCCGATCATGCCGGCACCTTCTCGGCGGCGAGCGTGTCCGACACGATCCGGCCGTCACGGAACGAGACGAGACGGCGCGCGTGCGCGGCGACGTCGGGCTCGTGCGTCACGAGCATGACCGTCATCCCGCGCTCGCGGTTGAGCCGCCCGAACAGCGCCATGACGTCTTCGGAGGACGCGGTGTCGAGCGCGCCCGTCGGCTCGTCCGCCAGGATGAGATGCGGCTGGTTCACGATCGAGCGTGCGATTGCAACGCGCTGCTGCTGGCCGCCGGAAAGCTGATTGGGCTGGTGATGCGAGTACTTCGCGAGTCCGACCGCGTCGAGCGCCTCCATCGCGGCGCGCCGGCGCTCCGCGGCCGGAACGCCCGCGTACACCATCGGCAGCTCGACGTTCTCGACCGCCGTCGTGCGCGCGAGCAAGTTGTATGCCTGGAACACGAACCCCAGCGATCGCGAACGCAAGTCCGCGAGCGCGTCTTTGTCGAGCCCGAGCACGTCGCTGCCCGCAAAGCGATACGAACCCGACGTGGCGCGATCGAGGAATCCGACGATGTGCATGAACGTGGACTTTCCGGACCCCGACGGGCCCATCACGGCGACGAACTCACCCGGATCGATGGTGAGGTCGACGCCGCGCAGCGCGACGACGTCCTCCCCACCGTCCAGCGGATAGATCTTCATGAGGTTGCGCACCTCGACGACCGGTGTCATCAGCCGCCACCCAGCGGACCGCGCCGGCCGCCCGGCGCGCTCTGGTTGCCGCCCGTGAGCGGGTTGCCGGCCGTGGCCTTTTTCGAACCGGACGTGCCGGCTGAATCGCCGATGACGACTTGATCGTTTGCCGACAGCGTGCCGCGCAGCGGCGTTACGCTGGCCTGCGTGTCCGCGATCAGTCCGATCTTCACGCGCACCGGGACGAGCGCGCTGCCGCGCTGGACGAAGATTCGCCCCGTGCCGCCCGCCGTGACTGCGCCGCTGCTCGCGCCCGAGGTCTGACCCCACGGCGAAGCGTTGTTCGGCGCAGCGCCGTTGCCGCCGCGCTGCGTTTGATTCGCGCCCGAACGTTTCGTGCGCGTCACCGAACCGCTCGGCGGGCTGTAGCCGAACGCGGCCAGCGGGATGATCGTGGCATTGTCGACGTGCGCTACTTGAATCGTCGCGTTCGCCGTCATGCCGGGTCGCAGGGCGCCGTCGTTGTTGTTCACGATCACGACGCTCGTGTAGGTGACGACGTTCGACACCGTCGTCGGGTTTTGGCGAACTTGCTGCACGGTCGCGTGGAACGTGCGGTTCGGGTACGCGAGGACCGTGAAGTCGACGCCGTCGCCCGCGCGCACGCGGCCGATGTCGGGCTCGCCGACGGCGAGGTCGAGTTCCATCTTGGTGAGGTCTTGCGCGATCGTGTACAGCGTCGGCGTGCTGAAGCTCGCCGCGACCGTTTGCCCGATCGACACGCCGCGCGCGATCACCGTGCCGTCGACCGGCGACGTAATGATCGTGTGCGCAAGGTTCTGTTCGGCTTGTTTCACCTGAGCTTGGTTGATCCCGATCGCGGCGACGCCGGCGTCGTGCGTCGCGGCTTGGGCGGCGGCGGTGGCGCCTTGCACGCCGGCCGTATCCGTTTGCGCAGCCTGCTGCGCGTTCGCCTGAGCGACTTGCGCGACCGATGCCGCGGATTGCGCCTGCGCCTGTGTCACCGCGACGCGCGCGCCGTCGACCGCGCTCTGCGCGGCGATCGCGTTGGACGTGTCGGCGTCGACTTGCGACTGGGCGATGTAGCCTTGCGACAGCAGCTGGCGATCGCGCGCGACCGTCTGCTGCGCGAGCGCGAGGGCGCTCTGCGCCTTGGTCACGTTGGCCTGTGCAGTCGCGATCGCGGCGCGCGAGGCGTCGGCGTTCGCGGCGGCGACGCGCGCGGCGGCAGCTTGCGCCTGCGCTTGCGCTTGCGCCGCGGCGACGGCGGCCGGACCGCCGCTCGCCGTCGCGCCCGACGCTTGCGCCTGCGCGGCGCTCTGCGCGAGCGCTGCGCGCGCCTGGTCGAGCGCTGCTTGGAACGACGCCGGGTCGATCTTGGCGAGGATCTGTCCCTTGCGCACGTGCGCGTTGAAATCCGCGTCGATCTCGGAGATCGTCCCCGAAATCTGCGTGCCGACGTTGATCGTGTTCTGCGGGTTGAGCGTGCCGCTCGCCGTCACGGTTTGCGAGAGCGAACCCGTCTGGACCGGAACGGTCGTATAGCTTACGGCCGCGGCGCGCGAGCGCACCGCGATGACGGAAACGACGATCGCGGCGATGACCACGATCGCGGCGGCGACGAACCACCAGCGCGGACGACGGCGCGCGGGTTCGAGAATGACGGTTGAGACGCGGCCATTGGTCGCCGGCCGTTCCAGAGTTTGCATGGCTGTACCGGCTACGGCCGCGATTCCTGAGAAGTGCTATGCTGCGGTTGGGATTTTTTCTCAGAAACCGCCCAGCATCGCCGGGCTAGACGAACTGGCGGAAAAAGCCGTCGGCTGCCTCGGCGCCGACGCCGGCGGCAACCGCCCGCTCGCGCGCGAGCGCGAGGTCCGGGCGGGGGTGCACGAGCAGGGCGCTCGTCCGCTCGCCGCCGGGGACGAGCGCGATGCGCGGCGCCGAAGCGGGCGTCACGACGCTCTGCCACGGCTCGAGCAACGCGCCCGCGTCTTCGCCGGTGTCCACGCGCAGGTGCGCGCCCATCGCCGTGATCGTCAGCGGCAGACCGTCGGTGTCCACGTACGCGTCGTTGCGCGTCACCGTGATGCGCTCGACCAAAAAGTCGTGGTTTGCGATGAGCAGGCTGCGCTCCAGACCGCCGGCGCTGTACGGAAGCTGCTGCACCGCGCCGGGGAACGTCGCACGATAGTCGAGCACGTCGCCCGCTTTGGCCACGTGCAGCTCGCGCGGCTTGCCGTCGTCGCCGACGCGGTTCCAGTCGAAGATGCGGTACGTCAGGTCGCTGGCCTGCTGCGTCTCGAACAGCTGAATCCCCGCACCGATCGCGTGCAGCGTGCCGGCCGGCAAATAGAATGCGTCGCCCGCCGCGACGGGGACGCGGCGCAAGATCTCGCCGAGCGTGCCGTCCGCTACGCGGCGCTCGTACTCGGCGCGCGTCGTGTCGCGCGTCCAGCCGAGCACGAGCTCGGCATCCGGCTCGCACGCGAGAACGTACCAGCATTCCGTCTTGCCGTTGGGCTGGTGCTCGACGCGCTGCGCGTACGCGTCGCCGGGATGGACCTGCACCGACAGCGGTTTGCGCGCGTCGATGATCTTCGTCAGCACCGGAAACGTGCGCGACGGATCGATCGGCCCCGTCAACTCGGCGCGCAGCTCGGCGCGCAGCTCGGCGAGCGTCTTGCCCGCAAGCGCGCCGTTCGCGACACGGTTTTCGTCCCAGCACTCCCACGACTCGCCGAGCGTCCGCGCGCGGTCGCCGCGCTTGCCGTAACGCGTGACGAGGGCGTCGCCGCCCCAGATCGCCGCCGTCAGCTTCGGTTCGAGGAGATAAGGATAGAGCCGGACACTCACGTGCCGGCTCTTACCCTTTGCTATCGGTCGTTCCGGCTTGGTCTAGTCGCGCCGGACGGTCGTACTCGTCGAGCTGGAGCGATTGTTCGACATCGCGACGAGTCCGACGATCACCACCAGCACAACCGCGCCGATGACGATCCAGGTCCAGTTGAATGATTGGTCGGTCGTCGTGGTCGAGTTGGTCGTGGACGTGCCGGTCGTCGTACCGCTGGTCGTGCCCGAGCTGCCGCCCGTGCCGCCGCTGGTCGTGGTCGTCCCGCCGCCGCCACCGCCGCCGCCCGACGTCTGCGCGAGCGCGAACGTCGGCGCCACAGCGAGGAACAGCGCGAGAAACAGGATCGAGATTCGGGTGAAGATCCGCAAAGTTCCCCTCCTGGAGATCAGGCAGCGATGTCCATCGGCTCCGGATCGCCGCCTGGCGGCGTCGGATCGGCGGGTATCGCCGGCACGTCCGGCCCCGACGGAACGTCGGGAACCGCGTCGGGCCCGTGATACTCCGCATACATCGCGCCCCAAGACGTTCCCGGGGGTCCGCTCGGCGAAACGCCGGGTCGGTCTCGCGGCAACCCAACCGCGTTTTCGAGAGTCTAAACGCCCGTGCGTACCCTCCTCGTGGGCGCCGCCATGATAGCGGCGTCGCTCGGCATGCTCGCTGAAGCCCCCGGCACTTCCGCACAGTCCGACGAGGCCGCGAAGATTTTCGCGCTCAGCGGCGTGCGTACGGCGCCGGTGCAGTCGTACACGTCGAAGCTGCACGTCGACTTCAAGCTGCGCTCGTTCCCGTATCTCGGGTTTCACCTCGAAGGACACATCGAGTACAAGCGCCCGAACCTCTACTCGGTGCATTTCGAGCACGTGCCGTGGTTCGGCAAGGGCTTCGAGAACATGAAGATGGACCCGCTCGAACCGCAGACGTGGCACGAGCACTACGACGTCGCGAGCATGACTCGCGAAGGCGATCGCACGCACGTCGAGATGCGCGACAAGATCACCGGCAACGTCAAAGGCATCCACGCGGAGCTCGACGGCGACGGCCTGCGCCGCATCCAGTGGCTCTATCACAACGGCGGGCGGATCGATGTACGCGTGAACCCTGCCGTCGTCGACGGCATCCCGGTCCCCGCGACCGAGGACGCGGACATCAAGCTCCCGGCGTATCACGTGGTCGCGCACGCGACGTTCACGGACTACAAGATCGTCACGGACGGCACCGCGCCGGCTTCGTCAACCGCGCGCTGACGAGCCGGAACGGATCCTGGCGCGGATGACGATTCTCGTTCCGCGCGGGGCCGAGGCCGCCGCGGTACGGCGAGGCGCGCCGTCGGCGCGCATCGTCGAGTTGCCGGCCGGTGCGGCGGCCGCGTCCGCGCTGCCGCGGTTCGAGCGCGGCGAAACGGCCGTGGTGCTGGGGCTGTGCGGCGCGCTGCGCCGCCTCGAAGCCGACGACGTCGCGATCTATGCGCGCGTTGCCGGCGGCGCGCGAACGGCCGTGCTCGACCGGCCGTTGGTCGACGCGCTGGCCGCCGCGCTTCCGAGCGCACTGATCGTCAACGCGTGCACGGCCGAGCGCGTCGTGACCGCGGCCGCCGCCCGCACGACGATCGCGCGGCGGTTCGACGCGGACGTCGTCGACATGGAAGGCACGCACCTCGCGACCGCGCTTGACGCGCTGCAGGTCCGCTTCGCGATGGTTCGCGTGGTGAGCGACGACGCGTCGCGCGACTTGCCGCCGATCGGCGGGGCGATCGACTCCGAGGGCCGCGTGCGGCCGGCAGCGATCGCGCTCGCGTTCGCGCGCGCCCCGCGCGCGGCGTTCGCCTTCGTGCGCAACGTACGCCGCGCGCTCGCGACGCTGACCGAAACGGCGCGCGTCGTCGCAGAACTCGACCTGCAAGGCTGAACGCTACGGCGCGAACGTGCGCCCTTTCCACGCTCCGCCGCGGCGTTGCGCGTGCCGGCGCGCGGAATCGAGCGTCATCGCGGTATAGAGCCCGGCCGCGAACGGCAACGCGATCGCGTCGCGTCGCGGCAGGCCGTACAACCGCAGCGTCGGCGCGTACGCGAACGCCATCAGCGCCCACGCGCTGATGCCCGGCAGCGCGAGGTCCGCGCGACGGCGGCGCACGCCCGCGAACGTCGCGGCGACGGGAACGTAATACAGCAGCAGCATCCCCGCGACCGTGCCCGCAAGCAAAAGCGGCGAATACCGCAGTTGCGTGTACGCCGTGCGCGCGACCATCGAGCGGATCCCGTCGAAGGACGCGTACGGCCGGATGCTGCGCGAGCGCGTCGTGAGCTCGAGCCGCAAACCGTAGCCCGCGCCTTTGACGGCCGCGGCGAGCGCGCAGTCGTCGATTAGCTCGCCTCTAATGCGTTCCACGCCGCCGATGCGCGCCAGCGCTTCGTCCGCGATCAGCACGCAGCCGCCGGCCGCGGCCGCCGTGGTGCGGCGGTCGTCGTTCACCCATGCGAACGGATACAGCATGCGGAAGAAAAACACGAACGCGGGGATCAACAGCCGCTCCCACGGCGACGCGCAATGGAGCGCGACCATCTGCGACACCAGCGCGCGGTCGTCTGCGACCGCGGTCGCGACGAGCCGCGCGAGCGTGCCGCGATCGTGCTCGACGTCCGCGTCGGAGAACCACCAATACGCCGGCGCCGCGCCGGCCGCGCGCGCCGCGGCGACGCCCTGCGCGAGCGCCCACACCTTACCGGTCCAGCCGTCCGGGCGCGCGCCGCCCGCGACGACGCTCGTGCGGTGCCGGGCATCGTGGCGCGCGATCGTTGCGCGCGCGACGTCGCCGGTGCCGTCGTCGCTGCCGTCGTCGACGAGCGTGATCGCGAACGAGCCGCGGTACTCTTGCGCGAGCAACGCCGACAGCGTGGTCTCGACCACGTCCGCCTCGTTGCGCGCCGGGACGACAGCGTGAACGACGGGCGCCGCATCGCCGGGCGCGGGGTCACGAAGGCCGTCGGCACGCGCATCCCAAAACCGACCGCGAGCGACGGCAAGCCCCACCCACGCCGCCGCCCCGGCCCAAGCCGCAAACCGCAATGTCTTTAGCATCGCACGATCCCCCTGCGCTCGGTCCATTACCGGAACCTCTTTCGGTCGCCGTCGCGGTCGAGCGCGCCGTCGACGCGCTTTTTCACGCGCAGGATCCGGCCGGCTACTGGTGGGCTGAGCTGCAGTCGAACGTGACGATCACCGCCGAGGTGTTGCTGCTGCATCACGTGTGGGGCACGTTCGACCGCGTGCCGCGTGCGGCGGCCGAAGCGTATTTCCGCGGCGAGCAGCGCGCGCACGGCGGCTGGGAGCTTGCATACGGCGACGGCGGCGAGCTCAGCGTGTCGATCGAGGCGTACCTCGCGCTGCGCATGCTCGGTGTGCCGGCGAACGATCCCGCGCTGCTGCGTGCGCGCACGTTCATCGTCGAGCGTGGCGGGATCACGCGCGCGCGCATCTTCACCAAGATGCACCTCGCGCTGATCGGCGCGTACGAGTGGTCGGGTCTGCCTGCATTACCGCCGTGGCTGATGGTGCTCCCGGAGCGCGGGCCGTTCTCGATCTACGATCTGTCGAGCTGGGCCCGCGGCAGCACGGTACCGTTGATCTTGCTGTTCGACCGCAAGCCGGTGTACGGACCGCTGTTGCACGTCGACGAGCTGTACGCCGAAGGCCGCGCGAACGCGCGGTTCGCGCTGCCCGCCGCCGCCGGCACGTTCGAACGATTCTTCGCCGGCGTCGATGCGGTGTTGAAGTGGAGCGAACGCGCCGGGCTGGTGCCGTTTCGCGAGCGCGGGCTGCGGCTGGCCGAACAGTGGACCGTGGAGCGCCAGGAGCACACCGGCGACTGGGCGGGCATCATCCCGGCGATGCTCAACGCGCTGCTCGGATTGCGCGCGGCCGGCTACGACGTGCACGATCCGGTCGTCGTGCGCGGGTTTGCCGCGGTCGACGGGTTCACCGTCACGGCGAACGGCGCGTTCCGGGTGCAGCCGTGCATCTCGCCGGTGTGGGATACGGGGCTCGCGGTGCGCGCGCTCGCCGACGCCGGCGTGGCGCGCGACGACCCGCGGCTGGTCAGCGCGGTGTCGTGGCTGCTCGAGAAACAAATCGTCGCGCGTTACGGCGACTGGTCGGTGAAGAACCGCACTGGTGAGCCCGGCGGCTGGGCGTTCGAGTTCGAGAACGCGTGGTATCCGGATGTCGACGACACCGCGGTCGTTGCGATGGCGCTCGCGGCCGTCGACCATCCCGAAGCGAAGCGCGTGCACGGTGCGGTCGCGCGCGCGGCGCGCTGGGTCGCCACGATGCAGTGCACGACCGGCGGCTGGGGCGCGTTCGACGTCGACAACGACAAAGCGTGGCTCAACCGCATTCCGTACGGCGACTTACAAGCGATGATCGATCCGAGCACCGCGGACGTCACCGCACGCGTGCTGGAGATGATCGCGCGTTGCGGCCTCGGCGACTTCGGCGAATCGCGCTCCGCGCGCGGGCTCGCGTTCTTGCTGAACGAGCAAGAGCGCGACGGCGCGTGGTTCGGGCGCTGGGGCGTGAACTACGTCTACGGTACGAGCGGCGCGCTCGCGGCGCTGGCCCCCACCAGGCCGGGCGATCGCGCGATCGACGCAGCGGTCGTGCGCGGTGCGGTGTGGCTCAAGAGCGTGCAGCAGCCCGGCGGCGGCTGGGGCGAGACCACGGACAGTTACGACGACGCCGCGCTGCGCGGCATCGGCCCTGCGACCGCGAGCCAAACCGCCTGGGCGCTGATCGGGCTGCTCGCGTGCGCCGAACGGCTGCCGGCGATCGCGCACGCGTTCGAGCCGGCGATCGAACGCGGCATCGCGTACTTGCTACGAACGCAACGCGCCGACGGAACGTGGGACGAGCCCGAGTTCACCGGCACCGGCTTCCCCGGTCACTTCTATTTGAATTATCACCTGTACCGCTTGCACTTTCCGCTCACGGCGCTGGGGCGTTACGCGGCGCTGCGCGGACGGACACCGTTGGCGGATTGACTCGTTGCGACCGCCGCCGGCGGCGCGCCGGCACGGGGCGGCAGCATCCGGATTCCGAGCAGCAGCGCCGTCGCGATCGTGGGCATCACCTTTGGCTTGAGCAAACGCCGGTCGAGGCGCGCCATCATCCGGCGGTTCTCGGCGAGCGCCGTCTGCAGGAACATCAGCGGCGTCACGCCTTTGACGATCTCCGATAGCTCGGGATCGTCGAGCGCCGGCATCGGCGGCAGATCGGTCGCACCGGTCACGGTGCCCATCGCGGCGCGGAAATGATAGCCTAGCGCCTTGAGCACGTGCGAACCGAAGCCGCCGCGGCCCGCGCGCGCTTCTTCATACCGCCACCAGTTGATGAAGAACACGATGTGGCGCGCCTCTTCGTACATCACGCCGTCGAACACTTCGAGCAGCGCCGACGGCAGAATCTTCTTCTCGCGCGCGAGCGCGATCGCGCCGAAGCCCACGAACGAGTCGGTGCACTCGCCGAAACCGAAGATCGAGAATTCTTCGTCCGACACGGGCGCGTCGGCAATGTCCAGCGGCGGCGCGTCGATGCCGTACCGTTCGATCGCGTGCGCCATCAAGCGGCCGTGGCGCGTCTCCTCGGTGCCTTGCAGTGCGACGGCCGCGCGAATGACGGGATCGTCGACGATGTGCGCGTACGCGGTGACCATCCGCCCCGCACGCTGCTCGATCGAGCGCGCGTAGCGCCAGAACGGGAACGCGCGCAGCCGGCGCAGGTTGACCTCGTCGAGTTGCGGCCACGGCAGCTGCTCGGGGTCGAAATCGACGTGCGTCTCGATGAAGGTCCGGCAGAAGAGATCGCGGTGTTCCGGTGTCCCGACTCGCATGCGCGGCTATGCGACGCTCCGCCAAGCCCCCTCCTGCCCAAGAGAGGGCTTGGACGACCCGCCGACGGAAGTCCAGGCGGTGCAGGCAGCACGGCTGAGAGTGACGGCCCCTGAACCCGCGCTGGGCGATGCCGAACGTTTGTCCCGCCTTCTCTTGCCGCGCGTGTCGCGGACGTTCGCGCTCGGCATCAAACTGCTGCCGCCCAAACTCGAGCCGCCCGTACGCGCCGGGTACCTCCTGTGCCGGATCGCCGACACGATCGAGGACGAGCTCGCCTCGACGCCGGAACGCAAAGCCGAGCTGCTGGACGCGTTTCTTGCGTGCTTCGATAGCGCGGCGGCGGCGGACGAGTTCGGATCGTGCATCGCCGAGCTCAGCGCGAACGACGCCTACCTCGCGCTCGTCGCGCAAACCGGGCAAGTGTTCCTGACGTACCGCATGCTCGACGCGCCGACGCGCGACATCTTGCGCCGCTGGATCACCGAGATGGTGGGCGGGATGCGGCGATTCGTCGTCGAGCACCGCGGCGGCATCCGCATCGCGAGCCTCGACGAGTTCCGCGAGTACTGCTATTTCGTCGCGGGCACGGTGGGGCATCTGCTCACGGAGCTGTGGTATCAGCATTCCGTCGTCGTCGGCAAGGGCACGTACGCGCGACTGCTGCTCGACTGCGAGGCGTTCGGCGAAGCGCTCCAGACGGTGAACATCCTCAAGGACATCGCGTGGGATGCCGAGCGCGAGAACGCGATCTACATTCCGTCCGATTTGCTGGCCGCCGCCGGCAGCGGACACGACGCGATTTTGCGCGACGAACGGCGTGCGGCGAACCGCGACGCGATCGCGCCGCTCTTCCGCCTGGCGCACGAGGACATCGAGCGCGCGCTGCGCTACATCGAGGCGCTGCCGGCCACGGCGATGCGCATCCGGCTGTTCTGCGCGCTGCCGGTGCTGTTCGCGATCGCGACGATGCGTGAGCTCGAGCACTCCGAAGCGATGCTCGTGTCCGGCGGCGGGGTGAAGATTGCGCGCGCCGAGGTGCGCGCGCTCGTCGTCGCCGGTTCGACGTCGACGCTGTCGAACCGCACGCTGCGCTGGCTCGTCGACCGCGTGCGCAAGCGCCCGTTCACGTTCCCCGGCTGATCCCCGCGTGCCGACGGCCTTCGTCACCGGCGCGTCCGGCTTCGTGGGCGCCAACCTCGCGCGCGCCCTGCTCGAGCGCGGCTGGCGCGTGCGCGCGCTGGTGCGCAACGCCGCGCCGTCGCTGGCCGGACTCGACGTCGAAACCGTCCCCGGCGATCTGTTCGCGCCCCGGCTCGCCGGCGCCATGCACGGCTGCGACGCGCTGTTCCACGTCGCGGCAATGTACAGCCTGTGGCGCCGCGACCGCGACGCCGTGCTGCGCGCCAACGTCGACGGCACCCGCAGCGTGCTCGCCGCCGCGCGCGCGGCCGGTGTGCCGCGCACGGTTCACACCAGCTCCGTCGCCGCGCTCGGCGTGCGTGCGGACGGCATACCTGCCGACGAGACGTACCAGAGCCCGCCGGGCCGACTCATCGGCGCCTACAAGCGCTCGAAGTACCTCGCCGAACTCGAAGTGCAACGCGCCGTGGCGTCCGGCCAGGACGTCGTGATCGTGAACCCGACCACGCCGGTGGGCCCGTGGGACGCGAAGCCCACGCCGACGGGCGAGATCCTCGTCCGGTTCTTGACGGGGCGAATGCCCGCGTACGTCGACACGGGGCTCAACGTCATCGACGTGCGCGACGTGGCCGCGGGGCACGTCCTCGCGTACGAACGCGGCGCAGCGGGCGCGCGCTACATCCTGGGCAACGAGAACCTCACGCTGCGCGCGCTCCTGGGCAGGCTCGCGGCGATCACCGGGCGGCGCGCCCCGCGGCTGCGTTTGCCGCGCTTCATCCCGCTCGCGTACGCCGCGCTCGGCGAATACGTGCTGGCGCCGGCCGGAATCCGGCCCGACGTCGCGCTGGACGGCGTTCGCATGGCCAAGCAGCGAATGTTCTACACGGCAGCGAAAGCGGTCAGCGAGCTGGGTCTTCCGCAAAGCTCCGTCGACGGCGCGCTGGCGGACGCGATCACCTGGTTTCACGATCATGGCTACGCCGCATGCGGCGCACGCCCGGAGGACGGATGGCGATCTCTCTCAAGCAAGCTGTAGCGGTCGGCTCGTACGTCGTCCGGCAACGGATCGCGGGCCGCAAGCGCTACCCGCTGGTGCTGATGCTGGAACCGCTGTTCCGCTGCAACCTCGCGTGCGGCGGATGCGGCAAGATCCAGCACCCGGTCGAAGTCCTGCGCCGTCATCTCTCCCCCGAGCAATGCTTCGCAGCGGTCGACGAGTGCGGCGCGCCGGTCGTGTCGATCCCGGGCGGTGAGCCGCTGCTGCACCCGCAGATCGAGGAGATCGTCCGCGGGCTGATCGAGCGCAAGAAATTCGTGTACCTCTGCACCAACGCGATTCGCTTGGAGGCAAGCCTCGACAAGTTCACGCCGTCAGAGTATTTCTCGTTCAGCGTTCACCTCGACGGACCGCGCGACGTGCACGACCACGCCGTCGCGCGCGGCGGCATCTTCGACGTCGCGGTCGCCGCGATCAAAGCGGCGAAGGCGCGCGGTTTCCGCGTGACGACGAACACGACCATCTTCGACGGCGCCGATCCGGCGACGTTTCAAGATTTCTTCGACTACCTCACCGACGATCTCAAAGTCGACGGGATGATGATCTCACCGGGCTATCGCTACGAGAAAGCGCCCGATCAAGATCACTTCCTCGCCAAAGAGCAGACGCGCCAGCTGTTTCGCGCGATCCTCGCCCCGTACAAGGCGCGCAAGAACCGCTGGCAGTTCAACGCGAGCCCGTTCTTTCTCGACTTCCTGACCGGCGAGAAAGAGTACGACTGCACCCCGTGGGGGATGCCCAGCTACAGCCTCTTCGGTTGGCAGAAGCCGTGTTATCTGCTCGGCGAAGGCTACGCGAGCTCGTACAAAGAGCTGCTCGAGGACACCGAGTGGGCGAACTACGGCCACGCGAGCGGCAACAAGAAGTGCGAAGACTGCATGGTGCACTCGGGCTTCGAAGCGACCGCCGCCGCGGACTCGATGCGCCCCGGCAACATCTTTCGCTCGATCAAAGGCGTCCTCGCGCGCTGACCGCGCGAGAACGCCTAGAGCCGGCTTTTTTAGTACGAGATGTAGACGAGCGTGTTGACGGACGTTCCCGTCGTGTTGTCGGTAACGGTGAGCAGCG
>JAXDMA010000072.1:0-10303 GCA_034666305.1 Vulcanimicrobiota bacterium
CTGCCGTTCCGCTCGCATCCGAACAAGTTCGCCGCGCTGGCGTCGCACGATGAAGTCGTCGCCGCGTCGGGTTCGCTCAAGACGCTGGCCGCGTCGCTGATGAAGATCGCGAACGACGTGCGGTGGCTGGCGTCGGGACCGCGCGCCGGCATCGGCGAGCTGATCCTGCCCGAGAACGAGCCCGGCTCGTCGATCATGCCCGGCAAAGTCAACCCGACACAGTCCGAAGCGATGACGATGGTGTGCGTCCAGGTGTTCGGCAACGACGTCGCCATCGGTTTCGGCGGCTCGCAGGGCAACTTCGAACTCAACGTGTTCAACCCGGTCATGATCTGGAATTTCTTGGGCTCGTGCCGGCTGCTGCAAGACGCGTGCACGATGTTCCGCGAGCACGCGGTCGAGGGTCTCCAAGCCGACGAGACGGTGATCGCCAAGTACCTCGGTGAGTCGCTCATGACCGTCACCGCGCTGACGCCGAAAATCGGCTACGACAAGTCGGCGGAGATCGCCAAGAAGGCGCACCACGACCATAGCACGCTCAAAGAAGCCGCGCTCGCGCTGGGCTACATCAGCGGTGAGGACTTCGACAAGTTCGTCGTCCCGGTCAACATGACGCATCCGTAGGCACAGCACTAGCACGAAAAGATGAGCCCTCCGTGAAAGCGGGGGGCTCCGCTCTTTGCGGGTGGAATGGGCGCGCGATGATCGTGCGGCGCCTTCTCGCCGGCGTGCTCCTCGCGGGGCTCGCAACCCTGACGCTCGGCGCGCAAACGCCCGCGCCGTCCGCCGAGCCCTCGCCCGCTGCAGCCGGGCCGGCGGCGTCTATCCCGTCGCCGGAGATCGCGGTGCGGGCGCGGGCAGCGTTCGAGGCCAACCGCGCCGGCAAGATCGACCGCACGGCGTATAGCGCGGACATGAACGCGAAGATCACCGATGACGGGCTCGCGCGCGTCGCGACGGAGCTGCGCGCGCTGGGAACCGTGAAGAGTTTCGTGCAGGTGCGCAAGATCACGATGGGTACGCTCGTCGCGTACGTGTTCCGGATCGAAACCGACAAGCCGCCCGCCGTCGAGCAGACGATCAGCTGGGACGCCGCGGGAAAGATCGACCTGCTCCAGTTCGGCCCGGCGCGATGACCAGCGCCGACCCGTTTGACGCGTCGGCGACCGTCGACGACGTGAACGTCTTCTTCCGCCGCTGGCGCGCGTGGAGCGACGACGTTCGCGCGCACACGCTGCACGCGCGCGACGTACGGTACGGGCCGTCGGCCGACGAGACGCTGGATCTGATCGTGCCGCACACCGGTGCGCCGCTGGTCGTATGGTTCCACGGCGGCTACTGGCGCCGGCTGCACAAAGACGACAACACGTTCGTCGCGCGCGGGCTCGCGCCGCACGGCGTCGCCGTCGCGATCGTGAACTACGGGCTGGCGCCCGCGCTGCCGCTCGAGGAGATCGTCGCGCAGGCGCGCCGCTCGGTGGCGTGGCTGCGCTCCAACGCGAAGGCGCACGGCGCGGACCCGTCGCGCATCGTCGTCGCGGGCCACTCCGCCGGCGGACACCTCGCAGCGATGTGCGCCATCGACGCGCCGGTTGCGGGCGTGGTGAGCTTGAGCGGTTTGCACGACCTGCGCCCGGTCGCGAAGTCGCACGTGAACGAGTGGCTGCAGCTCGACGATGCGCGCGCAGCCGCAATGAGCCCGGCGCTGCTGGCTCCCGCCGCACCTTCGCCCGTCACCGCGATCACCGGTTCCCGCGAAACCGATGCGTTCAAAGACCAGGGGCGCGCGCTCCCGGATGCGTGGCGCGCGCATGGCTGCGACGCGGCGTACGCGGAAAGCGACGACGACCACTTCACGCTCAGCGAGCATTTGGTCGACCCGAGCGATCCGCTGACGAAGCGCATCGCGGACCTCGCGCTCGCAAACGGAAAACGCCACGCAAAAGTTTGAACCGAGGCTAGAACCGTTTGACGAAGTGGTGGTGGCCGATCGCGTAGCCGTGGCGTTCGTAGAACCGGCGCGCCGCGGTGTTCTCGTCGACCACGTTGAGCGTGACGAAGCGATAGCCGCGCTCGCGCGCGCGGGTTTCCGCGGCGTCCATCAGGACCCCGCCGGTGCCGTCGCCGCTGCGCGCCGTCGCGATCTCGCTTACGTGCAAGTACGGTTCGTCCGTGAAGAAGTCGCGTTCGGCCACGGCGTAGACGAAGCCGGTGCGTTCGCCGCCTTCGTTCTCCGCGATCAGAAAGACGTCGCCGGTCTGCGGGTCGTGCAGCGCACCGCGCAAGACCCGCCGCGTGCCGTCGATCACTTCCTCGCGCGTGTGCCCGTCGGCGGCGCCGTGCTCCACGAAGCGCGGCACGAGCTCGGCGACGAACGCGTCGTCGCCGGGCCGCGCTTCGCGCACGCGCGTCATTTGACCAGCGGGAGAATGTTCGACGGCGTCAGCGGGACCAGGCCGAGCACGAACGTCGCCACCGCACATACCGCGACCGCGACCCAGGGCAGCGCGCTGCGCGAGCGTTCGTCGCGCACGTGCGCGGGATCCACCTGCGCGAACATCACGCGCACGATCTTGAAGTAGACGTACGCGGAGATCGCCGTGCCCGCGATCAGGATGCCGGCCAGCCACGCGTAGCCGGCGCTCACCGTCGTCGTGAGGATCAGGATCTTCCCGGTGAAGCCGATCGTCGGCGGCAGCCCGGCCAGACCGATCAGGAAGAACGTCATCGCGGCGGCGAGCCACGGGCGGCGGTGCGCGAGCCCCGCGAAGCGCGGCAGCCCGACGACGGCGTCACCGTCACGCGCCATGAGCGCGACGACCGCGAACGCGCCGAGGTTCATGAACATGTACCCCGCGAGGTAGAGGATCGCATAGCGCAGCCCTTGCGTCGTCTGACCCGCGAACGCGGTGACGATGTAGCCGACCTGCGCGATGCCGGAGTACGCCAGCAGCCGCTTCATGTCGGTCTGCGACAGCGCCGCGAGGTTGCCGATCAGCATCGACAACGCGGCGAGAACCCAGAGCGGCGCGAGCACGGCGGACGCGTGATCCGACGGCAGCGCCGCATAGGCGAAACGGGCGAGCACCGCGAGCGTTCCGGCCTTCGTCGCGATCGACATGAACGCGGTGACCGGCAGCGGCGCGCCTTCGTACACGTCGGGCGTCCAAGCGTGGAACGGCACGAGGCTCAGCTTGAACGCGAGCCCCACCAAGAACAAGCCGGCGCCGAGCGCGAGCAGCGGCGTCACCTTCGCGATGGCGAGGGCGGCGAACGCGACCGATCCCGTCGCGCCGAACAGCAGCGCCGAACCGTACAGCAAGAACCCCGACGCCATCGACGACAGGATCAGGTATTTCAGCGCCGACTCGCGCGCGGTGCGGCGCGGCGACATCGCGCACAGACAGTACAGCGCAAGCGAGAGCAGCTCGAGTCCCAGGAACACCGCCATGAGGTTCGCGGCGCCCGACATCAGCATCGCGCCGCTCGCGCTCCACAGCAGTAGCGATGTCGTGCCGGCGACTTGGTCGTCGCGGCCGACGCCGGCGGAGAGCAGCAGCGTCGCGATCGTCGCGACGATCACGATCTCCGAGAACACGATGGAGAATCCGCCCTGGATGAACGCGCCGCCGAACGCCGCGTAGCCGGCCAGATGGTATTGCTGCGCGAGCATCACCCCGGCGACCACCAGCCCGGCGATCGCGATGGCGACGGCGACGCCGCGGCGCAGCGTGCCCTGGCCGCGGAAGAACAGGTCGACGAACAGCAGCAACAGCGGCACGATCGCGACGACGAACGCGGGCAGCACCGCAGCGTAGTCCGCCGCGACGGGATAACTACCGAGAGCCGACGACACGCAAGTCCTCCGGAACGGCGGGGCTGAACGTGACCGCGTTCGGCACGGCGATGTGCGCGGCGGCAGCGGTCACGTCGACGATCCGGCCCGGGCTTACGCCGAGCAGCACGAAGCCGGCGACGAGCGGCGCGACCGCGAGCGCTTCGGTCCAGGTCATGTCGCGGCGTTCGGGCAGATCGGGGACCTCGGGACCGTTCATGATCGTCTGGAACAGCCGCAGCATGTACGCCGACGCGAGCACGATGGCGATCAGCGCGACGATCGCCGGCCACACGAACCCGGCTTTGAACACGCCGGTCAGGATCAAGATCTCACCGCTGAAGCCCGCGAGCCCGGGAAGTCCCAACGCGGCCAGCGCCGCCAGCATCAACGCGCCGGCGAGCTTCGGATTGCGCGCGCCCAAACCGCCGAGCCGCGCGATGTCGCGCGTCTCTTCGCGTTGTTCGACGGCGCCGAGCACGAGGAACAGCGCCGCGCTGAACAGGCCGTGCGCGATCATGTAGACCACCGCGCCCTGGATCGCGAGCACCGAACCGCTGAACACCGCGAGCAGGATCAGGCCCAAGTGCGAGAGCGAGCTGTACGCGACGACGCGCTTGGAGTCACGCTCGGCAAGCGCCGCGAGCGCACCGTACACGAGCGCGATCATGCCGAGCACGAACATCAGCGTTTGCGCGCGGGCGGCTTCGGGCCCGAGGAACGGCAGCACGATCGCGAGGAAACCGTAGAGACCCGCCTTCGACTGCACCGACGACACCACCGCGACGACGGGTGACGGCAGCTCGGTGTACGTCTCCGGCATCCAGGTATGGAACGGGAACACCGGCGTCTTCACCAAAAACGCGAACGCGAACCCGGCGAAGATCCACAGTCCCCAAACCTCGCCGATCATGAGGTGGAGGTCGGGCCGGCCGATCGCGTCGGTGGAGCCCGTCACCGCGCCGAACGCCGCCGTGGCGAGCAGCAGCGCGAGGCCGCCGCACAGGTTGTAGATGAGGTACTTCCACGCCGCGCGCGCGTGCGGCGTTTCGATGAGCACGAGGAACACCGGGATCAGCATCAGATCCCAGAAGAGCGCGAACAGCAGCAGGTCCTTCGCGAGAAAGACGCCGTTCATCGCGCCCTGCAAGATCAGCAGCTGCGCGGCGACGTTGCGCGCGCGCGGGCCTTTGAGCGCGAGCGTGCCGCCGAACGTCGCGAGGGACAGCAGCAGTACGATCCAGTACGAGATCGGACCGAAACCGAAGTGGAACGACGCCTCGAACGGGCGCGAGAGCCAGTGCCGCGAGAAGTCGGCCGCGTGCGGATCGGCCGCGACGAGTCCGAACGTCAGCGCCGCGACGGCCGCCGCGACGATTCGCGCGAGCGAGGCGCGCTCGCGCGGGACCGCGTACAGCGCGAAGCCGATCAGGATCGGCCCGAGGACCAGCGCGATGACGGTCATCGCGGAACTCCCGCGAACGCGAACGCGTAGTACGCGACGAAGCACACGACGCCGATGGCGATGGTCAGCGCGTACGCCCGCACCAGCCCGGTCTGGAAGCTGCGGAACAAGTGGCCGAGCCACTGCGCGCTGATCGGCACCTCGCGCACGCCCGCGTCGATGACGTGCGGATCGACGACGCGGTAGAACCAGCGGCCGAGCGCGTACGCGGGCCGCACGAGCAGCGCTTCGTACGCGGCGTCGAAGTAGTACGCGTTTGCGAGCACGCCGGGCATACGAACCGTTTCGGTGCGCAGCCGGGTGATCGCATCACGCAGCGCGGCCGGTGCGCCGTAACGCAGGTACGCGACGGCGAAGCCGATGACGACGACGACGAACACGATGGCGGTCGACAGGCCGTCCGTGATCGGCGGCCAGGTTGCGGTAACCGGGTTCTCCGGGAATTTGGTGGGCGGGAAGAACCCGGCGAAGAACTGCGTCCAGCGCGGGATGCCGCCAAATCCGAAGTTCAGGAAGCCGATGAAGATCGTCGGCAGAATCAACAGCGCGACCGGCCCCGACATCAGCCAGGCCGGCGCGTGATGGTGCGGCTCTTCTTCTTCCGGATGGTGACCGGACGACGACGCCAGTGCGGCGGTCCCGGCGAGCTCGGGGTGGCGGATGCCGAGGTCCGACGGGTCCACCGCGCCGCGGTACGTACCGAAGAACGTGACGAACAGCAGCCGGAACATGTAGTACGCGGTGATGCCCGCCGTGACGACGCCGATCGCATACAGCCACGGGTGCCCGGTCTCGAGCGCGCCGTAGACGACGGCGTCCTTGCTGAAGAATCCGCTCGATCCCGGCACGCCGCAGATCGCGAGCACGCCCGTGAACATCGCGATGAACGCGAACGGCATCGTCTTGCGCAGGCCGCCCATGCGGCGTACGTCCTGCTCGTTGGCGAGCGCGTGAATAACGATGCCGGCGCCCAGGAAGAGCTGCGCCTTGAAGAACGCGTGCGTGAGAAAGTGGAACACGCCGGCGTCGTACGCACCCACGCCGACGCCCATGATCATGTAGCCGATCTGGGACATCGTCGAGTACGCGAGGATTCGTTTGATGTCCCATTGCGCGCAGCCCAGGATCGCGCCCGAGATCGCCGTCAGCGCCCCGATCACGCCGGTGAGCTCCTGCGCATCCGGCGACGCCGACCACATCGGCGCGAACCGCGCGATGAGGTAGACGCCGGCGGTGACCATCGTGGCGGCGTGGATCAGCGCGGAGACCGGCGTGGGGCCTTCCATCGCGTCGGGCAGCCACGTGTGCAGCGGGACCTGCGCCGACTTGGCGGCGCAGCCGATGAAGAGGCCCAGCGCGATCAGGAACATCTCGTGCGACGTGACCGCGCCGGGCAGCTGCGCGAAGACGAGGTCGTAGCGCGTGACGCCGATCTTCGAGACGATCAAGAAGATGGAGAACATGATCGCGACGTCGCCGACGACGTTCATCACGAACGCCTTGCGCGCCGCCGACACCGCGGTCGGCTTGTAGAACCAGAACCCGATCAAGAAGTACGACGCAAGGCCGACGAGGCCCCAGCCGACGAGCAGCCCGACGACGTTGTCGGACAGCACCAGCGTGAGCATCGCGAACACGAAGAAGTTCATGTACGCGAAGAAGCGCGCGAACGCGCGGTCGCCGTCCATGTAGCCGATCGAGTAGAAGTGGATCAAGAAGCCGACGCCGGTGATGATCAGCGTCCAGACCAGCGACAACCGGTCGAGCTGCAGCCCGAAGTCCCAGCCGGCCAGCCACGACACGAGCGGCACGTGCAAACCGTGCGGCGCCGTGGCGTCGCTCCACAAAAAGAGCGTCGCCGCAAACGACGTTGCCACCAACGCGGAACCGATGGGACCCGCCCACGACTTGAGCTGCGGGCCGAACGCCCACAGCACGATCGCGCCGACGAGCGGCAAGAGCCAGACGAGATACAGGAGCATGGTCGCGGTCAGCCCTTGAGCGCCGAGACTTCGTCGACGTCGACGAACTGCCGGCTGCGGAAGGTCACCACCACGATCGCCAGCGCGATGGCGGCCTCGGCGGCGGCGACGGTGATCACGAGGAAGGCGAAGATGTGTCCGACGTTGTCGACCCACGCGCGCGCGTACGTCACGAGCGCGAGGTTCGAGGCGTTGAACAACAGCTCGATCGACATCAGCATGATGAGCGGGTTGCGCCGCGCGATCACGCCGACGACGCCGATGAAGAACAGCACCGCGGACAGAGCGACGTAGTTCTCGGGCGCGACGCTCATCGCCCCACCTTGTCGCTTTGGCGGAGAATCGGCTCGCGCTGGATGTTGCGTTTGGGTTTGCGGCGGCTGAGCCCGGCCGGACCCTCGTCGCCGGCGATCAGCACGACGCCGATCACCGCGACCATGAGGATGAACGCCGTGATCTCGAACGGGAGCAGGTGCGTGGTGAACAGCGCCGCGCCGAAGTTCGCGACGCTGCCGAAGGCGTTCGCATCACCGGTGGTCCCGTTGGTTGCGGTGGTCTGCATGACGGTAACCGGCGTGCGCAGGGCGGTCAGGGTGATGCCCGCCAGCGCCAGCACCGCCGCGACGACCGCCGGGATGACGATGCGCGGCGCGCGGTCGGGCCCGACGACGAACGGTTTGGTGCCGCTGGAGAGCAGCGCGATGACGAACACGAACAGGATGAGGATCGCGCCGCTGTAGACGACGATCTGCATGACGGCGAGGAACTCGGCCTGCAGCGTGAGGTACATCGCGGCCAGCGCGATGAAGTTCACCAAGAGCCCGACCACGGAGTGCACGGGCTGCCGCGCGGTCACCACGAACACCGCGCTGGCGATCATGAGCAACGCCAAGATCCAGAACGCGATCACTCGATCTCACCCGCCTTTTGGCGAAGGGTGAGCCCGCGGCGCTGCGTCTTGAGCACGTTACCGCGGTTCGTTGCGCCGTAGCCGTCCGCGATGTCGACGGTGTCCTTGGCGCGCGCGACCGCGCCGAGATCGGCGGGGATGCCGTTGGGGCGCTCGTCGGGCGGGTTGCCGACTCCGGCCTCCGTCGGTACGAGCAGACGGTCCTTGGCGTACACGAACGCGCCGCGGCGGTAGTCGGCCATCTCGAAGCGCGGCGTCAGCACGATCGCGTCGGTGGGGCACGCCTCTTCGCAAAGCCCGCAGAAAATGCAGCGAAGCTCGTCGATCTCGTAGCTCGCGGCGAACCGTTCGCCGGGCGACCGGCGGTCTTCGGGCGAGTTCTCCGCGCCGATGACGGTGATGGCGTTGGCCGGACACGCGATCGCGCACAGCTCGCAGCCGATGCAGCGCTCCTTGCCGTCGCCGTAGCGGCGCAGCTCGTGCAAGCCGTGAAAACGCGGCGCGTGCTGCTTCTTCACCGACGGGTATTCGATCGTCGGCTTCTTCATGAACGCGTGGCGCAGCGTCGTCGCGAATCCGACGAAGATCGCGCCCATGTTGAACAAGTTCTTACGCATGCGGCCATACCGCGACGGCCACGGCCGTCAAGATGAGGTTGAGCGTCGCAACCGGCAGCAGCACCTTCCACCCGAAGTCCATCAGACGGTCGTAGCGAAAGCGCGGCAGCGTCGAGCGCAACCAAATGTAGAAGAACAGAAACAACCCGGCTTTGATCAGGAACCACAGCAGCCCGAGCCAGCCGAACGACGGCAGCCCGAACGGTCCGTTCCAGCCGCCAAGGAACAGCAGCGTGCCCAGGCACGACACCGTGATCATGTTGAGGTACTCGGCGATGAAGAACAGACCGAACCGCAAGCCGGAGTACTCGGTGTGAAATCCGCCGACGAGCTCGGTCTCGGCCTCGACCAGGTCGAACGGCGCGCGGTTCGTCTCCGCGACGGCGGTGATGAGATAGATGACGAAGCCGACGATCTGCGGGATCACGAACCAAAGGCGGTACTGCGCGTTCACGATGTCGCTGAGCGCCGTCGAGCCCGCGAGGATCAGCACGCCGATCACCGACATCGACATCGACAGCTCGTACGAGATCATTTGCGCGGTGGACCGCACGGAGCCGAGCAGCGGAAACTTCGAGCCCGATGACCAGCCGGCAAGCGAGATGCCGTACACGCCGATCGACGTGATCGAAAAAATCAGCAAGATGCCGGCGTTGACGTTGCCGACCGCCCACAGCGTACCGTCTTTGTTCGCCGAGAACGGGATGATCGCGAACGTGCCCATCGCGCACACCAGCGAGATGAACGGCGCGAGCCGGTAGATCAGCGGATCGGCCGTCTCCGGCGTGAGATCTTCCTTGAAGATCATCTTCACCGCGTCGGCGGCCGGTTGCAGCAAGCCCCACGGACCGACGCGGTTCGGGCCAGGACGCAGCTGCATCCAGCCCATGATCTTGCGCTCGAACAGCATCGAGTAGGCGAACGTCGTGATGACGACGCCCAGCACGATGACCGTCTTGATCAAGACGATCAGCCAGATCGGGACGGAGCTCACGCCGTCACCAGCGCCTTCTCGAGCCGCACCGACGTCGCCGTGCCCAGCGCGCTCAGCGGTGCGGCGGCGACGCCTTCGACGAGCGCCACGGCACCCGCGGGGACGCGCGGATCGATCACGACGACGAGATCGCGCAGCATCGGCGTCACCATGACGGACACGCGGTCGCCGTCCGCGAAGCCGAGCGCGCGCGCCGTGTCCGGATGGATCGTCGCGCGCGCCGGAGTGCGGAGCTCGGCGATGCGCGCGTCGAACGCGAGCGTGCCGCCGCCGGTGAAGATCGTGGTCTCGGCGATGACGCGCAGCGCGCCGTCCGCGGCCGTCGCCGTGGAGCGCACGTATGCGGGTGCGCCCGGCGCGGCGGGCGGCGTGCGCACGAGCTCGCGGATCTTTGCTTCGATCGCGTCGGGCAGCGGCAGCTCCACGCCCAGCTTCTCGGCGAGCGCGACGATGACGTCGCCGTCGGCGCCGACGCCTTCGGGCGCAACGACCGAACCGAT
>JAXDMA010000073.1:0-10571 GCA_034666305.1 Vulcanimicrobiota bacterium
CCGAGCACGACTCGCGGGTCGTCCCGGCCAAGCGCGCCAGGTCGTCCTGCGCGAGCGGCAGGTCCAGCCGCACGGCCCCGTCGATTCGAAGCCCGGCAAGTTCCGCGAGCTCGACGAGCGCGCCGGCGACCCGCGCCTCGACGGTCGCACGGCTGAACGCCTCCAACTTGCGCTGCACGGCGAGCGTCCGGCGCGCCAGGCTTCGGGCGATCGCGACGTAGAGGCGCGGCGTGGCGACGGCGTGCCGCGCCAGCGTCTCGGCCGCGACCGCGAGCACGACCCCGGCGGTGATTGCCTCCGCGCCGCTCTCTGCGGAGCGGTCGCCGAAGACCGAGCCGGGACCCAAAATCTCTCCCGGACCCGCGAGCACCAGCGTGACGTCACGGACGAACGCGGCGTTGCGAAACACCCGGAACCACCCCTCGGCCACGATCGTCACCACGGCCGCGTCGAGCGGGACGATCGCGCGGCGCGCCACCCGCGTGAGCCGGCCGTCGATAGCCAAGCGCGCGATGTCGTCGGGGCTGATGGCCGGCACCGCAACCCTGTGCGCCGCCGGGGCGGCGCGGCCCCGTCGCGAAGGACGGCGCATGGACGTCCCCGGTGCGCAGGAGATCGCCGATCTGCCCGAAGGCGAGATCGACGCGCTGCCCTTCGGGTTGATCTCCGTGGACGCCGCCGGCACGATCGAGCAGTACAACGCGTACGAGTCGAAGCTGTCGCGGCTCTCGAAGGAGCGCGTCATCGGGCGCAACTTCTTCCGCGACGTCGCGCCGTGCACCGCCGTCAAGGAGTTTCAAGGCCGCTTCGAGCGGTTCGCCGCGCAGAGCGGCGCCGGCGCGGAGTCGTTCGATTTCGTGTTTCCGTTCCCGTTCGGGCGGCAATTCGTCAACGTCACGTTCCTGCGCGGCGCGAAGAACGGCCGGATCAAGATCCTCGTCAACCGCTACGACGAGCAGTAGACGCCGGCGCGCTCACGGCGCGATCGCCGGCGGCCGGTACGAGTCGAAGTCGTCGTAGCGAACGCCCGTGAGATAGAGGCCGTGCGCCGGCGCGGTCGCGCCGGCGGCGGTGCGATCGCGCGCTTCGAGGGCGCGCCGCGCGAAATCGATGTCGCGGTCGCCCGTCGCGCACGCGACCAGCGTGCCGATCACGACCCGCACCATCCGGTGCAAGAACGCGTTGCCGCGCACCGTGACGCGGACGAGATCGTCCCCGCGCGTCAGCGTGATGTCGCGCAGATCGCGCACCGTTCCGCCGCGCTCGGGCAGCTCGCCGCAGAACGTCGCAAAATCGTGCTCGCCCAGCAGCGGGCGCGACGCGGCGACAAAGCGCGCGTCGTCGAGCGGGCGCGGCACGTGCCACGCGCGCGAGCGCCACAGCGCGGACGGAAAGCCGCGGTTGAGAATGAGGTAGTCGTAGATTCGCTCGCGCGCGTCGAAGCGCGCGGAGAAGCGGTCGTGGACGACGGCCGCGGCGCGCACCACGAAATCCGCGGGGGTGTTCGCATTGAGCACGAGCGCGAGGCGCTCGATCGGAAACTCGCGCGCGGCCGTGAACGACACGACCTGTCCGGTCGCGTGCACGCCGGTATCCGTGCGCCCGGCGGCGGTGATCTTCGCCGGCTCCCCAAACAGCCGCGCGAGCGCGTCTTCGAGCGTGCCGGCGATGGTGCGCAGGCCGGGCTGAAACTGGAGTCCGTGATATGCGCTTCCGTCGTATTCGACGACGAGCCGGTACGTCGGCACGCGCACCGGTTCACGAAATCGGCGCGACCGCCTTTAGGCGGGGGCGGTGGTGCGTGCCGAGCGTCGCGGCAAGCGCCGTGACCGCGTCCGGGTCGAACAGCGTACGCGCCTCGGTCAGCCGGTCCAGCGCCTCGTCGTGCGAGATCGCTACGGCATACGGACGGCCGGATCGCATCGCGTCGTACGCATCGACGACGGCCAGGAGGCGCGTCTCCGACGGGATCGCCAATCCGCGCAAGCCGTCGGGATAACCGGAGCCGTCGAGCCGCTCGTGATGACCGCGCACGATCTCCGCCAGCCCCGATGCATCTTGCGCGCGCAGCATCTGCTCGCCGCGCGCGGCGTGCGCGCGCATGATGCGCCATTCCGCTTCGCTCAGCGTGTAGCGCGCGTTGAGCAGCGCGCCGCGAATGTGCAGCTTGCCGACGTCGTGGAAGAGCCCCGCTTGACCCAGCACGACGGCTTCGTCGCGCGAGAGTCCCGCGGTGATGGCGACGCGGGCGCACAACAGTCCGACGTTGAGCATGTGGCGGTGCGTCTCATAATCGTGTTCTAACACGGCGCCGAGAAACGCGGAGGTAAAGGGCTGTGCAAAGAGACGGCTCAGCACGGCCCCGTGGTCTTCGAGCATGCGATGCTCCGGTGTTGGTGTCGACGCCGGATTCCGTGCCCACACGGTATTGCGTCGCGATGATGACAACGCGCGTCCTGGGGCAGGCGTCTCGTTCCATCCGCTCGCTCGTTCTCAGCCCGCTCCAAGGAACGAAAAAGACCGCCTCGCGGCGGCCTTTTCTGCAATTTCTTGCGCCGATCGTACGTTAGGGTGTGCTGTTCGTCACGCCAGGACGCGGCGGGGCACGTCGCGCTTCTCGTCGAGGTCGAGCAAATCGGGCCACGTCGAGACGTCGGTCCGGTCCGGGGCGACTTCGCCGCGCAGGTTCAGGAAATACTTCTCGCCGTCGCTGCCCGGCTGCGGGCTGTGCGACAAGAACGTCTCGTTGAAGTTCTCGATCTCTTGTGGCGACTTCTTGTCGACGAACGGTTTCACGTACGCTTCGATCTCCGACTCGCTCTGCGCGTTCTTGATGACGTCGAGCAGCGCGTTGCCGTCGAGGCCGAGGAAATCAAAGACGCCCTTATCCATCGGGCAGTCGTAATTATACTCGCCGTTGAGTCCGTTCGCGAGTGCGATGCCCTTGTCGACGGCGCGTCCGACTTGGACGACCCCGAGCACCTTGTCGCGCACCGAACGGGGATAGGACGTGGTCAAATCGCGTTTCAGCATGGTGAATGGTTGGACTACGTCACGGCTGAGGAAGTTGCGCGGCGGGGTTGCGGACGACGTAGCGAGTCACCGAGCGCTCACGGTAGACGGCCTTGCCGGCGTGCTCCCCGCCGATGCGCAGCGCGACGGCGACCGAACGCGCGTTTTCGGCGTGCAGGACGATGCTCAGATGGCCCAGTCCCAACTCGCCGAACGCGAAGTCGCGCAGCGCGCACGCGGCCTCCGTCGCGTAGCCTTGTCCCCACGCAAACGGCGCCAGCCACCAGCCGATCTCGATCTCCGGAGCGCCGTCGATGGCGCAGCGCAACAGACCGGCTTGACCGATCGGGACCTCGTCCGCCTTGCGCGCCAGGATCTTGAACGCGTCCCAGCGCTCGTGTCCCGGTTCGCTCTCGATGTCCAGCACGCGAAAGAACCGCGCTTCGGTCTCGTCGCGCGGCAGCGTGTGCCCGGCGCCGATCCAGCGCATGACGTCTTCGTCCTCGTACAGCGACGCGACGAAGCCGAGATCGCCCGCGCGTTTGTCGCGCAGCACGAGCCGCGGCGTCTCGAGGAAGACGCCGTCAGCCACGCGCGGCGGCACGCACCGCGTCGTACGCACGGTCGACGTCGCGAATCGACTCGAACGCGTTTTGGGGCAGGAGCGACGTCGTCGTGCGCATCCGGTACGAAGCGAGCGGCCCGAAGCGCAGCGTCCCGGAACCGTCGTCCTTGCGTTCGATGGCGACGTCGTCCAGCACGGAGCCGGCATAGCGGCGCACCGCGCCGCGGAATCCTTCCACGACGATGTACGCCGCGCGGTCGGTCACGGCGTAGCGCGTCCGCGCGCGCACGTTCGCATCCCAGAAGAAGCGCCCGACGATCAGGTATATACCGAGGCACACGAAGGGCACGCCGAACAGCATCATCACGAGCGGTGCGCCGGCGCTGATCACCAAGCTCTCCCAAAAGAGCGCGAAGCCGCCCCACATCAGCGAGAACGGCACCATTACCCAATCAGAAGCTCGCCACAGCAAACCCGTCGGCGGCTCACCGGTCCAGTGTACCGTCTCATCCGCGGGGACCGGCAGCGGCTCGCGCACGAACGGCGTCACGTCGGTAAACCCGCGACGATCACGGACTCTAGGTACGACGCGGGGACGAAGCCCAACCGCCGGTAGAGATCGACCGGGCCGCCGCGCGCATCGGCGACGATGACGACGCGGCGCGGTGCGTCCGCATTCGCCCATGCGATCAGCGTTCGTGCGCACGCGGAGAAGAGGCCCCGACCGCGTGCCGGCGGCCGCGTCACGGGCGTCACGAAGCGCGCGATCCCGGCGCCGCGATACAACCCGGCCGTCGCGAGCAGACGGCCATGCTCACGGATGCCGACGACGCGCGCTCGACCGGCATCGACGTCGCGGCGAACGCAATCGAAGCGCCAACCGGTGAAGTCGGCGAATTCCGAATACTCCTCGACCGCGAGCCCGCGCGCCTCGCCCCAGCGCTCGCCGTGATCGGCGACGCGCGGGTCGGCGGCGGGCGCCGGTCCGTCGTACACCATGACGAGGCTGCGGTCACGCCGTGTTTCCTCGGAAGTTTCGAGCGGGGCGGCGGGCACGCCGTACGCGCGTTCCCACTGCAGCACGAAGCGCTCCGCGCCGAGCGCGCCAAAACGCCGGCGTCCCTGCGCGACGAGCGCTGCGGCGCGCGCGGCGTCCGGCGGCGCGTCGAGCACGAAGCCGTGCCCGAACCAATAGTCACGGCGCGCCGGCGTGTCGAGCACGACGAGGTCGTCCTCCCGCACTCGCCGGACGATCCCGTCGTTCACGAGCGCCTCCGTCGCAAGGCCGAGCCCGGTCATGGCGTGGGAACATGTTCTTCGTCCTCGTCGTCCGCTTCGTCGAGCGGCAGCGGGCGCTGCAGCGGGAACAGCAAGACGTCGCGGATCGACGCGTTGTTCGTCAGCATCATCACCAGGCGGTCGACCCCGATACCGATCCCCGCGGTCGGCGGCATTCCGTATTCCAGCGCGGTGACGAAATCCCAATCGGGCGGCGGAATCTCGTCGTCGCCGGCGGCGCGCTCCGCGATCTGCAGCTCGAAGCGGCGGCGCTGGTCGTCGGGATCGTTGAGCTCGGTGAATGCATTGGCAAGTTCCATGTGCGCCGCGAACAGCTCGTAACGCTGCGTCAGCTCCGGATCGTCCTTCATCCGCTTGGCCAGCGGTGAGAGCACGACCGGATAGCCGTACACGAACGTCGGCTGCAGCAGATGCGGCTCGACGATCCGTTCGAACAGCTTGTCGAGCGCGTGCGCGTGCGTCGGCGAGTCCGGAATGCCGTACTCGCGCAGCAGCGCAGCGGCGGCGACCGGGTCGAGCAGTTGATCGCGCGAGATGCCGCCGTACTCCGCGAACGCTTCGAGGTACCCGACGCGCCGGAACGGCGTCGCGAACGAGATCGCGTCCTCCCCGCGCTGCACGGTCGCGGTGCCGTGCACGGTCACCGCGAGGTGGCTCATCAACTCCTCGTTGAAGCGCATCATGTCCTGGACGTCCCAGAACGCCGCGTACAGCTCGAGCATCGTGAACTCGGGGTTGTGCGTGGAATCGATGCCTTCGTTGCGGAACGTGCGGCCGATCTCGTACACGCGTTCCATGCCGCCCACGATCAAGCGTTTGAGGTAGAGCTCCGTCGCGATGCGCAGCTTGAGCGGGATGTCCAGCGCGTTCGAATGCGTCAGGAACGGTCGCGCCGACGCGCCGCCGGCGATCGAGAGCAGCGTCGGCGTTTCGACCTCGTAGAAACCGCGCGCGTCGATGAAACGCCGCATCTCCGCGACGATCCGCGAGCGCGCGATCATGACGTCGCGCACGTGCGGGTTCACGATCAGGTCGACGTACCGCCGGCGGTAGCGCTTTTCCGGATCCTGGAGGCCATGCCACTTGTCGGGAAACGGCTGCAGCGCTTTACCGATGACTTCGAGCGTGCGAACGTGCAGTGCGAGGTCGCCCATCTTCGTGCGGAACACGAACCCGGTCGCGCCGGCGATGTCGCCGCGTTCGATCTCCTTCGCGACGGCGAACGACTCGTCGCCCACGTCGTCCTTGCGCACGAACAGCTGGAAGCGGCCCGTGCGGTCGTGCAGGTCGAAAAAGATCACCTTGCCCTGACCGCGCGCCGCCATGATGCGGCCGGCGATCGACCAGGTCTCGCTCTCCGCCCGGCCTTGCTCGCCGAGCTCCGCGTACGTCGTCGCGAGCTCCGCGGCGTGCGCGGTCACGTCGTACCGCGTTGCGGTGAACGGGTCGACGCCCTTCTCGCGCAGCGCGGCCAGCCTTGCGCGGCGCGCTGCTACGAGATCCGCCACGCGCGCCTACGAGGCTTTCTTGGTTTTCTTCGGGTCCTTGTTGATCGACTCGATCTTGTACTTCATCTGGCCGCCGGGCGTGGTGACGTCGACCGTCTCGCCTTTCTTACGGCCCATCAGCGCACGCCCGACCGGCGACTCGTTCGAAAGCCGCGCGTTCTTGGGATCCGCTTCGGCCGAACCGACGATGGTGAACTCGTGCGAGCGCCCCGAGCTGGTCTCCTTGACCTTGATCGTTGCCCCGAGGTGCACTTCATCCGCGACGTAGTCGGACGCGTCGATCACGCGCGCATTGCGAATCATTGCTTCGAGCTTGAGCACGCGGCCCTCGACGAAAGCCTGTTCTTGCTTTGCGTCCTCGTACTCCGCGTTTTCGGAGATGTCGCCGAACTCTTTGGCCTGACGGATGCGTTCGTTGACCTCACGGCGATGGACGGTCTTGAGCTCGTCGAGCTCGTCCTCGAGCTTCTTGAGCCCATCGCGGGTCAAAACGATTTCTTTGTCGTTCAAAAGCGACTCCCGGTACGTGGTTCCGCCCCCGGCGCGAACGCCCGGCGGACGACGCCGCCGCGCCAGAGCGCCAGGGGAAGCCCGATGATTGCAGAGGCGGCGATGAAACCCCTGGTGAGCCAATCGGCACGAACGAGCGCTACCGACAGAATGACGCCGAGCACGACGGCGGCGCTGCCGGGCAGGACGACGCCCGGCCAGCGCGCCTCCCGTTCGTCCCGAAACACCCGGACCGCGGCGGCCGCCGTCATGACGAAGAGGACGCCCAAGAACCAGGACGTCCCCTGGAGGACGAACGTGAAGGCCGCGTTCACGCTGGGCGAAACCCCGGCGGCCAACGTGAACGCCAGCGATAGGCCCGTTATGAGCGCGATCGCCGCGGCCGGCTCCGCCCGGCGGTCGAGGCGTCCCAGCGCGCGCGGCAGCAGGCCGTCCCGGCCCATGCCGTAGATGCTGCGCGTCAGGTAGACGAGCGTCGTCTGCAGCGACGCGGCCAGCGAGACGAGCACGGTCACGCCGAGCACGAGCGGCCAGCCGCCGCCGAGCAGGCCGCCGACGTACGCGAGCGCGTCGCTCTGGTGCTCGGCGAAGCCCGCGGGCGTGCCGATCCGGGTGAACGCGGCGACGGCCGCCAGCAGCACGACGCTGGTGAGCACGAGCCCCGCCAGACCGCCCCGGCCGGGCACCGAAGCGTCGCCGTGCGCCTCCTCCGCGGTCGAGGCCGACACTTCCCAGCCGTCGATCATCCAGATGCCGACGACGATCGCCGCCACGATCCCGCCCCACTCGAACGGCGCCGGGACGAACGCGACCGCGCCGGGGCGCGGGTGACTCCCCGCGAGCCCGGCGGCGCCCGCAAGGACGACGATTTCCGCGGCGAGCAGCAGCAGCGTCAGGATGGCGGTCGGCCGCAAGCCGTACCACAGCAGCAGCGCGCTCGCGGCGATCCAGCCGCAGGCCGCCAGCGCGATGGCGAGCGCATTGGCCGCCAGGCCCGGCGCGAGCAGATCCAGCGTGTACGTGCCCGCGGGCAGCGCCGTGGCGAGCACCGCGAAGATGTTGCCGACCAGCAGCACCCAGGCACCGTACGCACCGGTGACGGGGCCGAACGCGGCGCGGATCCACGCGTACGATGACCCGGCGTCACGCATGCGCTCGCCCAGGCGCCGGTATCCGGCCGCGATCATCGCCATGAGCACCGCGACGATCGTGAGCGCCAGCCACGTCCAGCGGCCCGTCGCGGCGATCATCGCCGCCATCGTCGTCGCGAGCGAAAACGCCGGACCCATCGCGGCCGCCGCGACGACGATCAAGTCGCGCAGCGCGAGCACCCGCCGGAGATGCGGCGTGCCGGTCATCTCAACGCGAACGGAGCAGCGAGTTGCGGTAACCGTACAGCGCGTACACGATCAGCCCCACGGCGAACCAGATCGCGAAACGCAGCCACGTCAGCTTGTCGAGCCCTTCGAGCGTGAGCCAGGCGCAGAGCGCGATGCCCGCGGCCGGAACGACGACCGGACCGAGCGGCACGCGGAACGGGCGCACCGCACCGGGATGCGTGAAGCGCAGCACCATCACGCCGGCACACACGATGACGAACGCGGAGAACGTGCCGATGTTCACGAGCTTGAGCAGGCTGGTCAGCGGCACGAGCGCGGCAACGATCGCGACGATGACGCCGGTGATCATCGTCGTGACGATGGGTGTCTGCGTGCGCGGGTTCACCGAACCGAACGCGCGCGGCAGCAGCCGGTCGCGCGACATCACGTAGAAGATGCGAACCTGGCCGAGCAGCGATGTGAGCATCGAAGCGAACGTGCCGGTGACCGTGCCCGCGAGCACTAGCGCGAACAGCACCGGGTTCGAGCCCGCGTGCTTGACCGCGTCGAGCATGCCGGCGTCGGGATCGATCTTGTCCCAGGCAACCACGCCGACGGCGACCGCCGCGACCGCCGTGAACAGCACCGCGCCGACGATCAGCGAGCCGATGATCGCGCGCGGCACGTCGCGCACGGGATCGCGCGCCTCCTCGCTCGCGACCGTGACCGTGTCGAAGCCGATGTACGCGAAGAAAACGAGCGCTGCGCTGGTCACGATTCCGCCGAGACCGAGCGGCGCGAACGGATGGTATGCACCGGGCCGGACCGCGCCGGCGAGCCCCAGCACGAACGCGATGAGCGCGACGAGCTGAATCACGACGAGCGCGCCGTTGGTGCCGGCGGACTCCCGGATTCCGATCGCCAGCAGGATCGCGAGCAGCACGATCGCGACCGCGGCGATCACGTCGACCTGCGTATGCGCGAAGTCGATACCGCCGCCGGCGAACGCGACGTGTGCGGTCTGCGCCCACGCCGGGAGCGGCAACCCGATCTTCGCGAGCAGCTGCTGCAGCGACGCCGACAGCGTCGCGGCGAGCGGCGCGACCGAGAAGCCGTACTCGAGGATGAGGTCCCAGCCGATGACCCACGCGACGAACTCGCCGAGCGCGGCGTACGCGTACGTGTACGCGCTGCCCGCGACCGGCACCATCGAGGCGAGCTCCGCATAGCACAGCGCGACGAACACGCACGTGACGCCCGACAATCCGAACGCCGCGATCACGGCCGGACCCGCCGCGTTCGAACCGGAGCCGACCGTCGAGAAGATCCCGCCCAGCATCGTGCCGAGCCCGACCGCGATCAGTGCGCGCACGCCCAAGACGCGGCGCAGCGGTACGCCGTCGGACGGCAGGCGTTCGCGATCGTGCGCCTGGCGCGCGAAGAGGTTGCGCAGCAGCGACAAGCGGTGCTACGCCGCCTGAAACTCGATCACGCGCGGCTTGAGGTCGAGCTCGCGCAGCAGGCGTGCATAGTCCTCGTCGGTGACGTCCGCCCACTTCTTGCCGAGCAGCGCGATCATCGCGGCTTCCACGACGTTCGTGCCGAACGAGCGCCCGCCGAAATCCGGCGTCGTCGTGACGAGCCGTGCGATCCCGTGCGCGCGCAGAAAGTCGACGTCGTTCGCGGTGACCGTGTTGGTGAGGATCGTCTTGCCGTCGAGCCGCTCCGGCATGAACTGGCGCATGAAATGATAGTCGCCGGCGACGATCTCGGCGTCGTCGTAATATTCGGGATACTTTGGCTGCGGCGCACGGTCTTGTTTCTTGCCCGTCGGATAGAAGAACTGGAACGGCAGCTTGCACGCGTCGGGCAGATACTTGCGCGCCATCTCCTCGAACTCGTCGAGCCCGCGCACCGGCCGGTCGAGGTCGAGCGCGAAGATGAAGTCGCCGAACACGACGTCGGCGCCGGCCTGCACGAGCGCCTGCGCCATCCCGAACCGGTCCAGCGCGCTGACCATCAGCACGCGCTTCCCGCGCAGCTCGATCCCGAGCTCCGTCTGAATGAACGTTATCGCATTACGCTCCAGGGTATTCTTCAGCCCGCTGCCGTCGACCACGGGCGTGATCTTCACAGCATCCAGCAGCCGCAGCCCGTCGCGCAGCGCGTAGCGGTCCTTACCGGCGTACAAATACACATCGATTCCGCCGAGCCCGATGGCGTCGACCGTGCCGTCGAGCTCCTTGAGCTTCGCGATCGCCTTGTCGATGGAGCCGTCCGTGCCGACGCGCGAAATTTCGAACCGCTCGCCGAGCAACTCGACATCGGCCCGATGATCGCGCGACGAAGATCCGAGCG
>JAXDMA010000074.1:0-12305 GCA_034666305.1 Vulcanimicrobiota bacterium
GGTGAGAACGCCCGATCCCCTATGGAAATCGAAGGTAAGCGAATCGCCGCCCTCGTGGGCGACGGGTTCGAGGAGTCAGAGTTGATCGAACCGCGCCGCGCGCTCGAGGAAGCCGGAGCCATCGTGACGATCGTCGGTGTGGACGACCGCGCGCTGCAGAAGATTCGCGGCAAACGCGGGCTCGACGAAGGTCAGAGCGTCAAAGCGGAGGAGCTGGTCGCCGACGTGACCGCCGACGATTTCGACGCGCTCTTGATTCCGGGCGGTCAGTCGCCCGATCACATTCGCACGAACAAAGACGTGCAGCGTTTCGTCAAGGAATTCGATCAGGCGAAGAAGCCGATGTTCGTGATCTGCCACGGTCCGCAGGTGCTCATCTCGGCGCAGCTCGTGCGCGGGCGCACGCTGACGGGTTACGCGTCGATCGCCGACGACATCCGCAACGCGGGCGGTCTCTACCGCGACCAGCCCGTCGTGCAAGACGGCAACTGGGTCACCTCGCGCAATCCCAGCGACCTGATCCTGTTCAATCGCGCGATCATCGAAAAGCTCGCGACGCAAAACGCGCCGGTGTAGGCGCGTCACGCCCGCGGGAACGCACGCTTCTCGTAGACGACGTTGATTCGTTTCCCGTCCCAATGATACGTCAGATGCCGGTCGATGCGGCAACGGGACAAACGCCTCGGCTGAAAGACCGCGATGCACCGGCCTTGCGGGCGGCGTACGCTGCGATACACGATTCCGTTCGAACGATCGCCGCGTAACCGGGCTGCGAGCGCTTGCGATGCGTCGTATCGTTTTGGCGCATAGACATCGGGCAGATCCGCGTCGCGAAGATCGTGGAATTCGCCCGTGACGTCGACCGAGTAGACGCGCATATCGGCATCGAGCGGGCGCATCGCCGTCCGCTCGAAGAAACGCTCGCGGTGGTATGCCGTTTCGTCGACCGCCGTGTCGCGTTCACGCGCTGCGTAGAACACGCCGAACGTTCCGTCGCAGAAACGTGATCCTTCGGGATTCAGGTGAGTGAAGGCAGCCATGATGGCGGATGCGCCCGGACCGCCGACTCGCTCCTCCGGGGGGACCAGTGACAGCTCCCCGATCTCGTCGCGCACGCGCGGGTTGGTCGCGATCTCCAACTCGATCAGCGCGTCCCAGTCTTGCGGGTTGTCAAACCGCTCGAGGATGTCGATCGTCGGAAACCGGGACGGCACGATACGGAAGGCGGGCCGCCACGAGATCGACGCGAGCGGCGGCGTCACCAGCCTCGCTGAGCGTCGAGGTACTGTCGCACGACGTACAAATCCGACACCTGACCGCCGAGCATTCGATCGAGCGCAGAGCGTCCGCCGAAGAGCGCGGCAGTATTCGACCGGCGAACCCACTCGTCGGCTTGCGCCGCATCGGGAATCAGAATCTGCAGCGCCTTGTAGATGCCGAGAAGGTACGAGATTCGCTCCAGCGTGTCCGGAGAGAGCTGCGCACTCGCCGGATCCTGGCGGTACTTGGCAAGCGTCGAACGCGGGAGCGCCAGCAAGGTTTGCTGCTCGGGCTGGCTCAGCTGCCAGAGGCGGGCGACGTTGAAGAACCCACGGATCCCGGCGGGTCCGAGCCGCGCGGCGCGTTCTCGGGCCGTCTCCGTGGGCCGAGGGCTGTCCGGGGAGCGCTTCGTGCGGGCGGGGCTCATGGTCTTAATATAGACGATATGTGCTGTATTGTCTAGAATGAGACATCGGCGGCGCGGCCGTTACCCGACCGGCGTCAGCCGCGGGTTCGGGCGTTCCGGGCGCCCGACTTTGTGGCATTCTTGCCAGCCTGAGCCGTGGTCGAGCGCGACGATGTCGGCCGTAAAGTCGAACGAGCCGGCGCCTTTGAAGAACGCGCTCCCCACGGCGTACGCGTCGGCGGGGACGCGGTCGTGCTCGAACGTGCGGATGCGTTCTGCATCGAAGCCGCCGCTCACGACGATCTTCACGGTGCGGAAGCCTTCGCGGTCGAGCGCGTCGCGCACGTTGTGCACGAGCTGCGCGTTGACGCCCGTCGGCGGGAACGTTCCCATCTGCGGGATGACGCTCTTGTCGACGAGCGTGCCTGAGGTATCGAGCCGCACGCCCCATAAGCGGTCGCCGAGCGCGCGCGCGACCGCGACCGACGTCCCGGCGCAATCGTTGTCGAAGTCGACGAGCGCGATCACGTTGACCGACGGGTCGATGTACTGCGCGAACTTCTCGGTCGCGCGCACGGTGTCGCCGTCGTACGCCGCGATCAGCGCGTGCGGGACCGTGCCCATGCCGCGCGAGCCCCACCACTCGGCATTCGCATCGGTCGACACTCCCAGCGCGCCGGAGATGTACGCGGCATAGCCGTCGCCCGTCTGCACCAGATGGTGGTCGAACCGCGCCGGAAAGAACAGCACTTCCTTGCCGCCGGCAGCGTCGACGATCGCGCGCGCGTTCGTCGCGATGCGCGAGCGGCGTGCCAGCACGCCGAGATACGGCGTCTCGAGGTGCGCGAACAGCGCGTAGTCGCCTTCGATCGTCATCACCGTCTCGAACGGTGCGATGGGGTCGCCGTCGTACAGCGCGTGCACCGCCAGCGCGTTCCAGCCGTCCTCCCACGCGCCGGCGCGGCCGCGGCGTCCGCTGCACAGCTTGAGAATCGCGATCGCCTCGTCGATCCCGCACAAGACGGCGTGATTGCGCTGGAACACTTGCATGCGGACGCGCGGGTGATAGCGATCCGCTTCGAGGATCTCGCGCGCCCGGTTGAAGTAGGTATCGGAGTAATAACCCTCGCGCATCTTCTCGACCGGCAGGTTGAGGATCGCCGGGTCGAGCCGTGCGCGCTCGGTGCGAAGCATGGCTTTCGCGCTACGTCTCAGGGGCAGCGAGTCCTTCGTCCACGCGCGCCGCGGGGGGCGGAGCGGCCGGTTCGGCGCGAAGAAACGGTGCCTTGGGATCGCGGCGCAGCCCTTTGGACCGGCGATTGTTCCGCTCCGCCCACTCCGGCGCGCGCATCGCGAAGTCTTCGAACCATTCCATCGGCGTCTGCGTGTGGTGGTGTGCGCGCACGCCGACGATGAAGTCGCGCATGAGGTCCCACTGCATGATCGCCGCGGTGGCGAAAAGTTCCATCGCGAGGAGCTCCGAAATCGCACCCTGGCGGACGAAAAACGCGAGCCGCTCGAAGAAGTGGCAAACCCGAAACACCCTGGTCGTACGCGGGTCGTCTCGAAAGGTCTCGAAGAACGCGGGGTCCGCGAGCATCCCGGCGAGCTCTTTGCGTACGAGCACCCGGTCCTCCTCGAAGCTTTGGCTCGACCATTCGTCGACGAACTTCCCAATCGCGGACAGCTCGTTGCCGCGCCGCAGGTGCGCGAGCTGGCGCACGGCGGCGAGCGCGCCGATGACGACGACCAGCGTGCCCAGCGCGGAGCACACGACGCCGAGCATGGCGGTGTCGACTCGCATGGAACCGCCTACGTCGGCGTGAAACGATCTCCTACTTCATGGCAACCCGGACAAACGGCGAGATCGCCAAAGACCTGCGCGAGATACGCACCCTGATGGAATTCGCCGGGGAGCCGTTCTTCAAGTTCATGGCGTACGAGCGCGCCGCCGAGACGCTCGAGAATGCGCCGCCGCTCGGCGGGGGCGTCGATGCCGCGCGTCTCACCGAGCTGCCGGGCGTGGGCAAGACGATCGCCGGGCGGATCGCGACGCTCGCGCAGACGGGCACCGATCCGTACCTCGAAGAGCTGCGCGCGAAATACCCGTCGACGCTGTTGGAGCTGCTCGGCGTCCAAGGCGTGGGGATGAAGACCGCCCAGCAGTTGTTCGAGCGGCTGGGGATCGCGTCGCTGGCCGATCTCGAACGCGCGCTCGACGACGGCGCGCTCGCGACGATCCCGCGTCTGGGAGCCAAGTCGATCGACAACATCCGGCGCGGCGTGCTCTCGTACAAAGGCCGCACCAAGCGCACGCCGCTGGGCGTCGCGCTGCCGATCGCGCGCGAGGTGATCGCGTACTTGCGCGAGCTCACCGACGCGCAGGACCTCACGACGGCCGGCAGCGTGCGGCGACAGGAACCGACCGTCGGCGACGTCGACGTGGTCTGCACGTCGGAGAACGCCGAGTCCGTCGTCACCGCGTTCACCGCGTGGAACCGTGCCGAAGCCGTGCTCGCCGAAGGCCCCACGAAGGCGAGCATCTGGCTCGCGGGCGGTTTGCAGATCGACCTGCGCGTGCTGCCTGCGCATCTCTACGGCAACCTGCTGCAGCACTTCACGGGCTCGCGCGAGCACAACATCCAATTCCGCGAGCTGGCGGTGCGCAAGAACCTGCGCGTCAGCGAAAACGGCATCGTCGACTTGACCGACGGCCGCGTGATCACGTGCCGCACCGAAGAGGAAGTGTACGCGACGCTGGGCATGGCGTACATCCCGGCGGAGATGCGGCTCGGGATCGGCGAGATCCAAGCCGCGCTCGACGGGTCGCTGCCGCGCGTCGTCGAGCTATCGGATCTCAAAGGCGACTTTCACTTGCATTCCACGTATTCCGACGGTCGCGACACGCTCGAGACGATGATCGCGGCGTGTGCGGCGCGCGGGTACGCGTATCACTCGATCAGCGACCATTCGTGGGGCCGCGGTTCGATCGGGGTCGATCCGAACGAGCTGCGGGAGCAGCGCCGGCGCGTGCGCGAGCTCGGCGATCGTTACGGCATTCGCACGCTGTGCTCCACGGAAGTGGACATTCGCGCGGACGGTTCGCTGGACTACGACGACGAGATCCTGGCCGAGCTCGACATCGTCGTCGCGTCGGTGCACTCCGCGTTCAACCAGTCGCGCGACGCGATGACGGCGCGATTGGTGCGCGCGATGGAGAACCCGTACGTCAACGTGATCGGTCATCCGACGGGCCGCAACGTCGAGACGTTCGCGGGCTACGACTTCGACCACGACGCGGTGTTCGCGGCCGCCGCCAGGACCGGCACGGCGCTGGAGATCGACGGTCAGCCGAGCCGGCTCGACCTGCCCAGCCCGCTCGCGCGGCGCGCGCGCGAGTTCGGCGTGACGTTCACCTGCGACTCCGACGCGCATAGCGCGGCGCAGCTCGCAAACGTGGCTTATGCCGTCGGACAGGCGCGCCGGGCGTGGCTCACGGCCGCCGAGGTGCTCAACGCGCGGCCCCTCGAGGAAGTCCTCGCGTTCGTCGGGGCGAAGCGTGCACGCATCGCCGATGTCCATTTCAGCGCCGGTTCCTCCGTCTGAGGAGCGGCGGCTCGCCGCCCTCTACGAGTACGAGCTCCTCGATACGCCGAGCGAGGCGCTGTTCGATGCGTTCACGCGGCTCGCTGCCCAGCTCTGCGACACACCGATCTCGCTGATCTCCCTGATCGACCGCGACCGGCAATGGTTCAAGTCCTCGCTCGGGCTCGACGTGCGCGAGATGCCGCGCGACCTCGCGTTCTGCGCGCACGCGATCGTCGACGACGGTATCTTCGAGATCGACGACACCGCTGCGGACGCGCGCTTCGCCGACAACCCGCTCGTCACGGGCGCGGAAGGGATTCGCTTTTACGCCGGCTATCCGCTGCGCTCGAGCGACGGCTACGCGGTGGGAACGCTGTGCGTGCTCGACCGCCGCCCGCGCACGCTCACGCGCGCGCAACGCACGTCGCTCGCCGCGATCGGCGACGCCGTGGTCGAACAGTTCGAAGCGCGGCGCACGCTTTTGCGGCTGTTCGACAGCTCGCAGACGGAACTGTACCACGTCGACCTCGCCGCGCAGCGGGTGCTGTTCGCCAGCGACGCGGCCCGCCGCAACTTGGGGTATTCCACCGACGAGCTGCGCCAGCTTCCGCTCGACGCGCTTCTGCCCGCGTTGATCAAAGAGGGACGGCTTGCGGAACGCCTCGCGGAGCTGCGCGCCCACCCGGGGCGGCGGCTCACCATCCGGACCGTCGCGCGGCGCAAAGACGCCACGACGTATCCGATCGAGCTGCGCATCGAGCTCGTTCCGACGCGCGGTCGGGAGATCGTGCTGGTCGTCGCGACCGATCTGACGGAGACCGAGCGCGCGCAGGAACGCATCCACCTGCTGTCCGCGGCGATCGAGGCGGCGCAGGACCCGATCATTTTGGCGAAGCCCGGCGCCCAGCCCGGTGACCCTGCGACGATCGTGTACGCGAACGAAGCGTTCATCCGGCAGAAGGGCGCGACGCGGCCCGACGACGTGATCGGGCATCGCGCCGAGGAGTTCTTCGGTCCGAAGACGGACCGGTCGCGGCTCGTGCACATGCGCGAAGAGGTGATGGCGGGGCGTCCCGCGCGCGTCGACTACATCTCGTACCGGGCCGACGGTTCGTACTATCATACCGAAGCGACGGCGCGCCCGCTGCTCGACGACACGGGCCGGGTGACGCACTACGTCGTCGTGCAGCGCGACGTGACCGAGCAGGTGCTGCGCGGCGTGCAGCTCACGATGCAGAACGAACGGCTCACCGCGATCACGTCGATCGCGCGCACGCTGTTCGCGTCGCTGGAACCGACGGTGCTGGTCGATGCGCTGCTGTCCGGCGTGCACGAGCTCGTCGACGCGCGGGCGACGCTGTATGCGCCGCAGCCGCGCGGCGGGTTCGCGGCGACCACCGATCTGACGTCGCGCGACGAGACGCAGCCCGGCGACGACTTCGTCGCGCTGGCGTCGCGCAGCGACGTGTGCGTGCTCGACGAGCTCGAGCACCGCGCCGCGGTGCGCGTGCCGGGTTCGGGCGGGGGCACGGCCTATGTGCTCGACGTGCAGCGCGATACGCAGCTCGGCGCGGCCGACGTGTTCGCGCTGGGGCTGCTGGGCCAGTACTTCGCCGTCGCCGCGCGCAACGTCGAATTGTACAAAGAGCTCGCGTCGCGCCGCGACGCCGTGGTCGAGCTCAACCAGGTGAAGAACGACCTGATCGCGATGCTCGCGCACGACTTCAAGGGGCCGCTCACGACGATCGTCGGCTTCGCCGACGTGCTCGCGGAGGACGACCGCTTCGACAGCGAGTCGCGCCAGTATCTCGGCATGATCTCGTCGAGTGCGATGCGGCTCGCCTCGCTGGCGACGGACACGCTCGCGCTGTCGCGCCTCGAGCAGAACGAGCTCGCGCTCGTGCTCGGCGAGGTGGACATGATCGGGCTGGTGCGCGACGTCGTGCGCGTGTTCTCGGTGACTCGGCCGATCGATTTGCGCGTTTCGGGCGCGCCGCTGACGGTCAACGGCGACGAGGCGCGCCTGCGCCAAGTCGTGGAGAACATCGTCGGCAACGCGATCAAGTACTCGCCGGGCGGTGAAACCGTGGAAGTCGCGCTGCGCGCGCGCTCCGGCGGCGTCGAGCTCACGGTGCGCGACCGCGGGATCGGGATTCCCCAGAACGAGCGCGGCAAGCTGTTCGGACGCTTCGCGCGCGCCAGCAATGCGCGTGCGCTCGGCATCGGCGGGACGGGTTTCGGCTTGTACCTCACGCGCACGATCGTCGAGCTGCACGGCGGCGCGATCTCGGTCGACTCGGTCGAAGGCCAAGGCTCGACGTTCCGTGTGTACGTGCCGGCCCGCCCCGCACGCCGCACGGTGGCTTCGCGCCGCATCGCCTTGCTGGACGCCGACGGCGACGCCCGCTCGTACGTCGCGCACACGCTGCGCGGCGACGGCTACGCGGTCGCGGTCGCCACCGGCGGTGAGGAGCTGCTGCGCACGATCGCGGACGGGCACTTCGACGTCGCGCTCGTCGACGCCGATCGCCTCGGCATGTCGCCGGAGACGTTCGTCGCGCGCGCGAACGGCACGCCGCTCGTGCGCATCGGCGTCCGCATGCCGGCCTCGCACGACGGCTGGAACGCGTTCCTCACCAAGCCGTTTTTGATGAAGGATCTCTACGGCGCCGTCGACTCGGCGCTCGACCACGCGAACGGCCGATGAACGAGCGGTTTCCAAAACCGCCGTTGAACCCTAACTCATGGCGAACCAGATCGATCCCAGCGGCGTCGTGGGCGAAGTTAAGCGGCAACACTTCATCGAGGCTGGCATCGTTGCGGGGACAGCCGCTCTGCTAGCCGCGTGGCAACCCGCCTTCGGCGCACAAAGCCGCGACACTCCGGTTGGCGCGCTGACAGTACACCAGACATTCGGGGCGCACCGCTACGCCGAGCAACCAGGCTTCGGTTGGGAAGCATGCCGAGTGGGCGCCGCGGCCGACATCGTTCTCACACCGGACGTTCTCCGCCAGGAGATCCTCGGTTTCGGTGCATCGTTCACCGATTCTGCGTGCTACATATTCGATCGATTGGCGCCGGAAGCGAGACGCGAGCTCTTCGCTGAGCTCTTCCATCCCTCGCGAATGGCTTTGAACGTCGGACGCACGTGTATCGGATCCAGCGACTATTCGACGAAGATCTATAGTTACGACGACAGTTCGGCTCCGGATCCGGACCTTCGCCGGTTTTCCATCGAACTGGACCGGCGCTGGATTGTACCGATGTTGCGCGAGGCGCGGGCAGTCAATCCGGATATCTTCCTGCTCGCATCTCCGTGGAGCCCGCCCGCGTGGATGAAAGACAACAACTCAGCGCTGGGCGGCACGATGCGCTGGCGCTACCTTCCGGCGTACGCGAACTATCTTACGCGTTTCGTCCAAGCGTACTCAGCTGAAGGGCTCGCCATCGACGCGCTGACGTCGCAGAACGAAGTCGATACCGACCAGGACGGGCGCATGCCGCAGTGCACGTGGCCTCAAGAGATGGAAGTGGAGTTCGTCGGCAACATTCTGGGCCCCGCGCTAGAGCGTGCCGGCGTGTCGACAAAAATTTGGATCATCGATCACAACTACAACCTTTGGGGACGAGCAATCGCGTCGTTGGAGGACGCCGGCGTGCAGCGACATGCCGACGGCGTCGCCTGGCACGGGTATTCCGGAAAGCCTAGTGCGATGTCTCGCGTGCATGATGCATTTCCGGCGAAACACGCATACTGGACCGAGGGCGGTCCGAACTACACGAGCCCCGTTTATGCAACCGACTGGGCGAGATGGGCAGCGCAGTTCACCGACATCCTCAGGAACTGGGCCCGATGCATCATTGCGTGGAACTTCGCGCTCGACGAACGGGGGAAACCGAACCTTGGACCCTTTTCGTGTGGCGGGCTGATTACGATCGACAGCGCCACGCGAGATATCGTTCGAAGTGGCATGTATTGGGCGATGGCGCACTTTTCACGAAGCGTGCGCAGAGGCGCCCGCGTCGTCGAATCGCGCGGAGCGCTTGAGGACCTCGCGCACGTCGCGTTCGAGAATCCCGGCGGGGGTGGCGTGCTGGTGCTGACGAACCGCGGTGCCCGCATATTGGTGCCGCGGATCGTGCGCGGCAACCGCCGCACGTCGGTGACGCTTCCGCCGAATTCGGTTACGACGCTCACGTGGCCGCCCGTAGCTAGAGGCGCGGCACCCCCAGTACCCTTCGGGGTCGTCTAGTGCGTGCGGTGCGGTGTAGGGCTGGGAGTTGGAGTTGGGGTCGGACTCGGCGTCGGTGTCGGTGTCGGTGTCGGTGTCGGTGTCGGTGTCGGGGTCGGGGTCGGGATCGGATTTGAGTTGAACAGGCTTCGCGTCGGCGTCGGAGTGGGGGTCGGGGTCGGCGTGGGGGTCGGGGTCGGCGTGGGGGTCGGAGTTGGATTCGAGTTGTAGGCGCTTCGCGTCGGGATCGGCGTCGGGGTTGGCGTTGGCGTTGGCGTTGGCGTTGGTGTCGGAGTGCTCATTCGGGTTCTCCAGTTCGATGGATAGAGGTGGAGCTCGGTCAGCCTAACAATTTAACCATTGCAGGAGCGTATTCAATGTCCTCTCGTCCACTCGATCAGCTGCCAAACCATTGGGCAACGTGGACTCTAGAGAATCTCGCGTTAGGAGTCAGCGTGGAGCAAGTCGCTTCGGTTCTGCGCGAAAGCGGCTTTCCCGACGCCGCGGACGTCGCGGAGCTGAACCGGCTGCGCGCCGGCCCGGAGGTCGCGTTCGGAACGGAACTCATGGAGCGTGTTTCAAAGCTCGAGAGCGCGCTGTTGACGCGGTACGCCGTCCGCCGTCTGCTTGGCGACGAGTGCATCCGGAGGGTAAGCGGCGTTGACGCGGATGACTTTTACCGGTCATTCTACTGCGGCAACGAACCCGTGATCTTGTCCGATGTCGCGAAGGACTGGCCGCTCCTCTCAAGGTGGACGCCGTGCTACTTCGCAAAGCGCTACGGGCACTGCATCGTGGAGGTACAAACGGGACGCGAGGGCGATCCGGCGTACGAGCTCAACCTCGATGCACATCGAACGCGGATGCCGCTGTCGGAGTTCGCGACGGCGGTTGAGCAGACGGAAGCGTCCAACGATTTTTACATCTGCGCGAACAACCACGCGTTGGAGGCAGATCTCGCAGAACTATTCGAAGAGATCCCCCAGCTCGACGGGTATCTCGATTCGAAGATGGCAAAAGGACGCACGTACCTGTGGTTCGGTCCGCGGGGCACTGTGACACCGCTTCATTACGATGTCATGAACGTGCTCCTTGTGCAGGTCATGGGTGAAAAGGCGATTACTTTGGCGCCTCCTGAGGTCACGCCGCTCATGTACAACAGAAAAGGGGTCTTCAGTGACGTCGACTTCACGGCGGAGAAGAAGGGACAATTTCCTTTGTTCGCCGATGTCGTGTTCCGGTCCGATGTTTTGCGGCCGGGCGAAGCACTGTTCATACCGGTCGGGTGGTGGCACTTCATTCAGTCGTTAAGTACGAGCATTAGCTTGAGCTTCACGAATTTCACGTTGCAAAATACGTTTACAAAGCACTGATGCTGTTTCTCATTGCCGATGCCGGTGCCGATCCTTCGGGCGGCATCCTGTCTCTCGCGCTCAAGGTCACGACCCCGCTTGCGCTGTCAGCGCTTCTCGTTCTCGTCCTTTTCCTTTTGTATCGCCAAGTCGTCGGGCGGTTGGACTCCGCGGGGACGCAAAAGGCCGTCACGTACGTTTTCATCCTAGTCCTGGTCGCAATCGTGCTGGGGGTCGGGGCGTATGTAACGACTCAGCTCGTCGGCGCTTCGGATGGGCGGCCCAGGTTTTATGGGAGAGTCTCAGACACTGCCGATGTTCATACGGGGATCCCGAATGCTGTGGTCCACATCAGACTCAACGGTATCCGCGATGTCACCACTGACGCTCAGGGAAGTTTCTCCGTCGTCCTTGCAAAGAGCTTTGCCAACCAGACGGCTCAGGTCTGGGCGGACGCGGTCACATACAAGCCATCACCGATCCAGCAGGTCATCATGAGCGCGGACCCGGGTCCCCAGAACATCTCCTTGGAACGCCTGCACGGAGCATTGGGCACGAATACGAACGTATCGTGCATCGTCGGCAAGTGGCTGGAGAAGCCGAACGGCGCCTATATATGGTCCTTCACCGCGAATAAGGCCGGCCTGCATGCTCGCAGAACCGATGGGTGGTCGGAGGGGCAGTTTCAGCGCGTCGACTTGGATTGGGTGGGCTCACTGCACTGGGGAAACGGAACCACATGGATGGGCGTAACCTTGTCACCGAATAAGGATTGCTCGCAACTCAGCACCAATCGTGACTGGTGGTATCAGCGGGTTCCTTGACCCACGGCAAGCCACAGAAAAGGAGGCCGCTCCAGCGCGCCGGTCAACTCGGCGGGATCCGCAAACACCGCATCAGCGTCGCGTAACGTCGCCGGGTCGTTGCCGCCGCAGAGCAGCGCCACGCATGCGACGCCTGCGCGGTGCGCCGCCTCGACGTCGTACTTCGTGTCGCCGACCATCACCGCATCGGCGGCCGCGATGCCCGCTTTTTTCAGCGCCGCGCCGATGATGTCGGGATCGGGCTTCGAATCCTCCGCGTCGTCGCCGGTGGCCGCGATGTCGACGAGCGGGCCGAGGTCGCCGCGCGCGAGCAATCCGTCGAGCTCGGATTTCTTCGCCGACGTCGCCACGACGACACGCGCGCCCCGCGCGCGGACCGCTTCGAGCAGTTCGCGCGCGCCGCGCGTCGGCGGGATCGTGTGCAGCTCGCGCTCCTTGAAGACGCGCTTGCGCGACTCGCCGATCGCCTTGCCTTGCGGGCTGTCCTCTTCGAGCCCGGGGACGAGTTCGGGGAGAATCTTGTCGCCGCCCATCCCGATGAGCGGACGGACCCGTTCGAAGGGTATGGGGTATCCGGCTTCGGCGAGCGCCGCGACCCATGCCCGGGCGTGCTGGTCGTTGGAGTCGATCAGCGTTCCGTCGA
>JAXDMA010000075.1:0-12688 GCA_034666305.1 Vulcanimicrobiota bacterium
CGCGCGGCCGATATGATCCTCGTGGAGCAAGCGTTGCTGCAGCTCCCGATGCACCTGCGCGCCGCCGCGACGCTGCGCTTCATCGAGGGCCGAAGCCATCCCGAGATCGCCGAAATCCTGAACCAGCCGATCGGCACGGTGAAGTCGCACGTCCATCGCGCCGTGCGCATCCTTCGCCGTATCCTCGGACCCCAGGTCGGTCGCATCGTTCCGAACGAGCGTTCCGCCGCCACCGAGGAAGAGGAGTGATCCCCATGCGTTGCGCCGACGTCGAACGACTTTGGGACGAGATGCGTGAGGGGGTCGAACCGCAGCGCGAGCACGTGCTGGCCCACCTGCACGCCTGTCCCGAATGCCAAGAGATCTACCGCGAGAATGAGGGGATCGCGTACTGCCTCACCTGCCTGCCGCCGGTCGAACCGCCGCAGAGCCTCGTCCCGAAGATCCTCGACCACATCAAGCTCACGGTGAAGATCGTCGCTCCGGACTCCATCACCACGGTCGAGTCCCCGATCGGCCGGCTCTACGTCGCGTTCCGCCATAGCGGCATCACCGCCGTGGCGCTCGACCGCGGGGAAGGCGAAGAGGCCGTGCTCGCCAAGCTGCAGCGCCGGCTGGGCCGCGGCCTCATCGCGTCGCAGACGCCGCAGTGGGTCAGCGATACGGTCGCGAGCTTCTTCCGCACCCACCAGCCCGATCTCGGCAAGGTGGACATCAGCGAATTGACCCCGTTCGACCAGTCCGCGCTGCGCGCCGCGGCGACGATCCCGCCCGGCGAAGTCCGCTCCTATCGCTGGATCGCCGAGTCCATCGGGCAGCCGAGCGCGGCGCGCGCCGTCGGTCGCGCGATGGCGCGCAACCCGGTCGCGCTGCTCTACCCGTGCCACCGCGTCGTCGACGCAACCGGCGCGCTCCACCAGTACGCCTACGGCGTCGAACTGAAAGCGCGTCTGCTGGAACTCGAAGGCTATCGGGTACCCGTCCGCCGCTGAACAATCTCCGCATTAGGCCGCAGGAGAACCTGAAAACGCTTCGCGAAAGGCGGGCTCACGATACGTCCGCGGCCCCTTCAGACCAGAGACGAATGAAGGTTAACAGGCGGACAAGAGGAGGTGGTCATCGTTACTACAGACGGTCCCAAACAATGTCTCACGATGATCGGAGGGCTCCGGACCTAGTCCGGCCTCCGCGAACGAACCAACCTTGTCCGCCGCCCCATCGGGGGCGGCTTTTTTTCTGCACTGCCCGTACCAACAGGTTCCTTGCCTTTCTCGCAGAAAACCTCGGGTTCGTGTCCCGGCGGCCAATTGCTTGAACGAATCCAATGAGCGCGATCCGCGCCTGTTCGCGATACCCGATACGCACGGGCACGCGAAGGGCGAGCATAAACCCTATGCGGAGGAACGCCCGCTCCCGCTGACCGCACGGATGTTGTTCCTGTGGTTCTATCATGCGTGCCGGCGCGGCTACCCGCGCTTCCTCATGGTCGCGGACCACATGAACTACCTCACGTTCGAGGATCCGGCGGCCGTGAATCTCGTACGCCGCGCGCTGAAGCTCGCGCAGGCGGGTGACCTCTACGGCGCGGCGGAGACCGCGACCGTGGACGTCGGCCACGCCGCCGTCGTGAGCGAGGGACTGCGGCGCGGGATGCGCTACTCGATCGGCGCCGAGGTCGACAACGACCCGCGCTCGCGTCCGGACGCGCAAAACATCGTCGATGCGATGCGGCCCGACGCGATCATCCGTTCGGTCCACTTCATACCGATCACGCACCCGGTGCTCGGTGAAAACTGGCCGTGGCCGTTCGACAACCCCGAGTTCAAGGATCTCTTCGACACCGTCGGGACCGAGCAGACGTGGGAAACCTACGTCGCGGCGCTCGTCGACGCGATCGAACGGCTGCCGGGCCACATCGTGGGCCACTTCTTCGTCCCCGCCGTGTTCGGCCACTGGCCCGACGACGCGAAGCTCGAGCAATACGAGGATCGCGTGCTCGACGCCGCCGGCGCTCGCGGCATGGCCGTCGAGTTCAACACGCGCTTCCTCTACCGCGATCACACGGACGAGGAGAAACAGCGCTACATCGACGCCAACAAGCGGTTCTTGCGCAAGGCGCGCGACCGCGGCGTGATGATCGCGATCGGATCCGACGCGCACTCGCCCAAGGACCAGGGCGGCGCGTTCTCAACCGTGCTCGACGTGCTGGACGAGCTCGAGATCAACGAGATCGTGTTTCCGCTCGCGGGCACCTTGCGACGCGTCGCGCTGCGGGTCGTTCGTGAACCCGAGCCCGAGCCGACACCCGAACCCGTCCCCGAACCCGTCCCCGAACCGCAGCGCGCTCACGAGCGGGCCGGCGCGGCGGCCGACGGCGGCGAGGCCGCGAAGCCCGTCCGCAAGGCGCGCCCGAGCGCGAAGGCCACCCGCCCGCCCGAGACGTCGCCGGAACGCCCACGCGAGCGGCCCGAAACGTCCACGGCCGGTGCCGACACCTCGCCGCCCAACGCAGGGACCCCGCGGGACGACGCCGGCACGGACGAGCCCGCAACTCGGCCTCCCACCGATACGGCGGCTGCCTCGGACGGCGCCCCGCCGGCCGAGCCCCGCCCGGCCCGCGCCCGTAAGAGCCGAGCCAAGCCCAAGCCTGTCGACGCCGCCGGCGACCCGCCGCCCGCCGTGTCGCCGCCGGCGCCGCCCGCGCCGGCGAAAGCCGCGCCGCCGCCGCCGGTCGTCAAGCCGCCGGTCGCCAAGCCGCCGGTCGCGAAGCCGCCGGCGGCCAAGCCGCCCGTCGCCAAGCCCGCGGCCGCCAAACCCGCCAGCAAAGCACCCGCGGCACCGTCGAAGCCGGTCGCGGTAAAACCTGGAGCGGCCAAGCCTGCCGCCGCCAAGGCGGTTGCGCCGAAAGGCGTCGCCGCGAAGCCGGCCGCAGCGAAATCCGCGCCGGCCAAGGCGCGGACAGCCGCCCCGACGGCCAAGCCTGCGCCCGCGAAACCGTCGCCGGTGAAGGCCGGCGCGAAGAAGTCCGCACCGGCCAAACCGGCCGCGAAGAAGGCGGCGCCCGCGCGCGGCGCGGCTAAGAAAACGACGCCGGCGAAAAAGAGCGCACCCGTGAAGAAAGCGCCGGCGAAGAAAGCCAAACCCGCGCGCGCGCCTGCGAAGAAGGCCGCGCCGAAGAAAGCGGCCGCGAAGAAGGCTGCCGCGAAGAAAGCGCCGCCCGCGCGGAAAGCGCCGGCGCGCAAAGCGGCCGCCAAAAAGACCGCGAAAAAAACGGCGACGAAGCGCCGGTAGGAGGGATGCCCTTGCGTACACTCGTGATCGGTGCGCTCGCGTGCGCGCTGTCTGTGAGCGCGTGCTCGAAGGTCGGCGAAATAAGCACCGCCGGCGGAACGGCGCACGGGGCGGGGACCGTCCCCGGTGAACTGCGCGTCGCGACGCAGCGCTCGCCCAACACGCTCAACCCGATTCTGTCGGCGAACACGACCGAAGGTTTCATCAACCGGCTGTCGTTCGACACGCTGGTCAGCGTCGACGGCGGCGGCAAGAACACCGTGCCCATCCTCGCCACCGAAGTTCCCACGCAAGCGAACGGCGGGATCAGCAAAGACGGGTTGACGATCACGTACCACCTGCATACCGGCGTCAAGTGGCACGACGGCGTGCCGTTCAGCAGCAAGGACGTCAAGTTCACGTGGCAAGCCATGATGAACAACGCGAACAACGTGAACGAGCGCGTCGGCTACGAGGACGTGAAGACGGTCGACACGCCGGACGCCAACACGGTGGTGTTCCACCTCAAGCGCAAGTTCGCGCCGTTCGTCGACACCGTGTTCGCCGAAAGCGACAGCCCCGTGTGCATCCTGCCCGAGCACGTCCTCGGCAAGTTTGCGAACCTCAACCGCATCCCGTTCAACCAGCAGCCCATCGGCACGGGCGCGTTCAAGGTGGCGCGCTGGGTGCGCGGCGACCACATCGAGCTCGTGGCCAACGACGACTATTTCTTGGGCAAGCCGAAGCTGCGCCGCATCATCGTCCGCGAGATCCCCGACGAGAACACGTCGCTCAACGCACTGCGCTCGCACGACGTCGACTGGATCTTCGAAGCGTCGCCCCAGCTGTACAAGACGATCAAAGCGAACCCCACCAAAGACATCAACGTCGTGCTCAACAGTCAGCCGCAGACGCTGCAAATGCTGGTGAACACCTCGCGCCCGCCGCTCGACGACCTGCGTATCCGCCGTGCGCTGGCGTACGCCGTCGACAAGCAGGCACTGGTCGACAAGAACACGGGCGGCAGCGCCGTCGTGGCCTGGGCGGATCAGCCGCCGTTCCAGTGGTCGTACACCGACGACGTGATGAAATATCCGGCGGACGCCGCGAAATCACGTGCCCTGCTCGCCGAAGCGGGCTACACGCCGGGACCGGACGGCATCATGCGCAAGAACGGCAAACCGCTGTCGTTCACGCTCAGCTATAACGTCGAGAACGCGACGCGCCGCCTCGTCGCCGTGCAGGTGCAGGCGATGCTCAAGGCCGTCGGCATCGACGTGCAGATCAAGACCTATCCGGCCAACCTGCTGTTCGCGACCTACGGTCAAGGCGGGATCCTGACGACCGGCAAGTACGACCTCAACATCTCCGGCTGGATCGCCGGCCAGGACCCGGACGACCACTCCGAGTTCGCGAGCGATCAGATCCCCAAACCGTCGCATCCGGACGGTGTCAATTACTCGCGCTACCAGAACAACGAGATGGACGCCGAGCAAAAAGCCGCGCTTTCAAGCTACGACCAGGCGACGCGCAAGCCGCACTACGTCAAGATCCAGCAGCTGCTGGCGCGCGATCTGCCGATCATCTACCTCTGGTTCCCGCGCCAGGCGCAACCGATCGTACCGGATTTCAAGAACTTCGCTCCCAACCCGGTCAACGAATCATGGAACGCGTACCAGTGGGAAATCTGATGAGGGGACCGCTGTAGTGTTCGACGAGCCGTCGTCCAGTCCGATCGCGCGCATCCCGGAGCTGCGCTGGCTCCGCGGCGTCATCATGGAAAAGGCGCTCACCCGCGGCGACTACCTGCTCTCGGGCGGCGCGCGCAGCGACTACTACATCGACAAGTTCAAGCTGTTCGCCGACCCGCACGTGCTGCGCCGCATCGCGCGCATGTTCGCACCGATCATCTCGGAGATCAATCCCGACGTGATCGGCGGCACGGAACTGGGCGGTGTGATCATCGCGACCGCCGTCTCGCAGATGACCGGCCTGCCGATGATCGTCGTGCGCAAACAGCCCAAGCAGTACGGTGCGTTTGCGGAGGAGTACGTCGAGGGCCCGTTCATGCGCGGCCAGCACGTGCTGCTGCTCGAGGACGTCGTCACCAGCGGGCGCGAGCTGCTCGCGGCGCAGCGGCGGCTCGAAGAGCTCCACCTCAAGGTCACCCCGCACGCCGTCGTGTCGCGCGGCCTGGCGCCGGTCAGCTCGCTTATCCAGTTTTCGCTGCCGCGCGGTGAAGGCGGCCCCCGCCAGAATTAAGCGGTCAGTTCGACCGTGTGGTGATCGTCCGCGACGATGATCTCGCCGCGAAAGACCTCGCGCGCAGCCTCGTCGAGATCGCGCGACGTGGACTCCGCGCCGTAGTGCGACAGCAATAAGCGGCGAACCCCCGCGTCGCGCGCCATCGCGGCGGCACCGGCCGCCGTGCAATGTCCCGCAATACCGCGTTCCACGGCGCCGTGGAGCAGCGTCGCCTCGCACACGAACACGTCGCAGTCGCGCGCGAGCGCGACCACGCGGCCGTCGGGCGCCGTGTCGGCCGAGTACGTCACGCTCGCACCGTCGCGCTCCCAGCGTACGGCGAACGCGGGGATGTAGTGCGCGGTGTGTGCGAAGCGCAGCGTCGCGCCCTCGATCGCCAACGGCTGCGACGGGTCGTATTCGGCCAGCGCGAACACGTCGTCGAGAAAGGCGCCGGGCTCGCTCGGAAACGCGGCGGCGAACGCGCGCAACATCGCCAGGCCGCCGGGCGGCAAGTGCACGGGAAGCTTGTGCGCGCGGCGGCGCGACCCGTACTTGAGCGCGTAGCGCAGCGGCACCAAGTCGATGAAGTGGTCGGCGTGCATGTGGCTGATCACAACCGCGCCCAACCGGTCGTAGTCCGCGTGCCGGCGCAGGTTCGCGAACGCGCCCGTCCCCAAATCCAAGACGATCGGCGTCTCACCGTCGTCGACGAGGTACGAGCTGCACGCACGGTCCGGTCGCGGGATCGAGGAGCTCGACCCGGCGACCGTCAGCCGTGCCGTCGCGGTCAGAGCGATCGGACTGCCTCGAGGACGGCGGCGCCGTGTCCCTCGACGGACACCCGCGGCCACACCTTTGCGATGACGCCGTCCGCCCCGACGACGAAGGTCGAGCGCTGGATGCCGATGCTCTTCTTGCCGTACATGTTTTTCTCGACGATCACGCCGAACGCGTCGCAGATGGCCGACGAAGTGTCGGCGAGCAGCGGAAAATTGAGCGAGAATTTGTCCGCGAACTTCTTCTGCGCGTCGACTGTGTCACGGCTCACACCGACGATGTCGGCGCCGGCCGCGTCCAAGTCGCCCTTGAGGTCGCGGAACGCCTGCGACTCCACCGTGCAGCCCGGCGTGTCCGCTTTCGGATAGAAATAGACCACGAGCTTGCGGCCTTTGAAATCCCGCAGCCTCACGCTGCGACCGGTCTGATCTTGCGCGCCGACGTCCGGAACCTGCGTACCCGCTTCGAGCACTGAACCCCCTTCGATTATCCCTCAAGCCGTCCCCACCGAGACCGCTTCCCCGTTCTGCGACAACTCGGATTTGAACTGCGAGAGCGGCACGAGAAAGAGAACCCGGTCGAACGGTTCGGTCTCCTCGAAGGCGTCGACGTGGCGAAACTCGCCGTTCCGCCAGACGCCGAGCGGGATGCAATCCTGCGCCGACGGCGGCTGCGGCTCCTGTCCCTCCAGGCGTTCCGCGAGGCTGTAGGCATCGTCGCAAATCGCGATCCGCCCGCGCGTCTTCTGGAAGCGCGCGATCATCGCGAACAGCGGCGCCGCAAGCTCCGCGGTCGAGTACGTTTGGATGCCTTTGAAATGCCGTGCGATCGAGTCCGCGAACGCCTGGTCCTGGACGCGCATCACCACCGTGGCATCCTTGCTTCGCGCGAGCACGCCGAGGGCGACCTCCAAATTGACGGTGTCGCTGTCGGTGGCGGCGATGACGGCGCGCGCGTGCGCGATATTGCACAGGTCCAGCGTGGCATCGCGCGTGGCGTCGCCGGTGACCAGCTCGATTCCGCCCCGGTTCGAGAGCTCCACGAGCACCGGATCGGGATTCAGTTCCACGACCACGACGTGCCGGCCGAGCGCGCGCAGGTACTCGACGACGCGCGTCCCGACGTTGCCGCAGCCGACTACGAGGACGTGGCCGCGCGTGCGGATCTGTCGAAGCCCTTGAATCGCGGTGAACTGCGCGCGGGTGAGCGCGCTGGTCGCGAATGCGATGAAGATCCCGATCGTGGCGACGCCTGCGAACATCAGCAGGCTCGCCGCGATGAGCGCCATCGGATTCGGCGATGCCGAACGTGTGCCGGCCGGCTGCAGCGGCGTGATGTCGCCGTATCCCGTGCTGGTGACCGTCGTCGCGACGAAATAGACCGCGGCCACGGGATCGAGCTCGAGCGCGACGGCGAAGTAGACGACGGCTGTAAGGAAGATAACGAGGGCCGCGCCGGCGACGCGGATCAAGATCGGGTGCGCGGCCGACACGCGCCGCAGGCGCTCCATCACGCCGATGCGCTGCCGGTTCCGGCCGCGATCGCGCCGTTCGCTACGCCCCGCAGGGCCGGTTTCGTGCGCCGCCTCCAGACGCTCGACGCCGGCGAACAGCGTCACCAGATCGTCCCGCGCGAACTCGTGAGAAGGCGGAACGGCGCGGGAGCCGTTCAGCGCGACGACGCGCGCGCACAAGCGGCTCTGCGCGGCGCTCGGGGTAAGGCCGGTGATGCGCAAATCCGCGGCCGCGCGGGTCGCGAACGCGGTCAGCGCCCCGCCGGGGTCGGGAAATCGCAGCGCGCCAAAACAGCCCGGGGCCAACGCCGCGCCGGCGAACGCCGCCGCTGAATGCGAGGCGAGCGACAGCACCGAGCAATTCGTCAGGTTCTCCTCGAGCTTGACCCCGAGCGTGCGATTGAATTGCCGCATCACGATGCGAATCGCAGGGTTGAGGTCGCGGGCTTTGAGCGCGACCTGGAGGTTCAGCCGGTCGTCGCCGGACAGGACCATGATCGAGCCGGCGTCCGGTACGCCGGCGTCGCGCAACGCCGCTTCGTCGTCCGGCGCGCCCGCGACGTACCGGCACCGGTCACCCAGCGCGGCGAGCTTCGCCGCAAGCTCGCGGTCGTGCATCCAGACCACCGCCGCGCGGTGTCCATGCGTTGCGAGTAGCTCCTCGCACACGCGGATCGCGAGCCCGTCGCCGCCAACGACCAAGACCAGAGGGACCGCATTCATGTCATCGTCTTCGGCACAAGCCGCGCACCCGCTCGCCCAGCGTCTCATCGCCCTCGCCCGCGAGCACCCGCTCGACGGACCGGTGATCGAGGTAGGCACGGGTTCGGGGCGCAATACGCGGGCCCTCGTCGACGCGCGCATCCAAGTCTTGAGCGTCCCCGACAGCACGCCGTACACGCAACTGCCGGGCGGGCGCGAAGAGTACGGAGCGGCGCTGTCGACCCACGCGTACTTGCACGGCACGAGCGCGAAGCTGCGCGCCGGAATCGCGGAGTTGCGGCGCGTGCTGCGGCCCAACGCGCCGGTGTTCGTCACGCTCGGTTCGTTCAAGGACGCCCGCTACGGTCTCGGGATTCCGTTCGATGAGTTCAGCTTCGCGCCGGGCGAAGGCCCCGAGCTCGGAATCCCCCACGCCTACCTCGACCGCGACGGCGTCGTGGAGTCGATGCTGGGCTTCACGATCGAATCGATGGAGGAGGTGGACGTCGACGACATCGTGGGCCGCTGGGCGCACGCGGACGACGACGAGATCGTAGGCCGCGTGCACTGGTTCGTGGTCGCGCGCCGCGACTAGTCGCGTTTGGTTGCGATGAGGTCTTGCATCGGGCTCGACGCGTTGGCGTAGAGCCGCTTCTCCATCCGTCCCGCCAGGAATGCGTCGCGTCCGGCTTCCACCGCGAGCCGCATCGCGCGCGCCATGCGCACGGGGTCGCGCGCCGCGGCGATTCCGGTGTTCATCAGCAGCGCGTCGACGCCCAACTCCATTGCGATCGCCGCGTCGGACGCCGTGCCGACGCCCGCGTCGACGATCACGGGCACGTTCGAGCGCTCCTTGATGATGCGGATCGAGTAGGGATTGCAGACGCCGAGTCCGCTGCCGATCGGCGCGGCGAGCGGCATGACCGCGGCGCAGCCAACCTCTTCGAGCCGCTTGCACGCGACCGGATCGTCCACGATGTAGGGCAGCACGGTGAAGCCCGCGCGCACGAGCTCCTCGGCGGCGAGAATCGTCTCGCGCGTGTCGGGATACAGCGTCTGCGGATCGCCGATCACCTCGACCTTGATCAAGTCGGTGCCGAGCGCTTCACGGGCGAGCTTGGCCGTGAGCACCGCGTCCTTGGCGGTGTAGCAGCCGGCAGTGTTCGGCAGCAGCGTCATGCGCGTGCGGTCGATGTAGTCGACCAGCGTCTTGCCGCTCTTGTCGTCGAGGTGCATGCGACGGATCGCCACCGTGACGACCTCGGCGCCGCTCTCGAGATGCGCCTGCTGCATGATCTCCAGCGACGGATACTTGCCGGTGCCGACAAATAATCGCGACGTGAAGTCGTACTTTCCGATCTTGAGCGTGCCGGTTTGCGTGTGCACGTCAGCCCCCCGCGACCGCGACGATGATCTCGAGCCGGTCGCCGCCGCGCAGCACGGTCGCCGCGTGGCGCGCGCGCGGGACGACGTCGTCGTTGAGCGCGACGGCGGTACCGTCGCGGCGCACGCCGAGCGTTTCGAGGAGCGAGTCGAGCGTCACGCCTTCGCGCATCTCCCGCTGCTCGCCGTTGACCGTGATCGTCACGCCGTCCCGTTCGCGGCCGCGGTCGCGGCCTCCGTTCCGCCGCGTGACGGAGCGAACGGTGCAAGCGCGCTCGCATCGCCGTCGATGATCAGGCTCGCGATCAGCCGTGCCGTGATCGGCGCGAGCAGGATCCCGTTGCGAAAGTGGCCGCTTGCGACCACGTAACCCTCGAGCGCGGTGGCGCCGAGGTAGGGCCGGCCGTCGTGCGAACCCGGCCGCAGTCCGGCCCACGTCTCGACCACGGCGAAGCGCGCCAGCGCGGGCGCGACGGCAAGCGCCGCGTCGAGCAGATCGTGCATGCCCGCGGCGGTGACGCGCGCGTCGAAACCGCGCGGCTCGACCGTCGCTCCGATGAGCAATCGGCCGTCGCCGCGCGGCACGAGATAGCGATGACCCAGCCACACCACCGCGCGCACGGCGTCGCGCGGCACCGCGAGGGCGAGCATCTCGCCCGCGACCGGGCGCACGGCGACGCGCGCACGATCGGGGACGCCGGGAAGCTCGCCCGCCCACGCGCCCGCGGCGTTGATCACGGTGGCGGCGGTGGCGAAACCGTGCGCGGTGCGCACGCCGCGCACGCGACGCGCGTCGCACTCGAGTGCGAGCTGCTCCACGCGGGCGAACCGCACGCCGAGCGATTCGCACGCCGCGAGCAGCGCGCGCCCGAGCCGGCGGTTGTCGACCTGCGCTTCGTTCGCGACGAACAGCGCGCCGGCGAGATCTTTCGCGAGCAAAGGTTCGCGCGCGAGGACGTCGGCGCGGTCGAGCATCGACACGTCGCCGCCGTTCGCGCGGAACGTATCCGCATGCGCGGCAAGCTCAGCCAGCGGCGCGCCGTCCAGTGCCACGTGCACTGTTCCGTCGCGGCGAAAGCGCGCGTCGACGCCGCTGCGCTCGCGCAGCTCGGCGACGAACTCCGGATACAGGGCGAGCGACTCGCGGCACAACGCGAGCATCGCGGCGTCCGGTGTCGCCTCGCTGAAGGGCGCCAGCATCCCCGCGCCGGCCCACGACGCGGCGCGCGCCGGTTCGTCGCGGTCGTAGACGGTCACGGAGACGTCGCGCTTGGCAAGCTCGTACGCGATGCCGAGCCCAATGAGCCCGGCACCGACGACGATGACGTCAGGCATTGCAGACACCGGCTACATGCCGGTGTACACCGGGCCTTCGCCGCCTTGGGGTGGTACCCACGTAATGATTTGGTACGGGTCCATGATGTCGCACGTCTTGCAATGGACGCAATTCGAGAAGTTGATCTGCAGCCGGCCTTCCGCCGGCGCGTCGCCCTTTTTCGTGAAGTGCGGTTCGTAGACTTGCGCGGGACAAAAGTACTGGCACGGGTTTCCGTACTCGACGGTGCACTTGTCCGCGCAGATGTTCGTGTCGGCGACGTGCAGGTGCGCGGGCTGATCCTCGTCGTGCATCGAGCCGCTCTTGAACACGTCCGTCACCTTGTCGAACGTCAGCTTCCCGTCGGGCACGACGCGTTTGGTCACCTGCGTCGGCGTCAGCTCCGAAAGCTTCTTCATGCGCGCATAGCCGTGCTCGCCGGCGAGCTTGTCCTTGATGCCGAAGCCGCGGCCGCCGCTCATCAGGCTGAGTTGCGCATTCATCAAGCCGCCCCACATGCCGCTGCTGAAGCCCTGGTGGAAGTTGCGCGCGGCGTGCAACTCCGTGCGCGCCCACGAGCCGGCGAACTTCGTTTCGTATGCGCTGAGCTTCTTCGACGACGTGTCATCGGCTTGCACCGCGTCGAAGATCGCTTCGGCCGCCATCATCCCCGACTTCATCGCGAGGTGGATGCCCTTGAGCCGCAGGCCGTTGAGGAAGCCGGCGCTATCGCCGACGATGCACAACCCGTCCGCGTAGAAGCGCGGCATCGCGTGCAGTCCGCCTTCGGGGATCGCCTTCGCACCGTAGCGGATCATCTCGCCGCCTTCGAGCAGCGGCCGGATCGCGGGGTGCAGCTTGTAGCGCTGGAAGTTGTCGTGCGGATCGGTCGTCGGGTCCGCGTAGTCGAGGCCGGTGACGAGCCCGATGTCGATGATGTCGTCGCGCATCGCGTAGATCCACCCGCCGCCGAACGTGTTCCACAGCGGCGCGCCCAGCGTGTGGATCACGCTGCCCGCCGCGAGCCGGCCCGGCACTTTCCAGAGCTCCTTGATGCCGACCGCGTACACTTGCGGATCGCGGTCTTTGTCGAGCTCCAAGCGCGCGATCGCGGTCTTGGTCAGCGTGCCGCGCGGGCCTTCGCCGAGCACGACGACCTTCGCCATGAGATCGGGGCCGGGCTCGTAGTTGGACTTGTGCTTGCCGTCGCTCGCGACGCCTTTGTCGCCGACGCGCACGCCGATGACGCGGTCACCATCCCACAACAGCTCTTGGCCGGGAAACGCGGGGAACACGTCGACGCCGGCTTCTTCCGCTTTCGCGGCGAGCCACTTCGTGAGGTTCGAAAGCGATGCGACGTGCTTGCCGTGGTTGTTGAGTACGGGCGGCACGAACGGCGCCTTGATCTTGCCGCTGTTGGTGAGAAACCACATCGCGTCGCTGGTGACCGGCGTGTCGAGCCCGCCGGTAATATCCTCGCC
>JAXDMA010000076.1:0-5800 GCA_034666305.1 Vulcanimicrobiota bacterium
CCGCGTCGAGCGGTTCGCTCGAGAGATAGAGCAGGGCGTGGATCTGGGCGACGGTGCGGTTGATGCCCCACCGGGCGCCGAGCTCGCCCCAGTGCAGGATGAAGGTCTGTACGACCGGGGAGGGGACTGTCTTGGCTGACATTTCTGTAAGGACAGAAATAACAGATCAAACAGCCCGAGTCAAGCGACGATGCCACCGAGGCCGCCCTCAGCTACATCGCCAGTTTTGACATTGGGGGGAAGCCGTGTTGGGCTCGGCCTTCGTCGGCGTCGTTTTTGGCCGTCGATTTGAACAGCTCCAGGTGGCCGTCCGTCGCGAGGTGTTTGTACTTGTCGCGCAGGGCTTGCAGCGCTACGTCATCCAGCGGCGTGAAGTTGTCCGCGATGCGGACGTGGTGGTCGAGGACCTCTTGCGAATCGATGCCGGTGACCGTCGTCAACACGCCCGGCAGCGACATCGCGTAGCGCAGCGCGTCGTCCGGATCGATGTGTCCTTCCTTTAGCATGCGGCCCTCGGCGAAGGCCTTCATGCCGATCGCATGGATGCCGCGCTCGCGGGCGAGCGGGAGGACGTGTTTCTCGAAGCTGCGGTAGTTCGGGTCGAGGACGTTCAGCGGCATCTGCGCCGTGTCGAACGGAAAGCCGCGTTCGATCATCTCACGGTGGATGCTCGGGTGCTTGTGGCCCGTGAAGCCCACGAAGCGCACTTTGCCGTCGCGCTTCGCGCGGTCGACCGCTTCGAGCACGCCGCCCTTTGCGTAATGGCGGGCGGGATCGTCGTCGTAGACGCATTCGTGCACTTGCCACAAGTCCAGGTAGTCGGTGCGCAGGCGGCGCAGCGACTCTTCGAGCTGCTGCATGCCCACTTTTGCGTCGCGGCCGTGCGTGCAGACTTTCGTCATCAAGAAGACCTGGTCGCGGCGGTTGCCGTCCGCGAGCGCCTTGCCCATGCGCTCCTCGCTGACGTGCTCGTTGTACTCCCACGCGTTGTCGAGGAAGGTGATGCCGGCCTCGATCGCCGCGTGCAGCAAGCGGATCGCCGCAGCCTCGTCTTTGAGCATCCCGAGGTGGTAGCCGCCGAAGCCGATCGCCGCGACGGCGACGCCCGGCGCGATCTCGCGCTGCGGTATCATGAGGCCGATTCTACCCGCCGGATGGGACTTCGCTCGCCCGCCGAATGAACGCGCCTCGTGAGTTGGTTCGGGAAGATCAAGACGGCGCTGGCCCGCACGCGCGAGGCGTTCGGGGGCGAACTGGAGACCATGGCGCTCGCCCGGCGGCCCGTCGATGACGAGCTGTGGGACGACCTCGAGGAGATTCTCTTGAAGGCCGACTTCGGCGTGCCGACCACCACCAAGATCGTCGATGCGCTCCGCGGCGTCGCCAAGCAGGACCGCTACGAAACCAGCGACCAGGTGGTCACGCGCTTTCGCCGCGACGTGCAGAACTTTCTGACGCTGCCGGAGATGGGGCTGCACCTCACCGCGAAGCCGGCGGTGATCCTGGTCGTCGGAGTCAACGGGAGCGGCAAGACGACGACCATCGGCAAGCTCGCGTCGCTGCTGCGCGCGCAGCGCAAGCGCGTTATGGTCGTCGCGGCGGACACGTTTCGCGCCGCGGCCGCGGAGCAGCTCGAGATATGGGCGAAGCGCGCGGGCGCCGAGTACGTCCGCGGCGCCGAAGGATCGGATCCGTCGTCGGTCGTGTTCGACGGGATGAGCGCCGCGAAGTCACGCGGCGTCGATGTCGTGCTCGTCGACACCGCCGGCCGCTTGCAGACGAAGACGAACTTGATGGAAGAACTGAAGAAGATGCGGCGCATCATCGAGCGCGAGACCGGCGCGCCGCCGGCCGAGACGCTGCTCGTCGTCGACGGGACGACGGGACAGAACGCGCTCTCGCAAGCGAAGCTGTTCAACGAGGCGACGCAGCTCACGGGCGTCATCGTTACGAAGCTGGACTCCACCTCGAAAGGCGGCGTGCTCGTGGGGATCGTCGATCAGCTCGTCGTCCCGGTGAAATACATCGGGCTGGGCGAGGGACAAGATGCATTGGCCCCGTTCGACCCGGCGCAGTTCACGAAAGCGCTGTTCGAGACCGCGCCGGCCGCATAACGGCCGGCGCGGTTCGTCACGCGCTCAGTGGTGCGTGTACGGAGAGTATCCCGGGACGACTTGGATCAGCTCCATCATGCCGCGGTCCTCGTGCGTGAGGATGTGACAGTGCAGCACGTACTGGCCGGTGAAGTCCACGAATTTCGTCCGTAGCTTGAAATGACCGGGGATCGTCACGCTGCACGAGCCGTTCGCGCAGGCGAGGTTGGGGTTGTTCTTGATCGTGTCCGGGCACGCAGCCTGCGTGGTGCACACCGAAGCGGGCAGCTGATCCGTGCGCGACGCCGGGATGGCGAAGGTGTCCCACCACTCGAAGTCCTTCGTCTGTACGGTGCACGGTTTCCACGTGTCGGGTTTCACCGGATCCGCGGGGCACTTTCCGCCCGGCTGGGCATCGGCGCCTTGCGGTTGGAACACTTCGACGATCTGGAACGGATTGATGTGGATGTGGAACGGGTGTTCCTTGCCTCCGTCCAGATTCGAAACCGTCCACTCCTCGATGGCGTTGAGCTGCATCGTCTGGTTGACGACGTGGTCGTTGAACTGCTTCTTGTTGATGTGCAACTGACCGCCGAAATCGGCGAACACGAGATCGCGGTGGTGATAGACGTCCCCCGCCGGAATGTCGTGCAGGAACGTCGGGAGCACCGGGAACTTCTCGACGGGGACGAACGGCATCGCCGTCGCGATCGCGGGACCTTCCACGCTCACGGTGAGCAAGACTTCGGTCTGTGCCGTTCCGCCGCACGCGGGATGACGACACACTCCGGCTTGGACGATGAGGTCGTATTTGCCGGGCGTGGACGGCGCTTGCACCAACAGGTCGGCGCGATTCGCCGGCGCGAGGTAGATTTGCGCGTCTTGGCGCTTTCCGCCGTAGCCGTGCCCGGTGGTGTTGCCCGGATCGTAGTTCGCCGCGACGAACTGCACGCCGTCTTGCGCCGTCTGGTTCCAGTGCACGCAGGGCGTCGTCGACGGGAGGCTGCACGGCTGCTGTGGCCCCACCTTGGTGGGGCTGGGCTGCGGAACGAAATACTCGAACAGCGCGGCGTCGCGTTCCGCCGCGTTGACGAAGCGGAAGATCTGCATTTGATTCGGGCGCATCGTGATCACCGGCGACCGCCGTCCGTTGACCGACAGCACCGGCACGCCGGGCGAACCAGGGCCGCCGGCCGTCGGATCGCTCTTGCGCAGCGACGGCGTCAGCTGCTGGATCACGAGCACGCGCTCTTGGAAACTCCAGCCGGGAGTGGACTTGTAGTAGCCGCGCAGCGCGTCGTCGTACGGGCCCTCGATGATGAACGCGCCGACCATGCCGTTGGCGACGTTCAGCGCCGTGGAACCGTGCTTGTGCGCGTGGTACCACTGCGTCCCGGGCGATTGGCCCATCACGACTTTCGCCGGATCGTACTTGGGCAGCGGGAAGCAATACGGCGACGCGCCGATCTCGTACTGCGGCCAGAGTCCTTGCATGATCTCGCCGTGGTTCACGGGCCAGAGGTGCATGAACGACGGCAGCGAGTTCGGCACGCCTTTGTACGGCGTGTGATGGTCGTAGTAGTTGACCGCGTCGTATTGCATCGTCTGCACCGACGACGGCATGTTGGTCCAGAGCTTCGGATACCCCGTCGCCTCGCATTGCGTGAAGAACTCGCCGAACGCGTGGTTCACGGCCTGGTCGGTCGGCTTGAAGATCGCGCCTTTGGGATCGCGGATCGCCGGCCGCACGAACAGCAGCACGTTGTCGCCGGTCGTGCTCGGCGTCGTATGCGTGCCGTGGAAGTGGACGTTGGTCGTGCTCGACCCGTGGAAGCAATTCGGAAACTTATCGGCGGTGCTCGTGCGCGTCGAGTTGCGGCCGCTCGAGTTGAGGACGACGTCGCAGCCGGCAAGCGGATCGGTCGCGATTCCGCTCGTCGGCGGTACGACGAGATCGCCGCGGTCGAGCGAGTTGCCGAAGTGCTGCGTGTTCACTTGATTCAGGAATGCGATCTCCACCCAATCGCCCAGCTTCGCGCGGAACGTCGGTCCCGGCAGCAGGTCGCCCTTTGCGAAGGCCGGGTCTTCGGGGGCCGGTTTTAGTCCTGCGTGGCCGGTGAAATACCGCAAGTACTGCGTGGCACATTTCGTGTTCCCGGGTGACGTGCCCGGCGGCGTCGACGAGTTCCACATCGTCCGCAGGCCGTCGGTCAGCCGCAGCGTGGCCTTCAAACGGCCCGTATTGCCGCTCGAGATCTCGGGTACGGTCAGCAATCCCGTCGCCGTCGGACACGGCGTGAGTTGCGGTCCCGCCGCCGCGATCTGCTGCCCCGAACCTTGCCGCTGATGCTGCGCCACGCTCTGGGAAGCAATGACCATCACCAGTGCCAGAAAAGCGCTGCCGGCGAGAAAAGCATGGTTGTGCGGTCGTGACATCATGAAACCTTGATCGTGCCTTGTTCGTGCGTATCGTGCGGATGCAGCGAGCACACGTAGTTGAACGTCTCGGCGTCGCCGGGCCGGAAGCTGCTCGACGACGAGTTCGGCGCGATCTGGTTCGGCATGAAGAACGTCGTGTTCAGCGTTCCGTTCGCCAGCGCGGGCCAGTGCGCGCGGCCGTCGTTGTTGGCCCATACGATCTCATCGCCGACGGACACGTTGAGCGGGTTCGGCGTGACCGTCGCGCTCGTCGCCGATTTGGTGTTGATGTCGATCACCCACGAAAAAGGCACTAGGATTTCCCCCTTGCAAGCATCGTTGCGCCGGACGCAGCGACGCGAAAAACCGACGTGACCGTACACGTGGAGTACGAACATCGCGTAGATTGAACCACCGGAATCCACCCCTCCAGCGCGTCGCGATCAGGCTGCCGCGGGCACCCCTAGCAACCGCGGCCGCGTCCGGCACGTATTGCGGTTCGTACGTTGGGCTCCTGTCGGTTTGGCGGGACGGTCAACCTGGCTGTTCGTACTCGCGCAGCCGCGCGCGCATGGCGGTGACGCCGTCCGGCGGCTCGGTGCCCGCAAGCCGCGCGCGCAGCGCGTCGAGCAGACTGTGCCAGCCCGCCAGCGTCCGGGCTTCGAATCCCGGCAGCACGCGCCAATGGCTCAGGATCAGCTCGACGCCGTCGGCGTGCGCGCGCAGTTCGAAGCGCACGGTCGAATCGAGCATCGACCCGTCGGGTGCCTTGATGCCCCACGTGTACTCCAGCAGATGCGGCGGATCGTATGTGAGCACCGTGCCGTACATCGCCGCTTCGTAACCCTCGCGCTCCGGCATGTCGTCGCCGCCGCCCATCCGGAGCACGAACGACTCGCCGGCGTGCTGCGGGATCGCGCCGTCTTCCGCGAGCCAGGTAGTGAGCAGCGGACCTTCGGTGAGGTACGCCCACACGCGTTCGATCGAGCCGGGCAGCATGCGTGCGAAGCGCACGGTATCGCCGTTGATGATCGTGCCGCGGTCATTCATCGGGTCGTCCTCCGGTGCGGGTCGTGCTGTTCGAGCTCGTGCTCGAGCGCGTCGAGGCGTCCCGACCAGAAGCGCCGGAAGCGCGCCAGCCACGCGTCGAGCTCCGCCAGCCCGGCGGGATCGAGGGTGTAGATGCGCCGCTGCGCGTCGCGCCGGACCTGAATGAGGCCGGCCTCGCGCAGCAGCTTGAGGTGCTGCGACACCGCGGGCGCGGTCATGTCGAAGCGCCGCGCGATCTC
>JAXDMA010000077.1:0-23213 GCA_034666305.1 Vulcanimicrobiota bacterium
ATCTCGGCCAAGCTCGTCGCCAACATGATCGAGATGGCGGGCGCGGAGCGCATCGTCACGCTCGATTTGCACGCCGCGCAGATCCAGGGCTTCTTCGACGTCCCCGTCGACAACCTGATGGCCGCGCCCACGCTGTGCAACTACCTCAAGAACCAGAACCTTCAAGGTGATCGGATCGTGGTCGTGTCGCCGGACGCCGGCGGCGTGCCGCGCGCGGAGACCTTCGCCAAGCGCCTGAAGTCGAATCTCGCGGTGATCATCAAGCGCCGGCCCGAGCCGGACGTGTCGGAGGTCACCCACATCGTCGGCGACGTCGAGGGCAAGATCGCCGTCGTGGTCGACGACATGATCTCGACCGGCGGCACGCTGGTCAAAGCAGCCGAGGCCCTGCGCAAGAAGGGCGCCACCGACGTCTACACGCTCGCGACGCACGGCATCTTCGCCGGCGACGCGATCGCGCAGTTCGAGAAGTCGGACATCAGCCGCGTCATCGTCACGAACACGATCCCGCGAACGATCGAGTCGACAAAAGTCGAGCATCTCACGATCGCGCAAATCCTCGCCGATGCGATCAAACGCATCACGTCGAACCGTTCCGTGTCCGAGCTCTTCAACGCCGAAGATCCCGAGGCGCCCCCGCCCGATCAACCTCCACCTGTCGCCGCGGTCACCGAGCTGCCAGTCGTCGCCGCAGTCTAGTGGCTTCCGACAACGAGTCGGAAGCCTCGCGTTCGGGCTTCGCCCGATCCGCCCAATCGAAAGTAAAAGGACGTCATGCCCAAGCAACATTCAGTCGCAAGCCTCACCCTCGAGCCGCGCGCCGGCATCGGAACGACCAGCTCACAGCGCCTCCGCAAGACCGGAAAGATCCCGGGCGTCGTCTACGGTCACGGTGAGTCGACCCCCGTCGCGGTCGACGCGAAGGCACTCGCCGAGCTGCTGCATTCGGGCAACAAGAGCAAAATCGTCGATGCGACCATCGGCGACAAGCACGATTCCGTGCTGCTGCGCCGCGTCGAAGCGCATCCGATCTCGCGCCGTCCGCTGAGCGTCGACTTCCAGCGCGTGTCGCGCGACGAGGCGATCACGTCGAACGTCGTCGTCGTCACCACCGGCACCCCGGTCGGCGTGCGCGACAACGGCGGCGTGATGGACATCATCAGCCACACCCTCGAGATCAAGGGGCCGGCGCAGTACATCCCCGACAACCTGACCGTCGACGTCTCCGAGCTCGACGTGCACCAGCACGTTCTCGCGAGCCAGGTCACGCTGCCGAAGGACTTCACGCTGATCACGCCGCCCGAAACCGTCGTCGTGTCCGTCGAGATCACGCGCGCGCTGGCAGCTGAGGAAGCACCGGCCGAGCTCACCACCGAGGCGGCGCCCGCGGAAGCACCGGCGACATAGACGACCTCAAGCTCGTCGTCGGGCTCGGGAATCCGGGCTCGCGCTACGCGCTCACGCGCCACAACGCGGGGTTCATCGTGGTCGACACGCTGGCCGAGCGGTGGGGCCTGCGCGACTGGCAGCGCAAAGGCGAGGCGCGTTATGCGATCGACCGGTCGCACAACGCGATCCTCGTCAAACCGCAGTCGTACATGAACCTCAGCGGCCCGCCGGCGCTCGGGCTCGCGACGTTCTACAAGGTGCCGCCGCCGCGCATCCTCGTGGTGGTCGACGATCTCGACTTGCCGTTCGGGACGCTGCGCATGCGCGCGGACGGTTCCAGCGGCGGCCACAACGGGCTCAAGTCGCTCATCGAAGTGTTCGGCCAGGGCTTCCCCCGGCTGCGCATCGGGATCGGGCGCGGACACGACGATCCCGACGCGATCGACCGCGTTCTGGGCGAGTTCACCGAGGCTGAAACGCGCGAGCTTGCGACAATTGTCGACCGCGCCGTGGCGGGTGTTGAGACTTGGTTAACCGAGGGTGTGACGCAGGCCATGAATCTGGTGAACGCTAAAGCCTGAGCCCATCCGGTCCGAAAATTTATCTATGCATCGAGTCGGCGCGTTTCTTGCGGCGCTCGTCGCGTTCATTCCCATGACCGCGACCGCGTCCGATGAAGAGTCTATTCAGCTCGCGTTCGCGCGACCGCATCAGCCGCAAGTCATCCACAGTGACGCACGCGCCCTCTTCAACGACGTGAACGTCGCGCGGGCTCAGCGCGGCCTCCCGCCGCTCGCCGAAGACCCCGCGCTCTCGCAGTTCGCACTGCGGGTTGCCGCGCAAATGGCCGAGCGCCACTACTTCGGCCACACCGACCCCAACGGCGTGACGTTCCAGGACCGCCTGCGCGCCGCCGGCTTCATGAACCGCTACGCCGCCGAGAACATGGCGTACGACCAGGACGAGAAAGCCGCGCACCAGGCGTTCCTCCGCAGCCCCGGGCACTACGGCAACATCGTCGACACCCACTCGCGCAAGCTGGGCGTCGCAGTCGTCGCGGCCGGCGACGGCGAGATCTTCTACGTGGAAGAATTTGCTGATTAAGCCGATCATCTAACCGACCGGAGGTCGATCGGCCGGTCCCCATGAACCGTTCGCGCGAATTGCGCGTTCCCGGGAACAGGGAGGACACGATGGACCTCAACGGACGCACGATGGTGATCCGCGTCGACGAAGCGACGCTCGGCGCGGAAGGCGCGACGTTCTTTTCCGACCTGGTCTTCCTCGGCAACCTCGGGATGCGGCCGGTCGTCGTGGCGCCCACGAAGGATGCCGCGCGCGCGGTCGTCCGCACGATGAACCGCAGCGGCGATGCCGCTGTCGGGCTCACGGGCGCGGACGCCGGAATGATCCCCGCCGCAGGCGCGGAGACGATCGGCAACGTCGACCCGAAGCTGCTGCGCACGCTGCTCGACGCGGGCTACGTGCCGGTGATCGAACCGCTAGCCTTCGGCTTCGCCGGCAACGACGTGGCCGTCGCGGCCGATGACGTGGCGCAGGCGCTCGCGAGCGCGGTCGGCGCGGCGCGCGCGATCTTCTTCCACTATCAAGGCGGCGTGATCGATGCCAAGACGCGCACGCTCGTCAACGAGCTTACCCCGGCCGAAGCGCTGACCATCGCCGAAGATGCATCGCTGGAGAACGACCTGCGCACCGCGGTTCGCGCGGCTGCGCTCGGCGTTCGCGGCGGCGTCGGCGCCGCGCAAATCTGCGACGGGCGCGTCGCGCACGCGGCAATCGTGGAGTTCTTGACCTCACGGCACCTCGGGACGCAAGTCGCGGGTACCGTGTACACCGGATGAACGCACGCGCGCTCGCGGCGTGCGCCGCGCTCGTCCTCACGGCGCCGCCCCTGCTCGGCGCGACACCGATCCCCGGGCTGCGGGCGACGGGCACACTGGTCGTGCGCGCAAACGTGCAGGGCGCGCCGGTCAACGTGGGCGGCAACGTTGCGCTGTACCACAAGGGCTCGCTCTACCGGCTCGACGTGCTGTCGCTGGGCTTTCCCGGCACGAGCGGCGACCTCAGCGCCCTAGCCGCGACGCTGATCGGGCCCGGCGGCGTCAGCGCGCTTTACGACGGCGCCACCGGCGCGCTGACCGCGTGGTCGAACGCGAACCGCACGTACTACACCGAGACCCCGGCACGGCCGCCGTCACCGGCCCCCGGGACCTCCGCGGCCGCGGCAGGCGTGGCAAGCATGGGGCCCTCGCCCACGTCGGGAGACCCGCTCTCCGCGTTAGCCGGCGTCGCATCGATGCTGCGCGACGTACAGACCGCGACGATCCAGCTCGTCGGGCACGGTACCGTCAACGGCCACCCCGCGACGAACCTCGATTTTCAGCTGAAGCGGCTACGCCCCGCCAAGCCGCTCGAGAACTACCACGCCCAGCTCGCCCTCGCCGATGATCTGAGCGGGTTCCCGCTGCAAATCACGATCCAGATCGTCCCGCCTTCGGCGAATGCGTTCGGCGGCGTCGCGAAGCTCGATCTGACCAGCGTCGAGCCGGCGAATCCGGGTGACGACATGTTCGTCGTGCCGCAGGGTTACGCGCGCGTCGATTCGATCGCCGGCGTGCTGCGCCGGGGCGGCTAGAGCGCGGGGCCGCCGCCGGGACAGGGATCGGCCGAACCGGCCGTTTTCGCGATGCGGCCGCCCAACGGCGGGCGGTCATCGAAATACCAGCGGATCGAGCGCCGGTCGCAGAGCGGTACGAGATCGTCGTCGGCCCAGCGCACCATCGTGCGCACGGTCTCCGCGCGGTCGCCCGTCGCGGACAGCGCCACGCGGTCGGCGCGCGATTCCACGTTGCGCGCGTCGGCGTTGTAGATCGGATACGCGACGACGAGCACGCAGCCCAGGAACGTCCCCACCAGAGCCAGCCGCGAAAGCGCATCGTCGTCCCGGCGAAAACCGACCCGGTCGCTCAATAGCACCGCGATCGCCGCGCTAAGAACGAACAGCGTCACCGCGACGAGCGTTTGGCGGAGCTTGTCGTTGTACGCCACGTGCGCGAACGCGTGCGCGAACGCCACCCGCAGTTCGGGCGGCGTGAGGTGGACCAGCGTGACGTCGCCGATGAGGGCGCGCGCGGTGGGCCCGATTCCGGCGGCACGACCGCTCATCGCGTTGCTGTGGCGGGAGCTCGCGAGCACGACGACCGGTGTGCCCGGCACGCCGAGCGCGCGTGCCATCTCGGCCCCGAGCGCGGCGACGGCGTTCGGCGTCGTTTTCTGCGCCGTGCCGAACGGCATCACCGGCGCGAGCGTCACGCCCGCGAGCGCGCCGGCGTAGAAGAGCGCCATCAGCACGAGATACCACACGCGCACGCGGTCGACCAGCGCGAGCACCGCGACGACGACGAGCGCGCCGAGCAACGCGTCGAGCCCGATCCGCACGAGGTAGTCGAGAAACCATTGCGGGAGCCGCTCGTCGGTGACGCCGGCATTGAACCCGACCCGGTAGCTGATCAAACCGAACGGGAGCGACACGATGGGGCCGAGCGCTCCCAGCACCGCGCCGAACACCGCGCGCTGCGCCGTTCGGCTGCGCGTGCGGCGCCGCATCATGTCGCGGATGCGCGCCGCGGCTCCCGAGCGCCAGAGCCACCAGAACGCGAGGATTTGAACGAGTCCCCACCCCGCCGACGCCGCATGGTGAATGTCGGCGATGTTGCGCGCTCGCCGCTGCCGCCCGGCATCGACGAGCGTCGCGGGGTTCTGCGCGAGCAGCTGATGCGCGGTGAGCATATCGACCCGCGCGTCGAGCCGCGTTCGCGCATCGGAGCCGGCGGGCACCGCGAAGAACAACGCGAGTGCCGTCAGCGCGACGACGACGATTCGCCGAACGCCGCTCCGCCCGCTCAGCGCGAGCCTCAGCGGAGCGCCGCGACGGGCGTCTGGTCCGGAAACGTCGAGGCGTGCTCTTCTGCGAAACGCTTGCGGTATTGCTGCCAGCCGCGGAAATTCCCGGACCACTCGGCGCCCGTTGCGAGCGGGGTCGCGACGTGCTCGAAGGGCGACCAATGGCCGTTCGCACCGCCGCCGACGAGCCGCTCGTACAGCTCGAGGTCCTTCGCGTGATCGCGCGATCCGTCGTGCGTCAGGTACGACACGCGGGCCGAGCGTGCGACGCTGATCTTCAAGCGCTCCTCCAGCGGCAGCGCGGCCTCCTCGTCGGCGAGGATGAGCGGCGTGTGCCACTCGCCGAGCGCGAGCGCGCGAGGGTTGCTCGCGCGGTACGCATCCAGCATCAGCGTCGCGATGTGCTTGAGCTCGGGCTGCGCGTCCTCGTGCGTGCGCTGCGTGAAGAAATTCGTCCACTCCGTGGCCGTGATGATGACGGTGATCCACGCGAACGGCTCGAGGATCCGGTTCACGAGCTGCTTGTGCAAGTTCGTCTTCGCGAGCTGCTCCGCGTGCCGCAGCGCGTCGTCGAGCGCGAGACGCCACTCGGTTTCCGCTAGCTCGCGCGCATCGTCCTCGAGCGCCTCCAGCGCCTGCATGCCGGCTCGATTGCGTCCCCATGAAATCGGCATCGCGGGATCGGCCCGCACGGCGTCGATCATCTTTCGTACGGGCAGCGCGCGAGACGAGCCGGCATTTCTCGAAAACACTCTGTGCGTCATGAGCTCGCTGTGGATGAAGCGCGGGTAGCGCGCCTCCATCGTGGTGAGCCGGACGCCCGCGGGCGAGACGCTGTCCAGAAGGACGCGCGCGGAGAAGGCCATTACCAGACGTTCGCCGCGCCGGGTCGGAACCCCAGGTCCCGGGGGCCGGCTCAGGCCCGGGCGCCCTCCTGCCGAACACCGTGAAGACTGTTCGTCAAGGGTGTGGACCTCATGAAGTTGCGACTCGGTGCCCAGCTCGCGGGTGGATTCGCGGTTCCGATCATCGCGCTGACCGCAATCGTCGGCGCCGTCACGGTTGTGTTCGCGCGGCTGAGCGCGCTCAACGCGGCACATGCCGCGCAAGCGGACTTCGATGCGGCGATTCGCCAGCTCGAGCTGATGATGATCGTCGCGGGGGCGGCGACGGTGGCCGTCACGATCGCGATCGCGGTCGTCATGGCACGGCGCATGACGCGCCGGCTGGCGCGCGTTTCCGGGGCGCTCTCGGCGATCGTGCACGAAGATTTCGCGCGCCTTTCGGACGCGCTCGGCAAGCTCGCCGACGGCGATCTGCGTGCCGGCTTCCGCTCGACGCACGCGCGCATCGACGACGGCGGCAGCGACGAGATCGCCGAGCTCGTCGCGAGTTACAACGATTTGGGCGCGGGCCTCGCGACGGTCGGAGCGGAACTCACGACCGGCCTCGGCTCGATGCGCGACTTGATCGGCGGCGTGATCGTCGCGTCGCGCACGCTCGCGATCGCGTCCGATCAGACCTCGAGCGCCGCGAATCAAGCGTCGGTCGCGGTCGAGCAGATCGCGAAAGCCGTCGATAGCGTCGCGGGCGGCGCGAAAGACCAAGCGCTCAAGATCGCGCAGGCCACCGCCGCCATCGAGGAGCTCGCGCGGTCGGCCGAGATGATCGCCGAGGGCGCCGGCCACCAGGCCAATGCGATCCAGTTGGCGACCGGCGCGATCCAGCTGCTCGACGACGGCATCGAATCGCTCACGTTTCACGGCGCCGATCTCGCCACGTCCGCGAGCGAAGCGACGAAGGAAGCCGTGGGCGGAACGCACGCGGTGCTCCAGACGCAGCGCGCGATGCAGCGCCTGCGCGACATCTCCGCCAAAGCTGCGGAAGCGATGCTCGCGCTCGAGCAGCGTTCGGTGCAAGTCGAAGACATCGTGCGCACGATCGAGGAGATCGCCGACCAAACGAATCTGCTGGCGCTCAACGCGGCGATCGAAGCGGCGCGCGCCGGCGACCACGGCCGCGGCTTCGCCGTGGTCGCGGACGAGGTGCGCAAGCTCGCGGAACGTTCGTCCGGCGCGACGCGCGAGATCTCCGGCATCCTTTCGTCGATCCGCCGCGAGACGATCACGGCGGCCGAGGCGATGCGCTCGTCCGACGAGTCCATGAACACCGGGATGTCGGTCGCGGAACGCGCGTCGGAGGCACTCGAACGCATCGGCGGCGCGGTCGGCGGAACCACCGGCGTCGCCGAGGAGCTCGCCGCGCGGGCGAGAGAGATGAAAGACGCGTCGGGCAAAGTGGCCCAGAGCGTCACCAGCACGTCGGCGGGCGTCGAGGAGAACGCGGCGGCGGCAAACCAGATGCAGGCGACGACGCATGAGATCACCGCGACGATGATGCCGGTGGCGCGCGCGGCCGAAGAGCAGTCCGCGGCCGCGCAGCAGGCCGCCTTCGCGACGGGCGAGCTGGCGTCGGGCGTCGGCGAGATCGACGCCACCGCGCGGGCGCTGCGCGAGCAAGCCGAGCGGCTCGACGCGCTGGTCGCGCGCTTCATCGTCGCCGACGAGGACGCGCCGGACCCCGGATCGAGCGCGTTGCGCGTCCCGAACTTCGGACCGGCCGTCGCGCTGCGAGGCTAACGGCCCCACCGCAAGACCCGCTCCGCTTGCTCGCGAACTCCCCAAGCATGTGGAGCAAGGTCGTCCGGCCCGTGAACGTCGCTGAGACGCTCGCGGCATTGGCGAGTCATGGCAAGGAAGCACGGATCGTCGCCGGCGGCACCGACGTGCTGGTCGAGCTGCAGCGGGGCGTAAGGCCCACCTCGACGCTGATCGACGTCTCCGCGCTGCGCGAGCTGAAGTACGTCCGCCGCCAGGGCGACGTCATCGCGCTCGGCGGCCTCGCGACCCACAACGACGTGCTCGCCGCGCCGTTCGCCCGCGCCGCGATGCTGCCGCTGGCGCAAGCCTGCGCCGAGGTCGGCGCGCCGCAGATCCGTACGCGCGGGACGATCGCCGGAAACGTCGTCACCGCGTCCCCCGCCAACGACACCATCGCGCCGCTGATCGCGCTCGACGCGGAGATCGTGCTCGCATCGAGCGGGGGCGAGCGAACGCTGCCGCTCGCGGAGTTCTACACGGGCTTCCGCACGACGCAGCTGCGCCCGGACGAGCTCGTGCGCGAGATCCGTTTCCGTGCGCTCGACAGCAGCCGGCGCGGGATCTTTCTCAAACTCGGACTGCGGCGCGCGCAAGCGATCTCCGTGATCGACATCGCGCTCGTCGCCGCGCTGGACGCGGACGGCGTCGTCACCGATGCGCGGATCGCGCTTGGCTGTCTGGCGCCGACGGTCGTGCGCGCTGTCGCCGCGGAGGGCTATCTGATCGGCAAGCGCCTCGACCCCGCGACGTGCGCGCAAGCCGGCCGCGTCGCCTGCGACGACGCCGCGCCGATCGACGACGTGCGCGGTTCCGCGGGCTATCGCCGCACGACGCTCGCCGCGCTGGTCGCGCGTGCGCTCGAACGCGTCGCGGACGGACGCGAAGCCGACGGGTTCCCGGACGTGCCCGTGCTGCTGGAGACGCCGGCGCCGGAGCGTCCGGCGCGCGCATTCGACGGCACGATCGAAACGACGGTGAACGGCCGGGCGTGCGCGCTGCATCGTGCGGAGCGCAAGACCCTGCTGAACGCACTGCGCGAGCACACGGGACTGACCGGCACGAAAGAGGGCTGTGCGGAGGGCGAGTGCGGTGCGTGCACCGTCTGGCTCGACGGTGCGGCGGTCATGTCGTGTCTGGTACCCGCGTCGCAGGCGCACGGCGCGGAGATCGTCACGATCGAAGGGCTGGCCGACGGCGACACGCTGCATCCGTTGCAGCAGGCGTATATCGACTGCGGCGCCGTGCAATGCGGCTTCTGCATCCCCGGCATGATCATGGCGGGTGCCAAGCTGCTCGACGAATGCGGCGCCCGCGGGGAGCGCCGCGCGCCGTCGCTCGACGAGCATCAAATCGCGATCAGCGGAAACATCTGCCGCTGCACGGGCTACCGCAAGATCCTCGACGCGCAACAACGGGCTGCGCTCGAGCTGCACGCGCGCGAGCGGCAGCCGGAAGCGGTGCGCGCGTGAGCCTGATCGGCGCGCCCGTCGCTCGCCCCGACGCGCACGGAAAAGTGACGGGCGCCGCCCGCTACCCCGCCGATCTCGTGCGCGGCGACATGCTGCATTGCAAGGCCGTGTTCGCGCATCACGCGCATGCCGTGATCGATCGCATCGACACGTCACGCGCGCTCGCGGTGCCCGGCGTGGTCGCGGTGCTGACCGCCGCCGACGTCCCGCACAACCACTACGGCTTGATCGACGCCGATCAGGAAGTGCTGTGCAGCGAGCGCGTGCGCTACACCGGCGACCGCGTGGCGCTCGTCGTCGCCGACGATCCCGAGTCGGCTTCGCGCGGCGCGGCGCTCGTCGAGGTGGAGTACACCGATTTGCCGGTGGTCGGGGATGCGCTGAGCGCGCTCGAACCGGCGGCGGAGCTGGTCCACCCCGCGCGCGGCACGAACGTGCTGTTGCACCAGAAAATTCGCAAAGGCGACGTCGAGAGCGCGTTCGCCGCCGCCGACGTGGTGCTCAGCGCGACGTTCACGACGTCGTGGCAAGAACACGCGTACTTGCAGCCCGACGCGGGCATCGCGTACTACGAGGGTGAGACGCTCGTCGTCGAGACGGCCGGCCAGTGGCTGCACGAGGACCTGCGCCAGATCGCCGCGATGCTCCAGCTCGACGAGCACGCGGTATCGATCCGCTACGCGAAGATCGGCGGCGCATTCGGCGGCCGCGAGGACCTCTCGGTGCAGGCGCTGCTCGCGCTCGCGACGTTCCGGCTCAAGCGGCCCACGGCGATCGTGTGGAGCCGCGAGGAGTCGATCGTCGGTCACCACAAGCGCCACCCGTTCCACATCACCACGAAGTGGGGCGCGAAGCGCGACGGAACGATCGTCGCGGTCGAGACGCGCACGGTCGCCGACGGCGGCGCGTATGCGTCGACCAGCGTCGAGGTGCTCAAGTGCGCGACGATCTTCGCGCAAGGTCCGTACCGCATCCCGAACGTGTCGACCGACGGGATCGTCGTGTATACGAACAACGTCCCGAGCGGCGCGTTCCGCGGCTTCGGCGCACCGCAGGCACATTGGGCGGCGGAATCGATGATCGCGCGGATCGCGCACGCGCTCGAGATCGACCCGGCGGACATTCGCCGCAAGAACCTCTACCGCGAAGGCGACACGGAGGCGACGGGCAACGTGCTGCCCGCCGGCGTGAGCGCCGGCGCGGTCCTCGAACGATGCGCCGCCGAGGCGCGCACGCGCTTCACCCCGCGCGCGCAGCGCGATCTTACCGGCACGGTGCGGCGCGGCGTCGGGATCGCGAGCGGGATCAAGAACGTCGGCTACTCGTTCGGTTTTCCCGAGCAGTCGACGGCGACCGTCGAGCTGTACGCGCGGGAAGGCACCGCGCGAGCGGTCGTGCGCATCGGCGCCGCCGACGTCGGCCAAGGCGTGCACCTGATCCTGCGGCAGATCGCCGCCGAGGCGCTCGCGCTGCCGCTCGACGCCGTGTCGATCGTCACCGACGACTCCGCGCACACGCCGAATGCGGGCTCCGCGTCGGCGTCGCGCATGACGCTCATGGGTGGTCGTGCGGTGTACGATGCGGCGATCGCGGCGCTTGCGGCGGGCGAGCGGGGCGAAGCGCCGGAAGCGACGGTGCAATACCGGCCGCCGGCCACGACGCCGCTCGATCTCGAGACGGGCGCCGGGAGGCCGAACTACTGCTACGGCTACGTCGCGCAGGCCGTCGAGGTCGAAGTCGACGTCGCGACGGGCGTCACGCGCGTGCTCAAGATCATCAGCGTGCACGACGTGGGCCGCGCGATCAATCGCCAGCAGGTTGAAGGCCAAATCGAAGGCTGCCTCGCGCAAGCGGTAGGCTACGCGCTCACCGAAAACTTTATCGTGCGTGACGGCAAGGTCGTGACGCCGTACTTCAGCACGTACTTGCTCCCGACGACGCTCGACATGCCGACGGAAATCACGCCGGTGATCCTGGAGCTCGCCGACCCGAACGGCCCGTACGGCGCACGCGGCATGGCGGAGATGCCGCTGGTCCCGTTCGCACCAGCGGTAGCGGCAGCGATCTACGACGCAACGGGCGCGTGGCTGAACGATCTCCCGATGACCCCCGAACGCATCCTCGCAGCAATAACGGCAGCCCGCGAACGCACGACGGCAACGGCAGAGTCGCTGGTCACTACTCCGCTCTAGCGACTATCGTCGACTGAAGTCGGTTCCTTTCGGACAAAATCGCCAAGCGAGAATCGCGCTGCCCTAGCCGGACGAGTTTCAAGGTGGGATCACCAGGCATGAACGCTTTTCCCTATGCCGAAACCGACCGCATGGACCTCGTGTACCGGGTGATCCTCGAGCCTGAGCCTGACAAATCCGCGTACAATGTCATCGTTCCGGCATTTCCCACAGCGCACACTTGGGGCGGCACCGTCGCTGAAGCTCTGGCGCATGCGCGCGAGGTTATCGAGCTGGAGATCGAGGACCGCAAGGAGCGCGGCGAGCCCGTCCCCCCGAGCGACGTCGATACGCTGCTCGTCGAAACCGTAACGATCACCCTACCCGCGGCCTAGCAGCTCGATGGCTCAACGTCTACCGGTCGTCAGCGGCGACCGGTTAGTTCGCGCGCTTCAGCGTGTCGGTTGGACGATTTCCCGTCAGCGCGGCTCGCACGTACGTCTCCGACGTGGAGTTGTCCTCACCAGCGTTCCCATTCATGCTGGACGTGCGCTACCGGCTGGGACGCTCGCGGCAATTCTCGACGATGCGGGCATCGCACCGGACGCCCTGCGGAAGTTGCTCTAGGGACCTATCGCGATCAACCCATAAGGGCGTGGGCTGCGCGTTCGTGGCGTTCGATCACTGCCGGGACATCCACGTCGACCAGGCGGCCGTCGTGTACGCGGACGGCGCCGTTCACGATGTTGAGGTCCACGTTCGCGACTCGGCAGAAGATTACCGACGCTAGCGGATCGTGGATGCTGCCGCCCGCAGTCGCAAGGCCGTCGACGCGCACGCCGATCACGTCGCCCGCCATGCCGGGTGCGAGCGCGCCGATGTCGTCGCGGCCGAGTACCTCCGCCCCGCCGCGCGTCGCGAGACGCAGCGCTTCGCGGGCCGTCATTGCAGATGCGCCGTGCGCGACGCGCTGCAACAGCATCGCGTGACGTGCTTCGTCGAGCATGTGCGAGCCGTCGTTCGATGCGGAGCCGTCGACGCCGAGGCCCACGCGCATCCCGGCGTCGCGCTGCGCGAGCACCGGTGCGATGCCCGAGCCGAGCCGCATGTTGGACGTCGGGCAATGCGCGACGCCCGTGCGCGTGCGGCCTAAGCGCACGAACTCCTCGCGCGCCATGTGGATCGCGTGCGCGAACCATACGTCGGAGCCGCTCCAACCCAGCGACTCCGCGAGCTCGACGGGACGCTTACCGTACTGCTCGACGCAATATTTCTCTTCATCGACCGTTTCGCACAGGTGCGTGTGCAAGTGCACGTGCTCGTGTTTGCGCGCCAGCTCGGCGCTTGCGCGCATCAGCTCCGGCGTGACCGAGAACGGCGAGCACGGCGCGATCACGATGCGCGTCATCGCGTAGCGCGACGGATCGTGATGCTCGCGAATGACGCGCTCGCTGTCACGCAGGATCGCGTCTTCGTCCTCGACCGCCTCGTCGGGCGGCAGCCCGCCCTGCGAGCGGCCGCGCGACATCGAGCCGCGCGAGGCATGGAAGCGCAAGCCCATCTCGCGAGCGACCGCGATCTGGTCGTCGACGCGCGCGCCGTTGGGCCAGATGTATCCGTGATCCGCCGCCGTCGTGCAGCCGGAAAGCAGCAGCTCTGCGATCGCCGTGGCCGTGCTCGCGCGGACCGCTTCGGGCGTCAGCCGCGCCCAGATCGGGTAGTGCGCGACGAGCCAGTCGAACAGCTCCGCGTCCTGCGCTTGCGGCAGATTGCGGGTCAGGGTCTGGTAGAAGTGGTGGTGCGTGCAGATGAGGCCCGGCAACAGCACGAGGCCGCGCGCATCGACCACCTCGTCAGCCTGCGCGGTGAGTTCTGCCGTGGGACCGACGGCCTCGACGACGTTGTCGCGCAGCAGCACCGCGCCGTCGGCGATCTCCCGGCCGGCGTCGTCGAACGTCGCGACGAGCGTCGCGTGACGGAGAAGCAGCGTGCGAATCGAACCAGTCCCGCGATGACGAGCATCGCCGCGTTGAACGCAGCGGATCGCGCCACGTTCGTCGCGGGGGTCGGATTCGCTTTCGAGCACTCACCGTGGATCGCCGAAGCGGCCTGGCTGCAGCGGCCGTTCGCAGACCTCGACGGCCTGCACTCGGCGCTGACGAGCGTCGTCGCGAGCGCCACGGGCGCACAGCAGGTCGCATTGATCAGCGCGCACCCCGATCTCGCTGGCCGCGTCGCGCGCGAAGGACGGCTGACGGCGGCCTCACGCGGCGAGCAGGCCGCAGCCGGACTCCACCGCCTCAGCGCCGAGGAGCTCGCGCGCTTCGAGGCGGCAAACTCGGCCTATCGCGCAAGGTTCGGCTTTCCGTTCGTGATCTGCGCGCGCGAGCACGATCAGGCGTCGATCCTCGCGGCGCTCGAGCGGCGCGCCGCAAACGATCGTGCGGCCGAAATGGCGACGGCGCTCGGCGAGATCGCGAAGATCGCGCGGCTGCGCCTCGAAGACGCCGTGACCGCATGATCTCGCCGTACGTTCTCGACTGGCTCAACCTGCTCGCGCGCTGGGCGCATCTGATCGCCGGGATCTCGTGGATCGGCGCGTCGTTCTACTTCGTGTGGCTCGACGACAGCCTCACCGCGCCGGAAAACCCGGACGACGTGCGGCGCGGGATGTCGGGCGAGCTGTGGGCCGTCCACGGCGGCGGGTTCTACCACAACCAGAAGTACCCGACCGGTCCACGGGGTGAACCCCTCACCGAGAACCTGCATTGGTTCAAGTGGGAGGCGTATTCCACGTGGATCACGGGCATGCTGATGCTCGCGATCGTCTATTGGGCCGGCGCTTCCACGTTTCTCATCGACAAGTCGGTGCTCGACATCACGCCGCCCGTCGCGATCGCGATCAGCATTGGAACGCTAATCGGCGGTTACGTGGTCTACGACCTGATATGCCGCGTCTTCGAGGGACGCCCCGCGCTCTTGTGGACGGCGGTCGGGGCGTTCTTGCTGTTCGCGGATTGGGGGCTGTTCCACATCTTCGGCGGGCGCGCTGCCTACATCCACATGGGTTCGATCATCGGAACGATCATGGTGGCGAACGTCGCCCACGTCATCATCCCCGGACAGCGCCGCATGCTCGCGCAGATTCGCGCGGGGCAGCAGCCCGATCCGCGCCCGGGTCAGCTCGGCAAGACACGCTCGGTGCACAACACGTATCTGACGCTTCCGGTGCTGTTCATCATGATCAGCAACCACTATCCGATGACGTACGGAAGTACGCGGGGCTGGATCGTTCTCGCGTGCATCAGCGCCGCCGGAGTGCTCGTTCGGCGGTTCTTCGTCGTGTCGCACAAGCGCCGCTACGTGATCGGCTATCCCGTTACCGCTGTATTGCTGCTGGTCGCGGCCGGCCTCGTGGTGCGCGCGGACATCGTCGAGCCGCCGATCGTCACGGTGACGGTCAGGCCCGCGGAGTACGCCGACATCGCACCCATCGTCGCGAAGCGCTGCGTGGTGTGCCACGCCGCACACCCGAAGCAGCCGGGGTTTACGGCGGCGCCGGCGGGCGTCTTGCTCGACACGCCGTTCGCCGTTCACGCGAACGCGCAACGCATCTACACCGCGGCGGTCGCCTCGCACGCGATGCCGCTGGGCAACCTCACGCACATGACGAACGCGGAACGAGCCACGCTCGGAGACTGGATCAAGACGGGAGCAAAGATCTGATGGCAGCGACGCTGACGACGCACGTGCTCGACACCGCACGCGGCACGCCGGCCGCGGGCATTTCCGTCGGATTGTTCACGCTCGACGGCCTCGAACGCAAGCTGGTCGCGGTCGCGGTGACCAACGCCGACGGCCGCACCGACGCGCCGCTGGGGACCGGGCTCGCGCCCGGCCACTACGAGCTGGTGTTCGCCGTGATGGACTATTTCGCGCGCGACGGCGTCGCGTCGTTTTTCGACGAGATCCCGGTACGTTTCGTCATCGGCGACGGCGCGCGCTATCACGTGCCGCTCCTGTTGTCCTCCTGGAGCTACACGACGTACCGCGGAAGTTAGCGTCCCGACGCTTTGAACGCGGCCCAGCCGCCGTGGTGCGAGATGTCCGCGTAGCCCCGCTGTTCGATGAGCTCGCGCGGGTAGATCATCGCGTTCACGGTGGTGCCGTCGTCCATCTGCACCGGCGCCTCGTACAGATTGGGCGGTTCGGTCGAGATCAAGTGGGCGTGCTGCGCGTCGGTGAGCTCGTACACCTCGCCCGCGATCGCGACGCCGCCTTCCGCGACCTCGTAGATTCCCGGATGCTGGTCTTCGACGGAATGCAGCCGGTAGATCGGCCGGGTCGTCGCTTCCCGCACGAATTTCGCATCGCCGAGGTTGCCGTGATCAGGCTGGCCGCGCAGCGCGGACCCGCAAATGAAGAACAGCATGAATCAGGCGATGCCTTTCAAGCGGAACGCAGCCAGGTCGGCCGCCGACCCCATGAAGCGATCGCCGTCGACGGAGCCGGGGATGCTCGCCACCGCGTTGCTGCTGCTGTACTGCCAGATCGTCGCGGTTTTCCAGGTTTGCGGAATCGACGGCAGCGCGTCGCTGTTGTACTCGGCAATCCACAGCGGATGCCCGGCGAAGTCGTCGGTCGCGAACGCTTGTGACTGGATGGCCGCATAATAGGTGTAGAGCAGCATCTTCGCTCCGCCCAAATGCGGTTCGACCGTCTGCAAAAATTTCGCGATCATCGCCGTCGCCGTCGACGCGCCGACCGTGAAGGCTTCGCAGTCCAGCATGGGCGGCATGTCGCCGTTCTGCGGCCGGTACACCGAAAGGAAGTGCTGCGCTTGCGCCACCGGGTCGGACTGCCACGACAGGAAGTGGTACGCGCCGAACACCATGTTGGTCGATCGCACGCGGGTCATTGAATCGCTGAACGTCGCCTGAACGTTGTCGACGCCCTGCGTCGCCTTCGCGACGACGAAACCGATGCCGGCGGCTTGGACGGCATGAAACGAACCGACTGTTTGATAGTCGGAGATGTCGATTCCCTCAACTGACATGCGTGTTTACCCCGTTTGATTTCCGCTTCTCTTGCTCGTCGAAGCCTACGGCGCGGCCCACTCGTTTCCTGTCGCCGCGGCAGCCGCGCCGAGCAGCACCGCGGCGAGCGCGTCGGCGCCCAGATCGAGGTCGGCCGGCGCGGTGCGCTCGTCGCCGACGTGGCTGCGTCCGCCGATGCTCGGCACGAAGATCATCGCCGTGGGCGCGACGTGCGCCACGCACATCGCATCGTGCCCGGCGCCGCTCGCCAGCGCGATCGCGTTCGGATCGAGCGCCGCGCACGCCGTGCGCACGAGCGATCGCATGCGCGTCTCCATCGGCACCGTCGCGCGCCGCTCGATCGTCTCGATCGTCACCGCCGCGCCGCGCCGCGCCGCGATCCTGACGGAGTGTGCGCGAATCTCGCGGTCTGCCGCATCGATGAACGCATCGTCGACGGAGCGCAGATCGATTCGAAACGTCACGCGTCCGGGCACGATGTTCGTCTGGTTCGGCTCGACCACCAAACGCCCGACCGTCGCGACGGTGTCGCTCATTTCGCGCGCGACGCGCTCGACCGCCAGGACGATCTCGCTCGCCGCGCACAAGGCGTCCGCGCGTCCGGTCATCGGCACCGTGCCCGCGTGTCCGGCGACGCCCTCGACGACCACGGCGAAACGCCGCTGCCCCGCGATGGCGCTGACGATTCCGAGCCGCGCACCCGCGCGCTCCATCACCGGGCCTTGTTCGATGTGCAGCTCGACGTACGCTACGGGCGGCGGGAAGCCGGCGCGTACCGGGACGCCGTCAAGCAGACCGTTCGGCCCGCGCAGCGCCGACGCGAACGTTTCGCCGTCGTCGGCCACGAGCGCCGCCACGTCGTCGAACGGCGTCAGGCCCGCATACACGGCACTGCCCAAACATCCCAGCGGGAAACGGCTTCCTTCTTCGCCGGCCCACGCGACGACTTCGAGCGCGCGGCGCGGCTTCTCGCCCGACGAAGCGATGCGGCGCAACGCTTCGAGCCCACCGATCACACCATACGCACCGTCGTACGCTCCGCCGTCTTTCACCGTGTCGAGATGAGACCCGCACTGCACGGGCGGTCCGGGCTCGAGTCCATCGAGCCGCGCGAATACGTTGCCCACGCCGTCCTGTTCGATCGACAAACCGCCCTCGCGCGCCCACCGCACGAATTGCTCGCGCGCGGCGCGCTCCGCGGCGGTGAACAGCGCGCGATCGATGCCGTCCGCGGTTGCGCCGAGCGTCGCCAGGGACGCGAGCCGCTCGATCAGCGTCATCGGCGTACCGCCGCGTCGACGCGCGCGAGGTACGCGTTGCGCGTTCGCGTGTCGAGAAACGACGCTTCGAAACTGTTGCGCGCCAGCGTGACGAGCGCGCTCGGCGGTAACTCCAGCGCTTGCGCGACGGCGGCAAGATTGTCGCCGGCGTACCCGCCGAAATATGCCGGGTCGTCGGAGTTCACCGTCGCGACGAGCCCGGCATCGAGCATCGCGCCGAGGTTGTGGTCGCGCAGCGTGTCGACGACACGCAGCTTCACGTTCGAGAGCGGGCACACCGTGAGCGGCACGCGCTCGTCGCGGAGGCGGGCGACCAGCGCCGGATCCTCCATGCTGCGCACGCCGTGATCGACGCGCGACACGCGCAACAAGTCGAGCGCCTCCCACACGTACGCCGGCGGACCTTCCTCGCCGGCATGTGCGACGGTCTTCCAGCCTTCGGCGAGCGCGCGCTCGAAGACGCGCTGGAACTTTGCGGGCGGATGACCGACCTCCGCCGAGTCGAGCCCGACAGCCACGATGCGGTCGCCGTACGGCAGCGCCTGCTCGAGCGTCGCGAAGGCGGACTCGGCGCTGAGATCGCGCAAGAAGCACATAATCAGCTTCGAGGTAATGCCGTAGCGCTGTTCGCTATCGCGCACCGCCGACCACAGGCCGTCGATCACCGTGTGGAACGCGACGCCGCGCGCGGTATGCGCCTGCGGGTCGAAGAACAGCTCCGCGTGCACGACGCCTTGGGTTCGCGCGCGCGCGAAGTACGCGTGAGCGAGCTCGGCGAAATCTTGCTCGGTGCGCAGCACGGCCATCGCGGCGTAGTACAAGTCCAGGAACGACTGCAAGTCGGTGAACTCGTACGCGCGGCGCAACGCATCGATCGACGCATACGGCAACGCGACGCCGTTGCGCTCGGCCAGCGCAAAGATCAGCTCCGGCTCGAACGTTCCTTCGACGTGCACGTGTAACTCGGCTTTGGGCAGCCGAAACGCATCCGGCATCGTCATGCTTGCGCCGGGTGCGTCGCGATCCAGTGCCGCGCGATGTCGATGCGGCGGCAGATCCACACGTCTTCGTGCGCGACCAGATAGTCGAGGAAGCGCTCGAGCGCCGCGGCGCGTCCGGGCCGTCCGGCTAAACGCGTGTGCAAGCCGACGGACATCATCTTCGGAGCGGTTTTCCCTTCGCGGTACAGCACGTCGAACGCGTCCTTGAGGTACTGGAAGAACCCGTCGCCCGACGTGAACCCGGGGGCGACGGAGAACTTCATGTCGTTGTTGTCGAGCGTGTACGGAATCACCAGGTGCGGCTTGCCGCCGACGCGCGTCCAATGCGGCAGGTCGTCGTCGTACGCATCGGAGTCGTACAAGAACCCGCCTTCCTCGACCACCAGCCGGCGCGTGTTGAGCGAAGGCGCGTAGCGGCAGTACCATCCGTACGGACGCGTGCCCGTGGTGCGTTCGATCGACGCCACAGCGCGCCTCATTTGCGCGCGCTCCTCGTCCTCGGGCATGTCCTGAAAGCCGATCCAGCGCCAGCCGTGCGAGCACACTTCGTATCCGGCTGCGGCGATGGCCGCCGCCGCGGCGGGATTGCGTTCGAGGGCGAGCGCCGCGCCGAACACGGTGATCGGGATGTTCCGCTCGGCGAACAACCGCATCAGCCGCCAGAACCCAGCTCTGCTGCCGTACTCGTAGACCGATTCGACGATCAGGTCGCGCTTGCCGGGCCCGAGCGTCGCCCCGGGGACCTCGGTAAGGTAGGTCTCCGACGTCGCGTCGCCGTCGCCGAGCGCGTACTCGGAGCCTTCCTCGTAGTTCATCACGATTTGCACCGCGAGCCGCGCGCCGTTGGGCCACTTCGGATCCGGCGGCGTCGCACCGTAACCGACGAAGTCGCGCGGATGCTGGTCCATTGGACCAGAAGAGACGGCCCGGCGCCCGGCGTTTCCTCCCCGATCAGACAGGCCCGCTGCTCGCCTGCCGGGGGTACGACCTCCTTACCGAGGTGTTACCTCAAGGAGCGGGGGCTGTGAAAAGATCAGGGAACGACCGGCGCGTGAAACCGACGCCCGCACGACGCCTCGCGCTCGCGCTCGTAGCCATGCTCGCCGGTTGCGGGGGCGGCGGCGGCACGGCGGGCACGGCCGTGGTTCCGGTGACCATCACGACCGGGGGACTCGCGCCCGCGAAGATCGGGCACGTCGTCGTGGTCATTCAGGAGAATCGCAGCGTCGACAACCTCTTCGGCGGATTTCCGGGCGCCGACACCGTCTCCACGGCGCCGACGGCCACGCACGGCATCGTCACGTTGCGACCGGTCCGGCTGCAGGACGGCGTCGACGTCGAGCACAGCCACGCCTATTTTCTCAAGCAGTACGATCACGGCAAGCTCGACGGCTTCGACACGCCCGCGTCGAGCACGTTCACCGGCTCCTCGACGGCGACCGACGGTCTATCGTACGTTCCGGCGGACCAGACGAAGCCGTACCGCGATCTCGCGCGCCAGTTCACGTTCGGCGACCGCATGTTCCAGAGCAACTCGGGCCCGAGCTATCCGGCGCACCTCTACCTGATCGCCGGCACGTCGCTGAACATGTCGGAGAACCCGCCGGCCAGCGTGTGGGGCTGCGACGGTGCCTCCGGGCTGACGGATCGCCTCGCCGACGACGATCCGGGCGCCGTCGACGATCCGGCAGGCCCGACGACGCCGAAGCTGCAGTCCCCGCTCTCACCGTGCATCGACCCGCCCACGATCGCAGATCAGCTCGACAGCCACAACGTGTCCTGGGCGTACTACGCACCGCAGATCAACACGCGAACCGGCGACATCTGGTCGGCCTACGATGCGATCAAACACATTCGTTACGGCTCGGACTGGTCGCACGTCGTGAGCCCGGAGAACACGATCCTCGACGACATCAAACAAAACCGCCTGCCGCAGGTATCGTACGTCGTACCGAACTTTCGCGAGAGCGATCATGCCAGCATGTCCGACGGCAGCGGCCCCGACTGGGTCGCGGCGATCGCCAACACGCTCGGCGCCAGCCCGTATTGGAAAGACACCGTGCTCATCGTCACGTGGGATGACTGGGGCGGGTTTTACGATCACGTCAAGCCGCCGCATCGCGATCGCATGGGGATGGGCTTTCGCGTCCCGCTGATCGTCGCCTCACCGTACGCAAGATCCGGTTACGTGAGCCACACGACGTACGAGTTCGGCAGCATCCTTCGCTTCATCGAGGAGACGTACGGGCTAGGCTCGCTCGGCGGAACGGACGCGACGTCGCAATCGATCGCCGACGTGCTGGATTTGACCGCGCCGCCACGCGCGTACACGACGGTCGCGGCGCGGCACCGCTCGGTCGAAAGCTTCCGCCACCTCCAACCGAACGACATCGGTCCGCCACCCGACGACTAGGGCCGAACCGCTCAGCCCCAGCCGTTATCGGCCGTCGCGCGCACGATATTAGCGGTCCCTGAATTTGGGCTGTACAAATGTAGAACGGCGCGATTTCGGTCGAAGACAAATGCATGGGCTTCCGCGCACGCGTATGGACCGCGTTTTTTACCCTTGCTCTCACCGGCTGCGGCGGCGGCGGCGGCACGACGTCCGCCGTGATCCCGCCCGTGAACCAGGCGCCTGCGTCGAAACAGTCGCGGGACGTGATCAAGCACGTCATCATCATCGTTCAGGAAAACCGTTCGTTCGACAACCTGTTCCAAGGCTTCCCCGGCGCGGACACAGTCGCGTCCGGAAAGACCTCCGACGGGTCGACGATCCCGCTGCGACCGGTCTCGCTGGCGCATGGAAACGATCCGAATCATGGCTTCGCCGAATACACGGCGAGCCTCGACGGTGGCAAGATGGACGGATTCGACAAGGTCGCGGGCTTCCCGACAACCGAGAAGAATCTGGTCTACTCCTACGTTCCCAGAGCCGAGGTGCAGCCGTACTTCGACCTGGCATCGGCGTACTCGCTCTCCGACCGCACGTTCGTGTCGAACAACAGCAACAGCTACGTGTCGCACCAATACCTCATCGCCGCGCAAAGCGCTAACGTCGTCAACAATCCGAGCACGCTGCCGTGGGGCTGCGACGCGCCGACGACCGGTGTCACGCTCATGGGCACCGACGGCGTCCTGCACGCGGCGCCGGACATCGCGCCGTGCTTCGACTATCAAACGATCGGCGATCTGCTCGACAATGCCGGAAAGTCGTGGGCGTATTACGCGCCGGCGATCGCCGACATGAACTCCGGCGACCCGGGCGGGGCGCTGTGGAGCCCGTACGACGCCGTCCGGCATATCCGCTACGGTCCCGACTGGACGCAAGACCAGATCTCGCCGGAAACCACCATTCTTGCCGACATCGCGCATAGCACGCTGCGCAACGTCTCGATCGTCACGCCGGACGCGTACAACTCCGATCACGCGCGGTTTCCGTCGACGACCGGCCCGGCGTGGGTAGCGTCGATCGTCTCCGCGGTCGGAGCCAGTGCGTACTGGAAGGACACCGCGATCTTCGTCACGTGGGACGACTGGGGTGGCTGGTACGATCATGTCGCCCCGACCCGCATCGACGCGAACGGTCCTGGCTTCCGCGTCCCGCTCATCGCCATCTCGCCGTTTGCAAAACACGGTTACGTGTCGCACGTGACGTACGAGACGGCGAGCCTCACCCGCTACATCGAGGACACGTTTGGCCTCGGAACGCTTGGCCAGCGCGACGTGACGGCGACGGCGCCCCACGACATGTTCGACTACTCGCAAACCGTGAAGCCGCTCACCGGCGTGCGGTTAGCGGCGTCCGCGTTGCGCGCGGCGTCCTTGCGCGCGCCGTCGCACGTCGCGCCGGACGGGGACGACTAGGGCTTTTTCGCGATCGGGCGGGCCGGGACGCCGGCCACCTTGTCACCGGCCGGGACGTCGCGGATCACGACCGCGCCCGCGCCGGTGATCGCGCCGTCGCCGAGCGTCACGGGCGCGACGAGCACGCTGTTCGAGCCCACCTTCACGTCGGCGCCGACCTTCGTACGATTCTTGCGCACGCCGTCAAAGTTCGCCGTGATCGTGCCCGCGCCGATGTTCGAGCGCGGGCCGACCGTCGTATCGCCCAAGTACGCGAGATGGTTGGCTTTGACGCCTTCGGCGAGGTCGGCTTTCTTGAGCTCGACGAAGTTGCCGATGCGCACCCCGTCGCCGAGCCGCGAATCGCCGCGCAGGTGCGCGAACGGGCCGATCTTCACGTCGTCCGCGATGCGGCTCGA
>JAXDMA010000078.1:0-2817 GCA_034666305.1 Vulcanimicrobiota bacterium
CGTCGCTTCTTCGCCGCGGCGTGCCGTCTCGAGCGGCGTTGACAGCCATTCCGCGCCGCGCGTGATTCGCCCGACGTCCTCGAACAGCGCCACCGCGTTCGGGATTTCGCGGTAGATCGACCACGCGACCGCGAACAACGCGACGGCGGCCGCGATGCCGGCCAACCGCACCGCGCTGCGCCGCCGCACCACCAAACCCAGCAGCGCGGCCAGCACCGCAGCGCACGCGAAGTACGCGATCACGTGCCCGTCCTGGCGCACGAAACCGTGTTTCCAGGGAAAGAAAAGTCCGACGACCGCCAGCGCCAAGAGTTCGGGCTTGCGTTCGCGCGCAGCGAGAACGCCCACGGCGAGGATCGCAGCCGCGACGAGGAACGCCGCCGCAATCTCGATCCTGGGACCGGGAAGCGCCATTGCGGACGAATAGCCGCTCGAGATCTCCGCCACCCCGCCGAGATACGCAATGATGGGTCCGGGCGCGAAATGAAACGTCCAACCGATCCCGGCGATGACGATCGCGGTCGCGGCGAGCCCCGCGTACACCGCGGCGAATCGCCGCCGTCGCGGTTTGCGCAGCGCAAGGACGATCCAGACGGCGGCGGCGGCGGCGATCACGTCGATACCCAGCGTGAATTTCGACAGGAGTCCGAACGTCGCCACGACGCCGACGATGATGCCGATGGGTAATCCGGCGCGCGGCGCACGGCCGGCGCGCACGAGCAGCGCGAGAACCCCGGCGAACGCGACGTAATCGATCGATTCGATCGTACCGAGCACGAGCAGCGCGACGACGAACATGGTCTTGTGCAGTCCGGTCGCGCGTGCGCGCAATGCGCTCCACGCGCCGGCGACGCCGACGGCGATCAGAAGCAACGTCCACAGCAGCGTGGACAGAGCGAGCGTTCGATCCGGAACCGCCTGCAGCACGTACCCGAGCGGGCCGAACGTGAAGACGACGTCGCGGCCGAACACGAGATGTGCTTTGGTCGCGAGCGTCAGCCCGATGCGCCAGGACTGATCCAGTCCCGGACCGCCCGGCGCCGGAGCGCGGAGCAAGAACAGTCCCCATGCGATCGCGACGAACGCGCCGAACACCACGCCGAACGGTGCGAGAGGGTGACGCGGCGGCGGGCCCGGGGCATCACCGGCACGCGTTCGAGACGCTTCGATCACGCCCGCCGGTTCGGTGCGACGCGATGCGGCCCTCCGTTGAAGGAAAAGCTGCGTGCGGCAGCTTACCGACATACGGTTTGTACTCTGCCATCCTCGTCGCGGGCGGCGCCGGCTTCGTCGGTTCCAGCCTCGCCTTCCGGCTTCGGTCGCAATTCCCGGATGCTCGGATCGTCGTCGCCGACAACCTCAAGCGGCGCGGTTCGGAATGGAATCTTCCTCGGTTCGCCGAGGCTCGAATCGAATTCGTGCACGCCGACGTTCGTCGCGCCGACGACCTCGCATTCGGCGTGCGCTTCGGATTGATCGTCGACTGCTCGGCCGAACCGGCGGTCCTCGCCGCGTATTCCGGCGGACCCGCGTACGTCGTCGACACCAACCTCGTCGGCTCGATCAACCTTTTCGACGTCGCGCGGCGCGACGGCGCGGACGTGATCTTTCTTTCGACGAGCCGCGTGTATCCGATTGCCGCGCTCGAAGCGATCGCGGTGACCGAAGCGGACACGCGGTTCGAGATCGCGCCGGAGCAATCGATGGCGGGCGCCGGCCCCGCCGGAGTCGCCGAGAATTTCCCGCTCGACGGCGTGCGCTCGCTCTACGGCGCGACGAAGCTCGCCGCCGAACATCTGCTCGTCGAGTATGCCGACATGTACGGCCTGCGATACGTGATCGACCGCTGCGGCGTGATCACGGGGCCGTGGCAGATGGGCAAGGTCGACCAAGGCGTGTTCGCCCTCTGGATGGGCCATCATTACTTCAAGCGACCGCTGAATTACATCGGCTACGGCGGCACCGGCAAACAGGTGCGCGACTTCGTCGCGGTCGACGAATTGGCGGACCTCATCATGACCCAGATCGACATGATCGACCGGCTGCCGCATCGCCTGTATAACGTCGGAGGGGGAGCGGCGTCGAGTCTGTCGCTTTTGGAAACGACCGCGCTGTGCGAAGAGATCACAGGAAATCGGGTGGAAATCGGCCGCGTTGCGGAGAACAGACCCGCCGACGTCCGCGTCTATATCACGGACAATAGTCGGGTGACGGCAGACGTGAGCTGGCGTCCGCGGCAGACGCCGCGCGAGACTCTTGCGGCGATCTTTCGTTGGATTCGGGCCAACGAGCGCTTGGTCGCCCCGCTTTGGTCGTAGCCCACTCGGTGAGGAGAAGTTCCAGAACGTCATGCCCATTGTCGTCGTCACCGGCTCAGCCGGCCTCATCGGCTCCGAAGCGGTAGCGTATTTCGCGGAGCGCGATCACGAGGTCGTCGGCGTCGACAATAATTTCCGCGAGCGCTTCTTCGGCGCCGACGCTTCGACGGAGTGGAACCGGACGGCGCTCGAATCGCGCTTCCCCAAACAATACACGCACGTCGCAGCCGACATTCGCGACCAAGCCGCGATGGACGGCCTGTTCGGCCGGTACGGACGCCGCATTGCGCTGGTGATCCACGCGGCGGCCCAGCCGTCGCACGATTGGGCCGCAAGCGATCCGCACACGGATTTCACCGTGAACGCGAACGGCACGCTCTGCCTGCTCGAGGCCGCGCGCAAGCACTGCCCGCAAGCCGTGTTCATCTTCACGTCGACCAACAAGGTCTACGGTGATGCTCCGAACGAGCTGCCGCTGCAGGAGCTCGGCAAGCGGTGG
>JAXDMA010000079.1:0-2982 GCA_034666305.1 Vulcanimicrobiota bacterium
GCCCCGTTCAACACGAAATATCTCATCGAGTCCGGGATGCTCGCACTGCAGCGGCGTCGCGCCGACGTAGCGCGCGCATCGTTCGGCCGCGCCGCGGAGATCGATCCGGGAAGTGCCGACGCAGTCGCGGGAATGGGACTGGCGGCCCTCGATGCCGGCGACCGCCCCGAAGCCGAACGTCTCGCCGTTCGAGCGCTTCGCATGAACGCGCGGTCATCGCTCGCGCTGCGCTTGCAGCGCAATCTGAGGCGCTGACATGATCGCGTCACGGTACTGCGACATCTGCGGCGGCATGCCGTGGTGGGAGGAACCGCTACTGGTCGTGAGCGGGCTGCTCATCGCCTTCGCGATCCTCACCGGGTTGGCGCGCCTCGATGTGTGGCTGGCGAAGCGCCGGCGCTCGAAGTGAGCCGGCTTAGAGCCGGCGAACGCGCGCTTCGCGGTCCTCGTTGAACGTGCTGCGCACGGCGGCGACCGCGGCGTCGAGCGCCGCCTGGGGCGTGCGTTTGCAGGTGCAGCTCTCGCGCCCGGTGCCGGGGCAGCCGCCGCGGTTATGCTCCTCGACCCCGTGCCCGCACGGGCACGCCACTAGTGACCCCATCAATTCCCTTTCGCAACCACCCGTCTAACGTTCATCGGCACATCCGCGTCGCGATTCGAGAGCGAGGAAGCGACAAAACCCCAGAATTGGGGGCCTCGTGCAGTCCGTCACGCGGGTACGATACGAGCAATGGAAGCGCCGATGAACCCCCTGGCGCGGGATCCGGAAGCGCTGGAGCTGTTCCGCGATCGCGTGGATCGCGGCGAATGGCGTGCAGCGCGGCGGCTGGGACTGGCCCTGCAGCTGCATCGCGTCACGCCGCAGCGCATCTTTGAAGACGATGCGGCATATCTGAAGCGACTCGCCGATTCGTACACGGCACGGAGCCGCCGCTCGCGTAGGTGAAGCGGGGCCGAACGCCGGAGCAACGCGCGTGAACGCGCGCATCCCGGCGTACCTGGCCGCATTCGCCATCTGGTGCGGCTGCGCGCCCGCGGCGCAGCATGCCGCCGCCGGCGGCCCGAGCGACAGATTGGTCATCGCCCAGCAACGCGAGCCGGCATCGCTCAATCCGGCGCTGGAGAACGGGACGTCGTCCACGCAATGGGGCGAGCTGCTGTTCCAGTACATGGTGAAGTACGACGATCGCGGCCAGCTCGCCGGCGACGCCGCGATCGAGGTGCCGACGCCGCAAAACGGCGGGATCGCCAAGGACGGCGTGACGATTACGTACCACCTGCGTCCGGGCTTGAAGTTCGCGGACGGCGTCCCGCTCACCGCGCACGACGCCGCCTGGTCCGTCGATGCGATCAACGACCCGCGCAACAACCCGCAGTCGCGTTTCGGCTACGACGTGGTGCGCAAGGCGGAGGCGCGTGACGACACGACGCTGGTGCTGCATCTGAAGCACCCGTTCGCGCCGCTGCTCACGGTCGTGCTAGCGCCGCAAGGCTTTCCCATCCTGCCCAAGCACGTGCTCGCGAACCTGCCCAACTTCAACCACATCCCGTTCAACGCGATGCCGCTGGGCTCGGGCCCGTACGTGGTGACGAAGTGGACGCGCGGCGACCGCGTGGAGATGCGCGCGAACCCGTACTATTACGCGGGCAAGCCGAAGATCGAGCACGTCGACGTGCGCTTCGTGCCCGACCCGAACACCGCGATGAACCTGCTGCGCACCGGCGAGGTCGGCGGCGAGTTCACGGATCAGAGCCTCGGCGACTACCCGTTGCTACGCACGATTCCAGGGATGCACGTCGAGCGCACGCCGATGAACGCGGTCGGTTCGATCATCTTCAACACGCGCGACCCGCTCACCAGCGATCCGCGCGTGCGGCACGCGCTTGCAATGGCACTCGACATCCCCTCGATGATGCAAAAGACGTACCGCGGCGCGGTGACGACGCGCGCCGCCGGGCGCGGGCTCTTCATCTGGGCGTACGATCCCAAGACGTACCCCGACATCCCGTACGATCCGCAACGCGCGGCCACGCTGCTCGACGCCGCGGGCTGGAAGCTGGGCATCGACGGCGTGCGGCGCAAAGACGGCAAACCGCTCGACCTGCTGTTCATCATGCAAGCCGCGACGCCGGGCGACACGATCATCGGCAACGCCGTGACGCAATACGAAAAAGCCGTCGGGGTCGGCGTCACGCTCAAGGCGTTCAACGTGGCGCAGCTCGTCGCGCCGGTGTCCGAGGGCGGGCCGGTGTACGGCGGCAAGTTCCAGATGGCGCTGTACTCATTCGTCAACGGCGACGATCCCGACACGACGGATCAGTTCGCGTGCGCGAACGTGCCGCCGCGCGGCTACAACAAGTCGCGCATCTGCGACCCGCGGCTCGACGCGCTGCTGCTGCGCGGCCAGCGCACGTACGACCTCGCGCAACGCAAGGCGATCTACTCGAAACTCGAGGCGCTGCTGTACGAGGATCTGCCGATCATGCTGCTCTATCAGCGGCCGGAACTCGACGTGTTCACCGACCGGCTGCAAAACCAGACGACGTCGCTGTCGACGGCGTGGTGGAACGCCGGCGCGTGGGCGCTCGCGCCCTAGCTACCTACTCGTCGCCTTCGTGTTCGGGCGGGTCTTCGAGCGTGATGGGGCCGTCGAACACTTCGAGGATCTCGCTGCCGGCGACCACGACGGAGTCGCGGTCCTTGTCGACGATCGCCTCGCTCGCCTCGAACCATACGATCGGACCGTCTTCCTCCTCGTCGTGGCCTGGCGCGAGGTAGGCGAATTCCAGTAAACCGACCGCTGCGAACGCATCGATCAGCGCCGCAACGGGCGCCAGCGCCTCCGAGCGAGCGCCCTCGTCTCCATCGTCGACGCGCTTGAGGGTCGCACGGAGCTCTACGGAAAGATGCTTCGCGACGTCGGCGTGATCGAGCGGATCGGTCTGCGTCTGTGTATCGTCGTGGTTCACAGCGGTGCGGCT
>JAXDMA010000080.1:0-4160 GCA_034666305.1 Vulcanimicrobiota bacterium
GCGAGCCGTCGTTCACGAGCACGACTTCGTACGAATCCGCCGCAAGCGTCTGGTCGAAGCACGCTTCGAGCACGCGTTCGAGCAGTTGCGCGCGGTTGTACGTGCAGAGCTGGATGGTGAATCGCATTTAGAACCGCGTCATGCAAACCGGCGGCTGATCCACCCGAAACGCCGCGTCCACGAGATCGGTCGCGCGCTCCGGCTCCACCGTCGCGAGCCGATGGCGCACGAGGTCGCGGAGGCGCAGCGAGCCGAGTACGACCGACGCCAGATCGTGCACGCCGATGGTCAGCGTCGCGTCGGGCCGTGCGGTGTCGTCGCGCCGGGGCGAATGGCGTGGCCCGAATTGGAACGTCCAAGCGCCGGCGGTCGGCGCAAAGAATGGGTCGTCCACGACCAGGCGCAGCGCGAACGGCGCGCCGGCGCCCGGCACGTGCGCGATAGCGCGCTCGACGTCGAGGATGCGGTACATGATGCCCAAGCCGGTTTCCGCGACGCGGTGCGTCGCAGGCGGCGCGACGGCGACGTCCGATCCGTCGCGCGGATCGGTGGACGCAAGGTGGAAGGCGGCATCCTGCGACTCGACCACGATGCGGGCGAACTGATCGCTTTGATTGCGCAGATAACGCAGGAGCGCGGCAAGGTAGCTCTCATCCTCGTACACCACGTGGCGCACGATCAGCTCGTCGCGGTTGCGTAACTCGGGGTCGGCGCCCGCAGCGCTCGTCTGCATGAATCCCCGGATCGCGCCGCCGTCTTCCACTGCGACGTAGCGCAGTTCGGCATCCGCGAGCCCGCGCGCCGTGGCGGAGCGATGCCTCGCGATGAGCCCGTTCGTGTTCGCGCGCACGCGCTCGTAGCACGCGTGCAGCGCGTCGAGATCGCTTTCGGCGAGCGTGCGCACCGTGCCGCGCGCACCGCCATCGCGCAGCGTTTTTGGCGCGAAACGGAAACGATGCACGGGCGTCCCGTGGCCGAACCCCAGCGCGCGGTAGAAGTCCAGCCGGAACGGGTGCAGCGCCGCGAACGCGGCGTCGCGCGAGCGATAGTGGTCGAGATACCACGCGATCAAAGCGCGCGCGATCCCCTGCCGCTTGTGCGTCCGCGCCACCGCCACGCTGCCCACGCCGCCCGTGAACGCGTCGCGCCCGCGCACGTTCATCTGGTAGTCGTACAATCGCATACCGGCGACGAGTGCGCCGTCGCTCTCCGCGATCACCCAAACGGGCTCCTCATCGCACATCAGCTCCGGCAGCCGTTGGCCGTACGCCGCGAGCGCGTCGCGCGTGGTGATCCCCATGACGGGGTAGGCATCCACCATCAGCCGCGCGACCGCCGCGATCAACGCCGGGTTTTCACCGCTCCGCGCGAGCGGCCGGATCGCGAGCGCGCCCGTCGTCGCCGTCATCAGTACAGCCGCCGGCCGTCGGGGACGGCAAACGTCGGGCGCACGAGGATCACGTTGCCGTCCGCATCGTCCATGCCGAGCACCAGCACTTCGCTCTCGATGCCGGCGATGCGCTTGGGCGGGAAGTTCACGACCGCGCACACCTGCGAACCGACGAGCTCGCCGGCGGAATACCGGCCGGTGATCTGCGCCGACGAGCGCCGCTCGCCGAGTTCCGGGCCGAAATCGATGCGCAGGACGTACGCGGGCTTGCGCGCGCCCGCCAGCGGTTCCGCGGCAAGCACCGTGCCCGCGCGCACGTCCACGCGCAAAAAATCGTCGTAGGCGATCACGCGGTCAGCGTTCGGCGGCGGTGACGAGCAGTCCGTCGAGCGCGGCGAGGATGCGGTGTTCGTCCAGCTCGCGCACGCACGCAAAATCCGGACAGGTCTCCTTGCGATGAGCGGGCGGGCAGGGATACGACGGCCGCACGGTCGCGACGTGCGCTCCGAGCGGCGCCCAACGGTCCGGCTCGTCCGATTGCAGCGCAAAAATTCCGACGGTCGGCGCGCCGACGGCGGCCGCGACGTGCATCGGCCCGGAATCCATCGCGACGACGGCGCGCGCGCGTTCGGCGACCGCGGCGAACATCCCGATCGTCGTCGCGCCGGCGACGGCGACGACGCCGCGACCGGCGCCGTCGGCGATCGCTTCCGCGATGGGCGCGTCGTCGGGCGATCCGGTTACGAGCACCGGCACGCCGTCGCGCGCCACGAGGCGCTTCGCGAGCGCGACGAAACCGTCGACCGGCCACCGCGAGCGCTGTGCGGAGAGCCCGCGCGTGGGGTGCAGCACGTGGTACGCGCCGTCGACGTCGTGCACGCGCAGCAGCTGCTGTGCCGCTTGGCGCTCGTCGTCGCGCACGACGAATTGCGGGGCAGTTTGCGTGGTGTCGCAGCCGAGCGCGCGCGCGTAGTCGAGCAAGATCTGCGTCCAATGCGCGGTGCGGTCCCCGAGCTCGCTGCGCACCACGACGCGCCGCGTGAACAGCAGCGAGTACGGGCGCCGCGCCTGCCCCACGCGTACCGGGATGCGCGCGAACCAGGGGATCAGCGCGGTGCGCGCGGTCGCCCACGTCACCACCGCGGCGTCGTAGCGCTCCGTGAGCCGCGCGCCCAGCGGAAGCACGCGATCGACAGACGGGACGTGGGACGCCAAGTCGGCGTGGGCGGGCAGCACGAGGGCGTCCACCACGGCGAAGCGCGACCGCAGCGCGCGCGCGACGACGCCCGCCAGAAGGGTGTCGCCGATCCCTCCGCCGGCCGCGACCAGCAGCGCGCGCTCAGAAGCCATCGAGGATCGTTTCGATGAACGCGCTGCCCGTACCGCCGCTCACCTCGGAAGCGCGAAAGGCGCGATAAGGCGCGGCCCATGGGCGCCAGCGCCGCGCCTGCGCGTCGAAGTTCTCGTCGGGGAACACGTCGACGACGCGCGCGCACAGCATCCCCGCGACGTGCGCGGCGCCGGTGTCCACGGAGACGACGAGATCGGCGCGGCTGAGCGCTTCCACCCACGCGCGCAGCGTGGGAAACGTCTGCGGCAGCACGCCGGCGATCTCGCGCACGGCCTCCGCCTCGCCGGGCGCCGCAACGACGCGCGCGTAAGGCGCGAGCCGCTCGAGCACGGCGCGCAGCGTCGCGGCATCGACGCCCGCATCGAGCCATTTCGGCCCGGCTTGCACGATGATGTTGGTCTCGTCGTGCACGTGCGTGTCCGGCTCCGCGAGCAGCGCCCGCCGAAGGCGCCAGCGATCCGCCGGCGGGTCGCTCTCGCGCACGAGCCCCGCGCCGAGCCGGTACATCACCTCGGCCTCGTGCGCGTCCTCGCCGCCGGCGCGCTGCGACCGGCTCACCGTGCGCGTCGTGCGCGAGCGCACCCAAAGCGTCTTGAGCGGTCGCGCCCAATCGGTGGTGAACCCGACGCGCTCGCGAATCGGCGCCGCGAGCAAGAACGCCTCCGGTTCCTCCGTCGCGATCAGCGCGACGTCGTAGCGCATCGCCGCGATCTCCGCGTTCGCGCGCGCCGTGCTTTCCGGCGTCGAGCCGTGTGCGGGCCACGGAATTCGTTCGAGGACGTGTTCCGCGACGATCGCCTGCGGCGCGAAGATCCCCGCATTGCGCGTCGTCAGCGCCACGCCGACCTCGTGACCCGCTTCGATCAGCGCGACGATCAGCGGCGCGCACACGGCCGCATCCCCGATACCGTCGAGCCGCACCAAGAGCACGCGCATGGAGTTAGTCGCGCCGGCGCAATTGCCGCCGGAGCTCGTCGGTGTAGACGCTGTCGAGCAGCGCCGTGCGCGCGAGCTGCGCGAGCGCGGGCGGGATGCGCGTCGACGATGCGAGGCCGGCGAACAACGGCTGCGCGAGCCGCGGCGCGAGCACGCGCGCGCGCGCCAAGTTGAAGGCGTAGGCGCCCGTGGCCAATTTGATGCGCGCCGTCGGCATCTTGCGCACGAAGCGCGCGGCCATGCGCGCCTTCTCGATCGCCTTCCCGAGCGCGTCTTCCAGCGACTCGGGCGTCGGCGGCTTGATGTGCCACAGATACGCGTCCCACGCGAAGGCGCGCCGCACGCCGTGCGCGCGGAGCCGCGCGCCGAGCTCGGTGTCCTCCCAGCCGTACAAGTCGAACTCTTCGTCGAAGCCGCCGACCGCGCGCAGCGACGCCGCGCGCACCGACACGTTGCACGTCACGAAGAACGCGCGCGAGAAGT
>JAXDMA010000081.1:0-11494 GCA_034666305.1 Vulcanimicrobiota bacterium
TTGGGCGCGCTGGCCGGCGCGCTCGCGCTGCACGCGCCGGGCCTGCGCGCGGACGCCCTGCCGATCCGCGTCCCACGCCACGTGGCCATTCCTGCGGGCTGCATCTTCGTCGCGCTCGTCGCCGCGACGGCGCTGCCGAAGACGCCGACGGTCGCGTTTCTCGCCACGCTGATCCGCGCGGGTTCGCTGGTGTTCGGCGGCGGTCACGTGGTGCTGCCGCTGCTGCAGAGCATGGTGCACGAGGGGCTGATCACGGCGCAAAACTTCTTCGCGGGCTACGGTGCCGTGCAGGCGATGCCCGGTCCGCTCAACACGTTCTCGGCGTTCCTGGGCTACGCGAACCTGTCGCCGCTGCACGGCATTGCGGGCGCGCTCGTCGCGATCGTGCTGATCTTCTTGCCGTCGTTCGCGCTGATCTTCGCGATCGCACCGGTGTGGAACCGCGTCGCCGGCGCGCCGCGCGCAGCCGGTGCCGTGCGCGGCGCCAACGCCGCCGTCGTTGGGCTGCTCGGCGCGGTGCTCTACGATCCGGTGCTTCGCTCGCTCGGCACGAGCCCGGTGCGCATCGCGATTGCGCTTGCTGCGTTCGCTGCGATCGCGGCATGGCGCGTCGCGCCGTGGATCGTCGTCGTCGCGGCCGCGGTGCTCGGCGCGGCGCTCGGCGCCTAGGAGACGATGGGACGGCACGGAACGGCGCTCGGACCGTGGGCTGGGAATGGATGGAAGGATCGCGTGCTTTCGACGTGGCGTGGGGCCTCGTCACCGCGGCGACGTGCCTCGCGCTCGCCGTCCCGATGCTGTGGTGGTGGCTGCCGGAACACCGGCGCTCGTTCTTCGGCCGTGCGATCGATCCGCGCTACCGCCTGCAACTGGCATACGGGCTCTTTTGTATGGCGATGGCTGGAACGAACGTAGGTTGCCGCGCGATCCCTCACGACGACTTGCCGCTCGTGCACCCGACATTCTTTGTGATCACCGTGGCGCTCGTTGCTGCGTTCGCGCCGCGTGCGATCGCAATGGCGCTCGGTTCGCGCGCACGTGACGTAACCGCGTGACGCTGCGCGCGCACGCCGCGCTCCTCGCGGTCGCGTTCGCGCTCGGCACCGGCGGCGCGTCCTCGCGCGGCGTGTCGCCTCACGTGACCGAGTTTGGCGGCACGTTCGGCAGCGACTTGGGCGGCATTGCGCTCGGGCGCGACGGTACGGTCTGGGTCAACGAGCACGACCGCGTTGCGCATATCGGTCATGACGGACGCGTGCACGAATACCGCCTGCCCATCGACGTCTACCAGGGGCGACCGCGCGCGGCGGGAACGATCGGCCTCGGCCCCGGCGGCGACATGTGGTTCGATGCAGCATGTTGCGCCGGCCGCATCGCCCCCGACGGCCGGATCCGGTTGTACGACGTCCCGCCGCGCCCCAGCTGGCGGTACGTCTCGGCATTTACGGTGTCGCCGAACGGCGTGTGGTTCACCTACGGCACGCAGTTGCCGGGTATCTTCCACATCGACGCGCGCGGCGTCAGGTCGACTTCCGATGCCGACCTCGATCGCATCAGCGGGCTCGCTGTTGCGCCCGACGGCGCGCTGTGGATCGCCGCGATCACATCGCCGACCATCGTTTCGATCTATCGGCGCGCCCGCGGCGCTGAGCGGCGAAGCATCACCGACTTGACGACGCGGATGGGGTCGGTTTTGGGCGTGACGCCGTCCGGTTCGCTCCTGACCGCCCGGTTCGAATGGGAGCCGCGCAGCGCGCACATCGAACGGATCGATCCCAACGGCCACGTCACGACGCTGACCGAGTTCGAGCCCTCCGGCTACTCGGCGCAGATCGGCGCCGCCGCGGTCGGGCGCGACGGAACCATTTGGCTCACCGAGCCGAGCCGGAACCGGCTCGCTCGTATCGCGCCGGACGGTTCGCTGCACGACGTGCGCCGGGGCTTGCCCGACATCGCTTCGCCGTCGGGCATTGCGGCCGATGCGGGCGGCGCATGGTTCACCGACGTCGCGAACGGCATCATTGGAGTCGCGACCGCGGACGGCATCGCCGGCCTGATCGGCCACGGTCCGATCCCCGAGTCGACGCCCGCGCTGCCGGCGGTCGCGAGCGACGGCGCGGTGTGGTTCCGGGAATCGTTCGACTGGCGCCGCCGGCTCGCGCGGCTCGCGCCCAATGGCACGCTGCGCGAGTTCCCGGACGCCGGCAGCGGTCCGCTCGTTGCGCGCGGCCGCGACGTCCTCGTGAGCATGCCGCAAGGGATCGTCGCTTTCGCACCCGACGGAGCGCAGCGACCAGTCGCGCCCAGGGTCGCCCCGCAGGCCGCTCCGCCAGGCTACTCCGCGCCGGGGTTCGCAACCGCCGCGGCCACCGCGCCCGATGGCGCGGCCTGGTTCGCCGTCGACGGCGCGCTTGCGCGCATCGATCGCAACGGCGCCGTGCGTACGATTCCGATGCACGAGCTGCGGCCCGACTCGATCGCGTTCGATGCCGCGGGCACGTTGTGGTTCACCGAGACGAATCGCAGCCTCATCGGCAGCGTTGCGCACGACGGCCGCGTGCGCACGCACACGCACGGGCTTACGCGCTGGCATAGCGGCCCGCAGTGGATCGCGCGCGGGCCGGACGGCGCAATGTGGTTCACCGAGGTGCGCGACCGGATCGGGCGCATCGACGCGGGCGGCCGCATCACCGAGTTCGCACACGGCATCCCGTACCGCTCGTCGCCGGGCGGCATCGCCGCGGGTCCCGACGGGGCGCTGTGGTTCACGCTTTGGCACGGCAACGTGCTCGGGCGCATGACGACGGACGGCCGGGTCACGCTGCACCGCGGCCTCGTCACACCGTCGCGCGGAAACGAACATGACCCCGACGCCGTCCTCGTCCCCGACGGGCACGGTGGCTTTTGGTTCAACGAGTCACAAGGCGGGCGGATCGCGCATCTGACGTTCAACTGAGCGGGTCGTCAGGTGAAGACATGCATGCACGCGGTTTCGCCCTGTTCCCAACCCCGATCGGCGCCTGCGGCATCGCGTGGAGCGAACGCGGCATTGCCGGCGCGCAGCTACCGGAAAGCGACGAGCGCGGAACACGCAACCGCATGCAACGCCGCTTTCCGAACAGCGCGGAAGCATCGCCGCCGGAGATCGTCACGGTAGCGATCGACCGCATCACCGCCCTGCTGAACGGCGAGCATGACGATCTGGCAAGCATCGTCCTCGATATCAGCGGCGTTCCCGAATTCAATCAGCGCGTCTACGAAGCCGCACGCCGAATTCCGCCCGGTACGATCGTTACCTACGGCGACGTTGCGAAGCGCGTCGGCGAGCCGGGCGCCGCACAAGCCGTCGGCCAGGCACTTGGGAGAAACCCGTTCGCGCCGATCGTCCCGTGCCATCGCATCGTGTCCGCAGCTGGCAAGATGCACGGGTTTTCGGCGGGCGGAGGCACGGCGACGAAGCTGCGCATGCTGACGATCGAAGGCTGGCGCTCGGACGAGCCGACGTTGTTCGAACTCGGCTCGTCCATCACCGTAACCTAGAGTTTGTAGGCCGCCTTCAGGTCGGTCATCGCCTGCGTGAGCACAGCATGGTAGTTTCCGTCCGCCTTGCCGCCGAACTTCGCATCGATGTCGTTCATGATCTGTACGTGAATCGGATGCGAGACCAAATTGTCGAGCATGTACTCAACGTCGAACTTGCCGTTCGACACGCCGGCCGTGTAGAGCGCAGCCGATAGCGCCTTGCCGTCGGTCGGGTCGACCGCGGGCTGCGCCGGCAGCGCGATCTTCGCGTTCGTGACGATCTTGAGCGCGTCGCCGATCACGAAGTTGAACACGTCGACGAACGAGGTGATGTTGTCGGCGCCGAACTTTGCGGTGAGGCTCTGAAGCTCGGCGGCCGTGAGCGGTCCGGCCAGGGTTCCGACGAGCTTGGTGGTCTGAAAGTTGGACGGGCCGCCGCCCGCTGCGATCAGCGAAAGCGTTAGGGGCAGATTCGGCGCACCGCCGTACACGGCTGCGGGCGAGAAACGGGCGTGGTCCATGCCGGCCATGGTGTCGGCGGCAACGGCCGGCACCGATGCGGCGCTGAGGCTGAGGGCAACGGCGGCCAGCGCCGCCATGCGGAATCGGATCAATTGAATCTCCCTGAGTCGTGGAATCGGACGGCCGCAGCGGCGCATCCCGGCTACTAGACGGACGAACCGCGGCGCTGGATTGCCGGGAGGTTGCTCCCAGAGCGGGCAGGGTACGTTGCCAACCGTGAGCCCCAGCGCCGAGGCCAGCGAAGAATCACGACCGGGCCAGCCGCCGAAAAACCGGATCGTCCGCTTCCTCCGCAATCTCGGCCCCGGCATCATCACGGGAGCCGCGGACGACGATCCCTCCGGCATCTCGACGTACTCGGTCGCGGGCGCCACGACCGGCCTGTCGATGCTGTGGCTCGCACTCATCACGACGCCGATGATGGCCGTCATCCAGGGCATGTGCGCACGCATCGGCATGGTGAGCGGCACGGGGCTTGCCGCCGTGATGCGCAAGCTGTTCCCGAGGTGGCTGGCGTTCAGCCTTGCGGGTTTGGTGGTCGTCGCGAACACGTTCAACATCGGCGCGGACCTCGCCGGCATGTCGGCCTCAGCGCATATGGTGGCCGGCCTGCCGGTTCTGCTCTGGGTGATCGCTTTCTCCGTCGTGCTGCTGCTGACGGAGTTTTTCTGCTCCTACGAGCTGCTGAGCCGCGTCCTCAAATGGTTGGCGCTCGCGCTGTTCGCGTACGTCATCACGGCATTTTTGGTCCGTCCCGACTGGTGGGACATCCTACGCCACGCCTTCGTCCCGGAATTTCACACCGACGGTCACTGGATTACGACCGTCGTCGCGCTGCTCGGTACGACCATCTCACCGTATCTGTTCTTCTGGCAATCGTCGATGATGGTCGAAGACGAGAAAGACAAAGGGCGTCGCACCGTCGCGCAGCGCAAAGGCGCCACGAAAGCCGAGATCAGGGACGCTCACGCCGATGTCAACACCGGCATGATCTACTCGAACTTGGTGATGTTCTTCATCATCGCGACAACCGCGGTGACGCTTGGAGCGCACGGCAAGCACGATATCGCTTCGGCACAAGACGCGGCTGAAGCGCTGCGGCCCCTGGCGGGAAATTTCGCATATCTGCTCTTCGCGCTCGGCATGGTGGGAACCGGGCTTCTCGCGATTCCCGTCCTCGCAGGCTCCTCGGCGTACGTCGCGTCGGAGATGATGTCGTTCCGGACCGGCCTCGGCGAACAACCAAGAAGCGCGCCGCGCTTCTATGCGATCCTCGCCGCCGGCATCATCATCGGGACGATCCTCAACGTGCTGCGCCTCGATCCGATCAAGGTGTTGTTTTGGTCCGCGGTCATCAACGGCGTCGCGGCGGTCCCACTCGTGTTCGCGGTGGTGACGATCGCCGGCAACCGCAAAGTCATGGGAGAGTGGACGAGCTCCGTCGTCGCCCGGGCATGGGGCTGGCTGACGTTCGCGTTGATGACCCTCGCCGCGATCGCGATGTTCGTCTTCTGGAACCAACAGTAACGACAGACGAGGAGCCCGCTCATGCGTCAAGCCGCCCAGTTCGGAACCATCGCGCTGTTAGCAGTGGTGGCCGGCGTGAGCTTCGTGCTTCAGGCGAGCGTCAACGCCAGGCTGCGAGCCGGATTGGCATCGCCGAACTGGGCGGCGCTGATCAGCTATGCCGGCGGCACGATCGCGATGGTGCTCGTGGTGCTCGCGACGCGCGATCCGTGGCTTTCGAGCGGTGCGATCGGCAAGACGCCCTGGTGGTCGTGGACCGGCGGGCTGTGGGGTGCCGTGTACGTCGTCATCATCATCGTGCTGTTGCCGCGGCTCGGCACGGCGACGGTCATCGCGCTGTTCGTGCTCGGTCAGATGATCGCGTCGCTCGCGTTCGACAACTTCGGGGTGTTCGGCGTGCCCAAACACCCCGCCGACATGACGCGCATCGCCGGCGCGCTGCTGCTGGTAGCGGGCGTTTTCCTGATTCGCCGCTGACGGCGTCTTCGGTTTACGCGCGGCGCGTGCGGCCGCGCAACGCGCCGACGACCGCGCCGGTGAGTGCGAACCCGATGATCCCGTAGCCCACGTCGATCAGCATCAGCGCCGGCGGCCGCAGTTCGAAACTGTACAGGTTCACGACCATCGCGGCGTAGATGCACACGCCGGTGAGGATACCGACTTGGGCGCCTTTGGCGGCGTCGGCACGCTCGTAATGCCACAGCATGTTGTCGAAGCAATACGAAACCAACAGGCCGGCGAAGAACGAGATGACGTACGGCCAAAAGCCGCTCGCCATGAACTGCTCTTTGCTCTTGCCGACCGCGGCGACCCATGCCGCGCCGAACACCGTGAACCAGATCGCGCCGAACGCGAACATCACGATGGCACCCGCGATGATTCCGACGTAGTTGGGGCGGCGTTCGGTCATGACGATCCCTCCGCAGCGGCGACCAGACGGTCGCCTTGCTCGGGGCCTTAGCTCTGCCTGCGCGCCGGGTCCTGCCGCCGGCCGCTAGACGGCAGCCTATTCCGGGTGGCGCAGGTACGCGCGCGGATCGTCCGCGGAGTCGCGGCCCGCGTGGACGACGCTTTCGCGCAGCACGTAACCGCCGTACAGCGCGCACGCTGCCGCGACCACCGCGCGCACGCGGTGCCGCTTCGCGGGCCGCGTGCGCGACAACAGGGACGGCAGCATCAGCAGCGCCGGGAGGGCGATCCCGATGCCGAGCGTGGCCGTCCGCAGCTTCGCGCCGCGCGCGCCGCCGAACAGCGGCGCACCCGTCGGGCCCGCCGCGCGCTCCCAATGCAGCAGCAGCGCCGCCTCTGCGAGCGACGCGACGAGCTCGACGAGTTCGAGCTTCTTGGCCGTGCGCGCCGAGCCGCCGGTCACCGCGAGCAGCGCGTTCTGCAACGCCGCGCCGGTCGATGCCGCGGAGCACACGAAAATAGCCGGAAGGTGACGGCGCCCCGTGAACCACACCGGGATCGCGGTCGCCGACAGCAGCACGCCCGTGTACGACGCCATCAACGCGGTCGAGGGCGCGCCGGTCAGCGCGCGCAGCGGTTTGCCGGCCCACGCCGCGTCGAACGGGAGCACGCCGTCGGCATGCAGCTGCTCGAGCGCGCTCAGACCCGCGTTCGTCGAGAACGTCACGAGCGTGTACACGCCCACGGACATCGGCGACTTGAGCTTCGCGATCCGCAGCATGTTGAGAAACCGCTCCGGCCGCCCGAGATCTTTGACCAGCAGCACGCTGCTGACGAGCGCGCCCACGAGCGCGGTGTACCGGCCGTTGCGCACGAGGTGAGCGTCGTCCGGATCGCCGCCGCGCGCGGCCAGCGCGGCGAGCGCGGAACTTGCGGCGGCAGCGCCGCCCGCAAAAAAGTACGCGACGATTTCCCATTTCCAATGCGCCTTGCGCAGCACGGGATGATCGTAGTACGCCTGCTGATCGCGCCCGAAGCCGCCGTCGCCGCGCTGCATCGACGCCGCCACGGCATCCGGCGAGTACGCGCCGGCGGCGCCGTATTGCGCGCCGTGCTTCTGTACGTTCTCCATTTATGCGCGGCGGCTGGGACTGCGAAAAATTGCGAGCCCGACGGCCCCGAGCGCCACCGCGCCAAGCAGGCCCGATGCGTACGCGGCGGGTTGAAACGTCGACGGCAGCACCGGCTTGGGCGGCAGGTTGAACACCTCGGGGCGATCAGGCAGCAGGAAGAACGCGTTGAGCGGACCGACGTCGCGCGTTTCTTCGCCGTCGACGCCGTACAGGTGCGCCTCACGGCCCTCCGCACGCAGTTTCGCGACGCGCGCTTCGGCTTTTGCGCGCAGCTCCTCGACCGGGCCGAACGTGATGGAGTCGGTGGGACACGCCTTCGCGCACGCGGGTTCGAGGCCGTCTTTCTGCCGGTCGTAACACAGCGTGCATTTCTGCGCGACGCCGGCGTCGGGCTGCACCGCCACGACGCCGAACGGGCATGACGGCACGCAATAGCCGCAGCCGTTGCACACGTCGGGCTGCACGTACACGTCGCCGAACTCGTTGCGCACGATCGCGCCCGTCGGGCATGCCTCCATGCAACCGGCGAACGTGCAGTGCTTGCACACGTCAGAGAGCATCATCCAGCGCGAGGCGGCGGGCTCCACGCGGTCCATCTGCTCGACGAAGGCGACGTGACGCCAGCTCGTCGCCGAAAGGCGGTCTGTATTGTCGTAGGAGTTGCCTGAAAACGCATAGCCGTCGGCAGGAAGCTGATTCCACTGCTTGCACGCCACCTCGCACGCCTTGCAGCCGATGCATAGCGTGACGTCGGTGAAGAAGCCGGTGTCCGAGCTCACGGTATCAAGCTACCCGCGAGCCGTTGCGGTCCAACCGCTTACGGCTGCACGGCGCGAACGAGCGTGATCCCGCCGTACACGGCGGCGAGCCCGGCGACGACGCTACCGGCCGCATAGGCTAGGCTCTGAGCGGTGAGGCCGGCCGTCCCGAGCCCGTACGTCTCGTACGCGAACGCCGAAAAGGTCGTGTAGCCGCCGAGAATCCCGGTTGCCAGAAACACGCGGAGATACGGGCTGAAGCCGGGCCGCGTCGCGGCGAGCTGCAGCACGACCCCTACGAGAAACGCGCCGCTGACGTTCACGACGAACGTGCCCCACGGAAAGCCCGGCCCGAACCGCGTTCCGAACCACGTCGAGACCAGGAAGCGCATGACGGCGCCGATTGCTCCGCCGGCCGCGGTCGCCGCGACGGCGATCAGGAGATTCATCCCGGCGTGCGGTTCGGGCCGGGCCATGGGCCCTACTCCTGCCCGAACAACCGGCGGGTGACGCAGGTCACCGACCGCGAACCTCCGTACAAAAGTCGCACTTGGGAGTGTTCGCGCCCGCGAAAGGGCGCAGAGGAGACGACGTTTTGGCGGCCTTTCTCGACCGTTCTCATTCGATTGCGGGTCCCGGCTTCAGCCGCTGGCTCGTCCCACCCGCGGCGCTCTGCATCCACTTGTGCATCGGCCAAGCATATGCGTTCAGCGTGTTCAACAAGCCGATGGCGCAGCTGCTTTGCGCCGCGCAAAACGCGTGCCCCCCGGCGACCGTGAAGGCGATCTCCACCACACCGGGAGACTGGGCGATCACGGACCTCGGCTGGATCTTCAGCCTCGCGATCGTGTTTTTAGGGTTGTCGGCCGCGGTGTTCGGCCGCTGGGTCGAACGCGTCGGACCGCGCAGGGCGATGTTCACGGCCGCGGTTCTGTTCTGCGCCGGTTTGCTCGTCGCCGGCTTCGGCGTCTCCATCCACAATTTGCCGATCGTCTTTCTCGGCTACGGCGTGATCGGCGGCTGCGGACTCGGCATCGGCTACATCTCGCCCGTCTCGACGCTGATCAAATGGTTTCCGGACCGCCCGGGGTTGGCGACCGGCACCGCGATCATGGGCTTCGGCGGCGGCGCGCTGATCGGCGCACCGCTTGCAGTCGCGCTCATGAAACACTACAGCTCGCCGACGTCGAACGGCGTCGCGCCGACCATGATGACCATGGCGGTCATCTACTTCATCTACATGATCGTCGGCTCGATGCTCGTCCGGCTGCCCGCCCCCGGCTGGCGCCCTGCGGGCTACACGCCGCCGACCGTCGAGGCCGCGGCGGCTCGCATGATGACGACGCGCAGCCTCGCCATGACCGAAGCGATCAAGACGCCGCAGTTCTGGTTCCTGTGGGTGGTCCTGTTCGTCAACGTCACGGCCGGTATCGGCGTGCTCGGACAAGCGTCGCTGATGATCCAGGAGATGTTCGGCGTCACCGTCGCAGCGGCGGCCGGATTCGTCGGGCTGCTGAGCCTGTTCAACATGGGCGGCCGTATCTTCTGGGCGTCGACGTCCGACAGACTCGGGCGAAAGCGCACGTACATGATCTTCTTCGCGCTCGGCGCGGTGCTCTACGCGTTGACCCCGACCTTCGGACACATGCACGCGATCGTGCTGTTCATCCTCGGCTACGGGATTATCCTGAGCATGTACGGCGGCGGGTTCGCCACCATCCCCGCGTACCTGCGCGATATGTTCGGCACGCAGCAGGTGGGCGCGATCCACGGCGTGCTGCTCACCGCATGGTCCGCAGCCGGCGTCGCCGGTCCCGCACTGGTGAACTACATCCGCCAGTCCCAGCTCGACCACGGGGTCGCGAAAGCCGATGCGTACTCCGTCGTCATCTACATCATGGCGGGCCTTCTGGTCGTAGGCTTCATCTCCAATTTGATGGTGAAACCCGTTACCGAGGAACACTTCGCCAATGCGACGCTCGCCGAAGCGGCGGGGTAAGGAGCGCACGACATGGCACAGAATAGCCCGGCGCCCGTAAACACGACCCAGGTCATCGTCGGGTGGATTTGGGTCGGCATCCCGCTCACGTGGGGCGTCATCGTGACGCTCCAGAACGCGGCCAAACTCTTCCAATAAGTGTGTTGGCGCAAAGTGCGCCAACACTCGCGTTCGGCGCTTCGCGCCGATCCGCCCCAGACAACAGGCCCGGGAAACCGGGCCTGCTTTTTCTTACGCTTACAGGATCGCGGCGGCTACGCGTTCGCCTGCGCGCACCTTGACCGCGCAGAACTTGAACTCCGGGATTTTGCCGAACGGATCGATCGCGTCGTTGGTGAGCAGGTTCGCCGCCGCTTCGTTGTAGACGAACGGCATGAACAGCGTGCCGCGCTGCATCCCGCGGTCCGCGCGCGCATAACCGGTCAGCGTGCCGCGCCGCGACTCCAGCGTGATCGGATCGCCCGCGACGACGTTCAGCTTCGCGAGATCGTCGGGGTGGACGCTGATCACCGGATCGGGTTCGAGCGCATCGAGCACGCTCGCGCGCCGCGTCATCGAGCCGGTATGCCAGTGTTCCAGCTGCCGGCCCGTGGTGAAGATGTACGGGTACGCGGTGTCCGGCATCTCGTCCGCGTGCGTGTACGCGGCCGGCGCGAACAGCCCGCGGCCGCCCGCGCGCGGGAAATCGTCGATGAAGATCACCGGTTCGCCGGGATCCCCTTCGTGCTCGAGCGGATACGTGCACGAACCCTCGGCCTCGAGCCGTTCCCACGTGATCCCGGCGAGGCTGGGCATCGCGCGGCGAATCTCTTCGAACACGTCGGACGCGCCGCCGTAGTTCCAGTCGAGGCCGACCCGCCGTGCGATCTCCTGGATGATCCACAGATCCTGGCGCGCGTCGCCCGGCGGATCCAGCGCCTTGCGGCCGAGCTGCACGCGGCGGTCGGTGTTCGTGAACGTGCCGGTCTTTTCGGGAAACGCGGACGCCGGCAAGATGACGTCGGCGTAGCTGGCGGTCTCCGTGAAGAAGATGTCTTGCACGACGAGGTGTTCCAGCTTCGCCATCGCCTCGCGCGCGTGCTCGACGTTCGGATCGGACATTGCCGGGTTCTCGCCCATGATGT
>JAXDMA010000082.1:0-5694 GCA_034666305.1 Vulcanimicrobiota bacterium
AGATTGTGCTCGCGCGCGCCGCGCACCCGAACGAACCCGGCGGCCTGCTTCAATGCGGCATCTCTTCATCGCCGAGGCCGAAATAGTGGCCGAGCTCGTGGATCACCGTCTCGCGCACCTCGTCGACGGCTTCTTCGCGCGTGCGCGTGACGCGGTTGATCGGGCCGCGGAAGATCGCGATCTCGTCCGGCATCAGCTGCATGTCGTGCGACCGCTCGGTGAGCGGGACGCCGCGGTAGATGCCGAGCAGCTCTTCTTCGGTTTCGTCGTCGTCGTCGGGCTCGAAGCTGGCGAGGTCCTCGCGGTTCGGCTCTTCCTCGACGGCGATGACGACGTTCTCGACCATGTCGGCGAACCGCTTCGGCAGCGAGTCCAGCGCTTCGCGCACCACGCGCTCGAACTCCGTCCGTGTCAGGTCTCCGCCGGCCATCGCGCTCGCCTTCTGCGCAGCGCGGGCCGATCCATCCGAAAGCTCAGTAGCCCTGCCGCGCGGGCGTCGCACGCTGCACGCGCACGCCGCAGCGTTCGATCAGCCATTCGAGCCCGCGCCAGAACCGCACCGCGTCGAGCACCGGGTTGAGGAAGTTCGTGGCGGTGCAGAACCGGCTCGCGTACGGCCGCTTGTGATGCTCGGCATGATGCGCCGGCGATTGCAGGATGCCGAACCGCTGCAGCCGGCGGATCGCGCGCGGCGGATTGGCGCAGTGCGCCCACTTGTGCACTTGGTTCGACTGCGAAGCGAGCACGACGATCGCATAGGCTTCCCATGCGTGCACGCCGCAGAGCACCAGCACGCACGTCGTCGCGAACGCCAGCGCGATGCAGACGCGATTGGTCTCCCAGTATGTCCCGGCCCGAATGCCGCCCGGCTTGCGATGGTGCTCGATGTTATCGCGAACGACGTACGTGTCGAGCAGCTTCGATCGCCCGAGCGCGGTCCACGTGTCCTCGGCCCAGTGGATGACGCCGGTGATGAAATCGACCGCGAATAAGCATGCGATACCAGAGAGTATACCGGTTGCGAGCGAAGCGGGGAACGCGTGGAACATCGTCGGACCTCACAGCGAGAAGGTGGTCTCACTGTAGGGCGCCGCGGCGTGCGGAGCGTCCGTAGAACTACTGAGCACGGCACCCAGGAGGCGCCGGGCACAGCTGCGCGATATTCCCTCGACCGGAGGAGCGACGGATGAGCAGCGTACGGGTTTTGGTAGGCACGCGCAAGGGCGCGTTCGTTTTGACGGCGGACGGCAAGCGCGACAAGTGGGACGTGAGCGGCCCGCACTTCGCGGGCTGGGAGATGTACCACCTCAAGGGGTCGCCGGCCGACCCGAACAGGCTGTACGCGTCGCAGACCAGCGGGTGGTTCGGGCAGCAGATCCAGCGCTCGGACGACGGCGGCACGACGTGGGAGCCGGTCGGCAACAAGTTCGTGTACGACGGTGTGACCGGCACGCACCAATGGTACGACGGCACGCCGCGCCCGTGGGAGTTCAAGCGCGTGTGGCACCTCGAACCGTCGCGCACCGATCCGGATACCGTCTACGCCGGCGTCGAGGACGCCGCGCTGTTCAAGTCGACGGACGGCGGCCAGAACTGGAACGAGCTCGCGGGACTGCGCAATCACGGTTCCGGCTCGGAGTGGCAACCCGGCGCGGGCGGAATGTGCCTGCACACGATTCTGCTCGATCCCGTAGACCCGAACCGCATCTTCACCGCGATCTCCGCCGCGGGCGCGTTCCGCAGCGACGACGCCGGCGCGACGTGGCTGCCGATCAACAAAGGCCTGCGCTCCGAGCAAATCCCCGACCGTGACGCCGAGGTCGGCCACTGCGTGCACCGCATCGCCCAGCATCCGTCGCGGCCGAACACGCTGTTCATGCAAAAACACTGGGACGTGATGCGCACCGACGACGCGGGCGACTCATGGCACGAGGTCAGCGGGAATCTGCCGAGTGATTTCGGCTTTCCGATCGACGTGCACGCGCACGAACCCGAAACGGTCTACGTCGTGCCGATCAAGAGCGACTCCGAACACTTCGTCCCCGACGCGAAGCTGCGCGTGTACCGCAGCCGCACCGGCGGCAACGAGTGGGAAGCGCTCACCAAAGGTCTGCCGCAGCAGGACTGCTACGTGAACGTACTGCGCGACGCGATGGCCGTCGACTCGCTCGATTCGTGCGGCATCTATTTCGGCACGACGGGTGGACAGGTCTACGCTTCGCCCGACGCGGGCGACACCTGGGCCCCAATCGTGCGCGATCTGCCGGCCGTGCTGTCCGTCGAGGTACAGACGCTGCCGTGACGGAGCCGGCGTCGTGCTGATTCGCGTCGTGCTGCCCGCGCATTTGCGCACGCTGTCGCGCTCGTCCGGCGAAGTGGAGCTCGACGTCGACGGCCATGCCTCGGTGGGCTCGGTGCTCGACGCGCTCGAGGCGCGCTATCCGGTGCTGCGTGGCGCGATCCGCGATCATGTCACGCTCAAGCGCCGTCCGTTCGTGCGCTTCTTCGCATGCGAGCGCGATCTGTCGCACGAGTCGCCGGACGCGCCGTTGCCCGACGCCGTCGCGACGGGAGCTGAACCGCTGCTGGTCGTGGGCGCGATGGCCGGCGGCTAGGGGCTCGCCGCCGAGGCTTGTGCCGCCGGAACCTTGACGCGGAACGCACCGAACCCGGTCGATGCGCCGCAGCTCGGGCATTGGATCAGGAGCTTCACCGGTATGAAGTTCTTGTCGGCGAGGAACAGCCCGCCGATGCGCGCGACGGCACCTTGCGCGACGACGAGCGGGCTCGGCGCGAGAGAAGAACTCGGAATCTCGTATGCGACGCCGTCTTTGTCCGCGAGCGTGTACGTCAGCAGCTCGGCGAACTGCGCGGGCGTGCCGTTGCGCAACGACGCGCGCAGCACCATGACTTTTTGATTCGGTCCGGGCAGCAGCGTCTCCGGATGGTCCTCAGGACGCGCGTCGCGCAGCTCCTGCACCTTGTAGCGCACGACGCCGTTCCACATCGGCTCGCCGACCGTGCCGCTGACGGCCTTGACCTGATTCGCACCGCCCGGTATCGGCGTCGGCGCGGCACCGCTTGGTACGAAACTCGCGAAGGTCGCGGCTGCGGTCAGGAACGCGGCGGCGGAGATGCGCACGGGCGTCATCGCAAGACCCTCACAGGCACGAGAAGACATCCGACTACTCGCCGCACGAGGGACATCCTCTCCGCCCGCGTATGACGTTGGCGGCGCGCAGGGCGCCACCCGTCCGCGGAGAGGACCGAGTCCACCTGACGATCCGTGTTTTCGGTCGAATGCTTCTCCTTTGGCCCGCACCGGCGGACGACGGGCACCACAGAGGAGATCTGCGTGTTCGATCGTCATCTGCCCGTCCGGCCCGATCTCGATCAGCTCAAGCGCCAAGCAAAAGAGCTCCTGCGCGCCGTTCGAAGGCGCGATCCCGACGCCGTCGCGCTTGTGCGCGCGCACCATCCGCGTAGCGTCGAGCCTGCGACGGTGAAGCTGGCCGATGCCCAGGTCGCGCTCGCGCGGTTTTACGGAATCCCGAGTTGGTCGCGACTCGTGCTCGCGTGCCGGATGACCGGCGCGATCTGGCGCGACGACGTCACCGCCGTGCGCGACCTAGTCGTGCGGTATCCGCAACTCCTTCACGAAAGCGCGCGCGCTTCCGACAGCAACTGGGGACCACCCATGTCGTACGCCGCGAACCTCGGGCGTGACGAGATCATTGCGATGCTGCGCGAGTGCGGCGCTGGCGACGTGCAGCATGCGTTCGACCGAGCGGTGCTTCAAGGCCGCATCGACACGGCACGGCGCCTCACGGCGATGGGCGCGCGTCCCGAACGGGGCTCGGTGATGGGCCCGTGCGAGACGCTCAATCCCGATGGGCTCACGTTCTTACTCGAATCCGGCGCGGAGCTTGCCGACGAGCACGGTGACCGGCTCGCACCGGTCGCTCTTCTGCTGCAAACGTACAGCCGCGGGCCGGCCGTGAAGCACCGCTGTTTGGAAATCGTCGCCGAGCAAGGCGTCGTGCTGCCGGACACAGCCGTGATGGCGTTCCATCGCGGGCGCATCGATCTGCTCGAATTTCACTTGCAACGCGATCCGCAGCTGTTCGCCCGGACCTGGTCGCATCACCAGATATATCCGCCCGAACTCGGCTGTTCCGCCGACGAGTCGTTGGGGCTGCACGGCACGCCTCTCGCAGGAGCGACGTTACTGCACCTCGCGGTCGATTTCGACGAGCTCGAGATCGCGCAATGGATGTTCGAACGCGGAGCCGCGGCCGACGCGCGGGCGGCGCGCGACGCCGGCGGGTTCGGCGGGCACACCGCGCTGTTTGGCTGCGTCGTCTCGCAAGCATATCGCTGCGGCCGCCAAACCGACGCCGTCTTCACGCGATTGCTGCTCGATCACGGCGCCGACCCGAACGCCCGCGCCTCGCTTCGCAAACGCCTCCGCTTCACGGCGGACGATGCGCTGCACGAGTACCGCGACGTCACGCCGCTTTCGTGGGGCGAGCAGTTTCACGACGCGGACTGGGTGAACCGCGCCGCGATGAAGCTCATCGCGGCGCACGGCGGAACGAGCCGAGGAGCCGCTACCTTGCCAAGAGAAGCGGCGAACACGCTCGACTCGGAGGTGACGTAAATGCCTCTTTCAAGACGGCTCGCAGCAGAAGTGCTCGGCACGTTCTGGCTGACGTTCGGCGGCTGCGGCAGCGCCGTGCTCGCCGCGGCGTATCCCGCGCTGGGGATCGGCTTCGCCGGCGTCGCCCTTGCATTCGGGCTCACGCTGCTGACGATGGTCTACGCGATCGGCCCGATCTCCGGCTGCCACATCAATCCGGCGGTGACCGTCGGCTTGTGGGCGGCGAAGCGCTTTCCCGCGCGCGAGATCTTGCCGTACTGGATTGCACAAATCACCGGCGGCCTGATCGCAGGGGCGATCCTGCTCGCGATCGCGAGCGGGAAAGCCGGCTTCGACGTGCACGCGGGCTTCGCGAGCAACGGATTCGGCGCGCACTCACCCGGCGGTTACACGATGATGGCCGTCATCATCACCGAGCTCGTCCTCACGTTCATGTTCTTGTTTGTCATCCTCGGAGCGACGGAGCTGCGCGCCCCGGCGGGCTTCGCCGGTATCGCGATCGGTTTGTCGCTCACGCTGATTCATCTCATCAGCATTCCGGTCGACAACACGTCGGTGAATCCGGCGCGCAGCACCGGAGTTGCCGTGTTCGCCGGCGGCGACTTCATTGCCCAGTTGTGGCTGTTCTGGCTGATGCCGATCGCCGGCGCGGCGCTTGCCGGATTCGCGTATTCCGCGCTCTTCGCGCAACCGCCCGAGGAACGTCCCGAACGCGTGCGGCTCTCACGCGGCGGATAGTCCGAGCGGCACCTCGGTGCGGTCGCATGACGAAACGGCCTCGAGCTTGCGTGCTCGAGACCGGTCGTCCGCGGTAGTGCGTTCGCGTACTGGTTTGTACGGTGCGCGCACCGGTTTGTTTCGCCGCCGCTTCAGCTCGTAACGAGTTCGCCGCCCGGACGTACGGCGAGATCTCCGTTCACGGTGCCGTCGTGCACCATGAGACCGCCTTCGACCAGAGCATCGCCGTTGACGTCGCCGGCGACGAAGGCGACGCCGCCCTTTTGCACGTGCACGTTACCACTGAGGTCGCCGGC
>JAXDMA010000083.1:0-6943 GCA_034666305.1 Vulcanimicrobiota bacterium
CGGCGGCGCGGTCTGTTGGTCGGCTGCCGCGGCGAACGCGGCCAGCAGCGCGACGACGCGGTCGCGGGTGGCGCGGAACAGGAACGCGGAGCAGATCAGGGCGACGAGCCCGCAGGCAAGTGCCAGCGCGAGCCGCCCGGGGTCCAGCGACGCACCCTCGGCGACGAGGAGCAGCGCGGCCACTCCGGCCTGCGTACATGCGCCGAACGCTGCGGTCCCGAGCGTGAGCGGGCCGAGGCGGGCGCGCACCAGCGCGATGCGGCGGCGGCGTTCGCGCGCTCGTCCGATCAGGCCGAGCGGCGCGGCCACCGCGCCGAGCAAGCCCAAGGCAACCGCGAGCATGACCGCGTGCGCCGGGGAATCCCAGACGAACGCCTGGGACCCGACTGCATGGATCACGCCGTGGACGACCACGGCGCACGAGAACGTCAGCGCGGCCCACAGGCCGAACGCCGCCGCACGCGGACGCATGTCCGTATTGTTCCGGACCGGCCGTCCCGGACCTGTCCGCAGGGGACTAGCCATGCCGGCCTGACGACGCAGACGAACACTGGCTCGCTGCGACAGGTGCCGTCGCGAGGGCGGTTCAAGGATCGTCCCCCGCCCAACCGCCCGCCGCAGCGCCCCGCCCGAACCATCGCCAAGCCCCGCCGCCGCCCAGCTAGAGAGAGCCATGCACACCGCGCGTCCGTCAGCCTTCGAGTCCGCCGACACCGTGAACCGGGTCGTGGCGCTGCTGGTTCGTTTCCCGGAGCTCCACAGCGTCCGCTCGAATCCGGCCGACGCCACGCTGACGGTTTCGTTCGCCGTGCGCGAGCGGCTCGACCGCATCAAGCAGCGCGCGCTGGCCGACCGCGTCTCGGAGCACGTGCGCGCGTTCCTCGACTTGCGCGGCGACGTGCCCGCCAAGATCGCGCTCGCGTGCGATCGCGACACCGCCGTCACGTTCGTGAACGTCACCCGCGACGCGGCATCGTTCGCGCGCGAGGAGCTCGAGCTGCTGGTCGCCCTGTTCGCGGATGCGTACGGCGACCGGCTCGTTCGCGACGGCGCGAGCGCGACGGCGCTCGACGACGACGACGCGGCCGCGCGCGACGAGCACGTCGAGGTCGCGCTCGACGCGCTGCGCGACCCCACGCAGCGCCGGCGGCTCGTCGGCTTCCGCGAAGAACAGCGCGTTCTCGTGTACTTCGTGCACGCGCGCAAACGTACGAAAGCCAGGGCCCGATCTTAGCGCCGAGCTCCGTCACCATCCTGGTCGTCGGCGACGTGATGGGATCACCGGGGCGCGACGTCCTCAAGACGCGCCTCGCGCTCGCCCGGGAGCAGTATCACGTGGACGCGGTGATCGCGAACGGCGAGAACGCCGCCGGCGGCTTCGGCCTGACCACGCAGACCGCCGAGGAGATGTTCGCCGCAGGCGTCGACTTCATCACGTCGGGCAATCACATCTGGGACAAGCGCGAGTTTCGCCGCGAGCTCGACGAGACGGACCGCATCTTGCGCCCCGCCAACTATCCGCCGGCGTTGCCCGGCCGCGGCGCCGGGACGTTCACCGCCGCCAACGGCGTGACGGTCGGCGTCCTGAACCTGATGGGGCGCGTGTTCATGCCGCCGGTCGACGACCCGTTCCGGATCGGCCGCGAGCACGTCGACGAGCTGCGCGCGAGAACCAAGGTGATCGTCGTCGACGTCCACGCCGAGGCGACCTCGGAGAAGATGGCGCTGGGGCGCTTTTTCGACGGGACGATCTCGCTGCTCTACGGGACGCACACCCACGTCCAGACCTCGGACGAGCAGATCTTCGCCGGCGGCACGGCCTACCTCACCGACGTCGGGATGACGGGGCCGTCGGACGGCGTCATCGGCATGGAATCCGCGGCGGTTCTGGAGCGTTTTACCAATGCGGTATCCGAGCGCTTCGCCGTCCAGAAAACGGGTACACGACAATTTTGCGCGGCAGTCGCGACGGTTGACGTCGTTACGGGACGTGCGCTCGACATCAAACGTATCAACCTTCGAGGCCTAGCATGATCGAGCCACAGAGGACGCCCGCGGCGGGCATCCTCAAAGTGTCTGCTCATTCCAACCCAAACTCCGTCGCCGGCGCGTTAGCCGGCGTTCTGCGCGAAAGACCGTCGGCCGAGCTCCAAGCGATCGGCGCGGGCGCGACCAACCAGGCCGTCAAGGCAATCGCGATCGCGCGCTCCTATCTGCGGCCCAACGAGCTCGACCTCGTGTGCGTGCCGGAGTTCACCGACGTCGAGATCGACGGCAACGTGCGCACCGCGATCCGCCTGCTGGTGGAGCGCCGGCCGCTGGCCGCGGCGAAACCCGCGACTAGGTGACGGTCGACTTCCATTCCCACACGCTCGAGAGCGACGGGACCCTTTCGCCGGTCGAGCTCGTGGCGAAGATGCGCGCCCGCGGCGTCGCCTGGTTCTCGATCACCGATCACGACACCACCCGTGCGTACGGCGCGTTCGATGCGCCGGGGCAGCACGTGATCACCGGCATCGAGATCAACACGACCTGGCACGGCAGCGACGTTCATATCCTGGGCTACCGCATCCCGACCGGTCCTTCGCAGCTCGCGGACGTCGTCGAGCGCAACCGCAACCATCGCCGCGACCGCATCGACGTCATGGTCGGCGGCCTCAACCGCGCGGGCTACCCCGTCAGCGTCGAGCAGGTGCTGGCGGAGTCGGGCGGCGGGCATGCGCTGGGGCGGCCGCACGTCGCCAAAGCGCTCGTGCGCAACGGCATGATCCGCGACGTGCAAGCGGCGTTCGACCAACTGCTCTCGCACGGTAAACCGGGCTACGCGCCGTCGCACCACATCACGCCGCGCGAGGCGATCGACGTCGTGCGCGCCAGCGGCGGGGTCGCCGTGCTCGCGCACCCGGGCCGGCTCAAGGACGAGACGATCATCGACGAGCTGGTCGAGCAGGGTCTGTCCGGCCTCGAAGTGTTCTACGGAACGCACACGACGCAGCAGACCGCGCATTACCGTGCGCAGGCGAGCCGGCACGGTTTGGTGATGACCGCGGGCTCCGACTTTCACGACGAGCGCTGGAACGCGCGCGGCGTCGGTATGGACGTCGACGAGGCCGACATCCGCCCGTTCCTCGACCTCGTCACGTAAGTTACTTCGGCGTGTAGAGCCCGCGCCGCACGCACTCGACGGCGAGTTCCTCACGGCTCGAAACCGCGAAGATCACGAACAGCCGCGCGACCAGGTTGCGGACGGTATGAACCGATCGTTTCCGCGCTGCAGCGATGTCCGGATTGGACGTTCCGCGGCAAATCAGCGCGAGCACTTCGCGCTGCACCGTGGTCAGCCGCAGCGTGCGCTGGTTCGCGCTCTGCACTTCGCGGCGCAGCCACGACTGCGCGGACAGGCGCCGGGTATGCGCGTCGGCATAGGCGATCGGGCCGGGGGCGGGACTCAGTCGCGCGAGCCGAAGCGCCGCGCACACCGCGCGGCGTTTGTAGCCGAACTTCACGTAGAGATCGAAGGCTTCGGTATAGCGCCGAATTGCGGCACGCCGCTCGCCGGCTGATTCGAGCACGGCACCTTCGACGAGGCGTTGGTACGCGTACGTTGCCGGTGAATGCGTCATCGACAGCATCGCAGACGTGCGCGAGAACTTCAAGAACGTGCTCACGGCCGAGCGAGCCTCGTCGGTGCAGCCCAGGCTCGCAAGCTCTTCGGCGAGGACGAGCGAGACGATCGGTTCGTCGCCCGTGAACTCGCTGGGATTCAACGCGGCGTACACATCGGCTGCGGACTCCGCATGGTCGCGCTGCGAGATCGATTCGCCCGCGCAGCGTGCGATCGCCGCGCGCTTGCACCGCGCTTGCACCCGGAACGCCGCTGTCGGCGCGGCGCTCTCGGCCGTGCGCGCTTCCCGCGCGGCGTTGAGCGCGTTGCCTTGCACTTCGCTCGAGAAGGTGGCGGCGCAGTACGCGATCCAAAAGCGCGGCTGTGCGAGGCCGTCGGCGGACCAGTCCATCTTCGCACGGCGCTCTTCGACGATTGCCCACGTTTTTCGGTCCAGCCGTTCGACGGCGAGATGCGCGAGCGCGCGGATGCAGTTCGCTTCCAGAAACCGGTCGTAGTGCCGGCAACGGTCCAGTGCGCCGAGCGCGTCGACGAACATCGCCGTCGCCCGCTCGCCGTCGACCCGCGCGGACGCGACCCAGCCGAAATATTCCAGCGCGCGCGCGTACACGATGTCCGCGTCCGGCTCCACGAGGTGCAGCGCACGTTCCGCGGCGTCGAAATCGCGGCGGCCGTAGTGCGCGAGAGCGACGTTGAGCGCGAGCTCCGAGCGAATCGTACGGTGTGCCGCGGCGCCGTCGATCTGGGCCGCGAGCAGCAGTTCCAGCCCACGGTCGAGATCGCCGCGCCGTACGTATGCCGCACCGCTCAACATCCGCAGCGTGATCGACTGGTCGGCGCCGCACGGGATCGCACCCGCGTCGCGCAGCACGGTCAGCGCCTCGTCGGCGCGGTCGAGGCGCAGGAGGGCGCGCGCGTGTACGAGCGCGAGCTCGAGCCGCGCTTCGGCAGCGCGAGGATGCGCCGCTGCACACAGCGCCAAGCAGTGCTCGAACGCTCCGGAAAACCACGCCCGCAACGCATCCTGAACGCCGACGCGCTGTTCCTTGCGCTGCTGAAGTGCTGTAGTCGCGATGCCCTCCCTGAAACGACAAGGAGGCGCCCTTAGGGGGGCGCCTCCCGTACACCCTTGCTGCTCCCGTTGGTTTTTCGCTGAGTCTAATGGATTTCCGTTACGATGGCCCGCCGGAGGTGGCGTCGTCCACCACCGGCGTCGCCAGGAGCGACGGTCCGCCGGACGTCGCGTCATAGACTGAGACGGTCGGACCACCAAAGAGCGCAAGAACGATCGCCAGAACTACCAACATGTTGAGCCACCTTTGTGAGAAGACCACAGCGCTAAGGGATAGGTACGATCGTACCTATCTGGTGGGAGTATAGTGGCTCGTGCAACGGTCGGGCGCACTCGGCGGCGCAAGCGGGCGAAAAACTAGTACGAACGGTCGGTGGACAGCGCTTCGGCCGTCCGTCAGCATCGGTGGCAGGCCGGTCAACGGCCGACGCCGTCGCCGATCATCCTTGCGAGCGCGCTTTTCCACACCGAAGCCGCGTCTCGTCTACACCCCGGGGATGATCGACGGCGGCGTTTCGCGTTCTTGACCCGGTCTGGGTGGGTACAGGTCCGGGGCGTCCACGCTCGCGTCGGCGTCCATCCCCTTACGTCAAGAAAGCTGCGCACACCATGACCGACGACGAAGTCCGTCCCTGGGCCGGTAAAGCCGTCCGCCTCACGCTGGATGACGGCCGCGTCCTCGCCGGCACGTTGCACGCCGACGAAAGCGGCGGTCACGGACACGTGCACTATGCCGTCGTCTCCGACCCGGTCGCCGAAGGCGGCGAAAAGGTCACCGAAGTGATCCACGGAGCGGCGCGCATCAACGAGATCGAGGACGCATCCGACGATCCCGCGGCCGTCGAGTGATGCACGATCTCGGCTTGCTGGCGGCGCGCCTTGGGCTGGGCTTGGGCCTGGCTTCGCATGGGGCGCAAAAAGCGTTCGGGTGGTTCGAGGGCCCCGGGCCGGAGAAAGCGGCGGGCTTCATGGAGAGCCTCGGCCTCAAGCCGGGCGAGTCGTACGCGACGGCCGCATCGTACAACGAGATCGCCTCGGGCCTGATGATCGCGCTCGGCTTAGGGGGCCCGCTCGGCCCGGCGGGGGCCGTCTCGACGATGATCGTCGCCGCCGAGACGGTCCATAAAAAGAACGGTTTCTTCGCCGGCAAGGGCGGCGTCGAGGTGAACATGCTGTACTCGGCCGGCGCGCTGGCGCTGGCGTCGACGGGTTACGGTGCGCTGTCGCTCGACAACGTGTTCGGTCTCGACGAGAAGCTGCACCATCCGCTGTTCACGACGCTCGCGCTCGCGGGCGGCGTCGCAGCGGCGTACGTCATCCTGGGTCAGCGCGACACGAGCCCGCCGGACGGAACGCTCGCGCAACCGACGATTGCCGGCAACCGCGAGCACAACGGCTCCGCCGCCGGCGCGGCGAAGGCACCCGCCGCGACCTGATCCGTTCGACGATCAGGGCAGGCTCGGCAACAGGTCGCGCAGCGTGGCGGACGCGGCGTCCACGATCGCGACCAGCCGTTCTTCTTGCGCCTGCACGACCGCGGCGTCTTTGATGAAGTGATGGTTGATCCGAACGTTCGCGACGCTGCCCGCGAGCGCGGCGCGGAAGAAATGCAGCGCGCATTCGACGTCGCTTACCAAATGCGTGTTGCCGAGCGCGTTCGCGCGCTCGGCGAGCGCGATCCCCTCGGCGCTGAGCCCGGCCGCGGCGAGCGGTGCTTCGGCCGCTCCGATCAACGCGGTTTGAAGTGCCGCGGTGCGCGCGCGTTTTTCGTCGTCGGTCCCTTTCGCCCGAGCTGACGCGGCGACGACTCGCTCGTACGCCGCCTCGTCGAGCGGGCGGGCGGCCGCGAAGCGCTCGCGCAGCGCGTCCGCCGCGGCGACGATCTCGCGCGCTTGCGGGCGTACGGAGCCGTACCGATCGTTGCCCGCGGTGATCCGGGCGACCATGGCGCACAGCGCTGCGCCCAGCGCGCCGACCAGCGTCGCGGCGCTGCCGCCGCCGGGGGTGGGGCCGGCGGACGCCAGCCGGTCGAGGTATGCATCGATTCCGCTCACGCGGCGGTCTACCAGGCAAGAACTCCGGACGCCTCGCGGCGAATGGATTCCGGTCGCCCGTTTCAGCTCGTTTCAACAAGCACGGTCGCCTTCGCTCACCAGCCAAAGGAAGTCGAATAGAATCGTGCAGACAATTGAGAAGACCCGGGGCGACGTCAAAGACGTCGCGCTCGCCGATGCCGGCAAGGCCCG
>JAXDMA010000084.1:0-5280 GCA_034666305.1 Vulcanimicrobiota bacterium
CGCCGTGTTGCCCGCGCTCGGCAACCACGCTCACGTCACCGCGTTCGACGGCAGCGGCGGCGGGCCGCCGATCAAGCCGTGATACGAAACGGGGCCGCTCGCGCGGCCCCTCGGGGGGGTTTCTTAGCGCGCCGCGTTCAGGTCGTCGAGAATGCCGCGCCTGGCGCATTCGGCGACCAGCGAGGCGCGGCTCCGCACTCCGAACGCCGGAAAAATCGCGCGCGTGTGGTTGTTGATCGTGTTGAAGCTGCGGTCGAACGACGTCGCGATCTCGCGCGCCTTCTTGCCCTTGCAGAGTTCGGTGAGAACGCGGCGTTGCGCCGGCGTGAGCTGGGCGAGCGGATCGTCCGCGCCGCCGCCGCGTTCGAGTGCCGCGCGCAGCCATGCGTTCGGAGCGCTGCGCAGCGCGTCGAGCGCGATCTCCGCGTAGCGAGGGTCGCCGGTCACGGAGCGTAGCGCATTGGCCGTGATCGCCGCGCGCAGGCGGTACGTCAGGCGCGACCAGATTTCGAGGGCCCTGTCGAGTGCGGCGATGCCTTCGTGCGTCCGCCCTTCGGTGATCGCCAGCTTTCCGCGGGCGTAGAGCTCGAAGCCGTCGACGCGCCGATCGCCCTCGAACGCGTGCCGTTCGGTCTTGCGGGGCCGCGTGCGTTCGTAGAGCGTCAGCACCTTGCGGGCGGCGCCGGCGTTGGCCGCGGGAGCGGACGCGATGAAGGCGAGCATTGCGATGCGGCGGTCGGCGTCGAGCGCGAGCTGATCGCCGCGCAGCAGCAGCGAGCCCGCGAGCTCGAAATAGCGCGCCTCGGAAAAACGATCTCCAACCGCTCCCGCGATGTTGGCGGCGCTCGTCAACGCCGAAGCATGGTACGACGTATCGACCGTGAGCGACAGCGCGCGTTGGCGCTCGTCCCACGCGCGGCCGACCTGCCCTTCGAGCATCGACAGCCATGCGAGATATTCGAGCACGTGAAAACGCTCGATGCGCGTATCGTCGGACCAGGCGTTCGTGTCGTACTCGCGGCGCACGAGCCGTCCCAGCCGCAGGTCGACGGTTTCGGCCGCAATGATGCTCAGCGCATGAAGCAGGCGCGCGCGCGCGAGCGCGTCGGGCCGCTTCGCGCGGTTCAGCTCGTCGAGCGCGGCGGTGAACTGGCGCGCGGCGCCGCTGTAGTTTTCGGCGCGGACGTCGATCCAGCCCAGAAGCTGCAGCAGGCGCGCGCGATGCACGTCTTTCGCGGCGGGCAGCGCGGATTCGACGATCTCTTCCGCCTCGGCGAGGCGATGCGACGACCACCGGCTCACCGCGCGATAGTATGCGACTTCGGCTGCGCGCTGCGGCGCGCCGCGCTTCGCGGCAGCGGCCGTTTGGTCGAGCAGCGCCTCGCCCTGGTCGCGGCGCCCGGCGAGCGTCATTGCGGTGCCCTGCAGCATCTGCACCAGCACGGTTTCATCGGCGCCCTTGATTTCTTTGCTCGCGCGCTGCAGCACCGTTGCGGCCTGGTCGTGGCGGTCGAGCGCAAGCAGCGCTCGCGCTTGCACGATCGCGGATGCGACGCGGTCCTCGCGCCGCTCGAACTTCTCGTCGCGCAGCAGGCGCAGCACGCGTTCGAACTCGCCGGCATCCAGCGCGGCTCGTGCTTCTTCCAGCCCGGCGGCACGTAGGGAAAGGGCGGTGGCGCGGCGGGGGCTTGGCACGGGATGCTCACTTTCCCCTCGTCGACCGCGAGCCTCCCATGCCGGCCCCGGCGCTTCTCCTGGCCGGCGAGTCACCGAAACATCCGGCGCGAGCGAACGTTAGCAGGGCGTATGGGTCTTTTGAAGCTGCTCCTCACGTCGCGCCGGACCGCGGTTCGCGCCTACGCGCTCGTCGGCGATGCGCGCGTTCCGTTACGGCTCAAGCTCGCCGCGCTCGCGGCGCTGCTGTTCATCCTCTCGCCGCTGAACATCCTGGGCGACATCCCGTTGCTCGGTATCGCCGACGACGCCGTGCTGATCGCGCTGTTGCTGAACTGGTTCGTCCGCGTAGCGTCGCCCTACGGCGCCGAGATCTCCAAGCAGACCTTGATGGCCACGCGCTCGTCCATCGCCCGATAGCCTTGCGGCGACTCGCTCAACGCGAGCTTGTGCGTGAACACCGGCGACGGATCGATGGAGCCCGCCGCTAGGGCGGACATTAACTCCGGGAGATACGCGCGAACGGGCGCGAGCGCGCCGCGCAGCGAGACGTTGCCGCTGAAGAGACGGCGGAACGCGAGCGTCTCCATGCCCGCCGGTACACCCACGAACGCGACGGTTCCACCGTCGCGCACGGCGGCCAGCGCGAGGTCGAGCGAGCTCTGCACGCCGACGGCCTCCACGACGCTCGGCGCACCGCCGTGCGTCAGCTCGACGACCGTTTCCGCCGCGTCGGACGCGTGCGAATCGACGATGTCGGTGGCGCCGAAGCGCTGCGCGAGCGCGAGCCGGTCGGCATGGTGGCCGACCGCAATGATGCGTTCGGCGCCGATGTAGCGCGCGGACTGGACGGCGCACAGCCCGACCGCGCCGTCGCCCACCACGACCACGGTGCCGCCCGGTTTCGTGCCGGCGCTCACGGCGCCGTGATATCCGGTTCCCATCACGTCGGTGAGCGCGAGCGCCGCCGTACGCTTTGCCGGCTCGGCGCGAACCGCGTCGGGGATCGCAACGAGGGTCGCATCGGCGAACGGAACGCGCACGAACTCGCCCTGGCCGCCGTCGTTGTCGACGCCGCCCCAGAACCCCGCATGTTTGCACGACGTATAGAGGCCGTCGTGACAGAACGCGCACGATCCGTCGGCGTACGAGAACGGTGCGGCGACGAAATCCCCTACGCGCACGCCGCGGACCTCGGCGCCGACCGCTTCGACGACGCCCGTGAACTCATGGCCCAGTCGCGCGCCGTCCGCCCACTTCGCGACCCCGCGATACGGCCACAGGTCGGAGCCGCAGATGGCGGCGTCGACGACGCGTACCAGCGCATCGGTCGGTGCTTGTATGCTCGGATCGGGGACGGACTCGACGCGCACGTCGCGCTCGCCGTGGTAGACGGTGGCTTTCACGGATCGCGTAACCGCGGCCGGCTACGTGAAGTTGCCTACGCGGCGGGGATGAACCGTTCGAGGACCGCCGTTCGCAGCGCGTCCGGCGAGACGAGGCCCTGCTCGAGGATGAAGTCGTGAAACGCGCGCTGATCGAAGCGCGCGCCTAGCGCCGCCTCGGTTTCCGCCCGCAGTGCGACGAGCTTGACGTACCCGTAGAAGTACGACGTGGCCTGGCCCGGCGCGCGGAACGTGTACCGCTCCACCTCGCTGCGCGCGAACGGCGCGGAGTACACCAGATCGCCCTCGAGCACGGCCGCCGCCTGCTCCGGCGTGAGCGCGCCGCTCTGCAGCTCGGGATCGAGAAACGCGCGCGCCGCGCGGTGCAGCCGCATCTGCAGCGAGCAGAGCTGCCCCGCGAGCGGCATGAACGGCAGCACGATGTGCTCGGCGTACAGTGCCCAGCCCTCGACGTTGACGGAGTTGAACGCAAACGCCGCGCGCGCGAGCGAGAGCCCGCCGCTCAGCATCCGCTCGAATTGCACTTCGTGCCCCGGCCGCGCTTCGTGCGCGGTCAGCGTCCATGTCACCGCATCGTGCGTGAAGTCGTCCACGCGTTCGGTGCCGCTCTCGCCGGCGGCGGGCGGGACGTCGAGCGGCAGCACGAACTCGCCGGCCTGGCCCGTATTGCCGACGATCGGCGCGGGGTTCATGTGCGCGGCCGGCGTCTCGGCGCTCTCGGCGACGGTTGCGATGCGGATGCGCGCGGGCCGGTCGGGCAGCGTGACGAGGTTCTCGCGGCGCACGATCGCCTCGATCTCTTCGAGGCGCCGGCGGTAGAAGTCTACGATCGCGCCGGCGTCGCCGCGGATCTGATTCGCCTTGAGCGCGCGGATCACGTCGCGGTAGCCGTGAGCCGCGAGACCCTGCTCGGCGGCGACGCGCGGTGCGAGCGCTTGCATCTCGGCCTGAATCGCGTCGAATGCCGCGTGGGCGCGCGCCGCGAGCTCCGCCGGCGCGATGTCGACGCCGACGTAGTGCAGCGCGAACGCGTACACGTCGGGCGGCAAGCGGTGGTCGGTGCGTGCGCGCGGCAGCACGTCGGTCTCGATGAAGCGCGCGTACGCGGCGTGCTGCTCGCGCAGAGCCTCGAACGCGTCGTGCCAGCCTTCCAACGCCGACTTCCGAAGCAACTCGTCGATGCCGCCGATCAGCACGGGGCCCAGTGCGAGCGCGGTCTTCACTTCGCCGACGTACGGCATGGTGAGGCCGCCGCAGGCCAAGCGCGCGCGCGTCTCCGCCTCCGCGGCGTGCGCGAGCGGGACGGCGTTCGGTTCGAATCCGGCATAGCGCCGCAACCGCACGAGCGCGAGCTGCTTTCGCTCGAGCGGGTTCTGCTCGTCCAGCAGCACGCGCACGCCGGCGAACGCGACGCGCGCGACGTCGATCAGCTGTACGAGGTGCTCATCGTGGACTTCGATTCCGCGCACGACGTCGCCGGCCGCGCGCAGCAGAATGTCGATGTCCTCGCGGACGCGCGCATCCGCCTCGGTCGACGCCGCGCCGCGCAGCGTCTCCGTCGCGCGGAACGCCGCCTCGCGCACGCGGTTGCGCCAGCCCTCGCTCAGGTCGGTGGTGTACGGATCGGCTTGGGTGAGCCCCGCCGCGGATGCAGCTTCCGGCGCGGCCACCGCGTAGAGCGCCGCCACGGGCTCGGCGAGCGCGTCGCTGCGCTGAATCCAAGCCGGTGTAGGGATCACAGCGTCCAGCTGCCTACGTTCCAGAAGTCGCTCACCGCCTGCGCGGGTTTGACGCCGTGCACGTCGTCGTTCCAGGCATCGACGTTCGCCCGCCAGACGATCGTGTGGTATGGGAGCACCTCGCCGAGCCGCCGCTCGAGCTGCGCGTAGATCGCCTTGCGCTTCGCGCGATCGTAGACTGCGTTCGCGCGACGCTGCAAGTCGCCGACCTTGGCGTCGGTAATTCGCGAATAGTTGGCGCCGTGCGGCGGCACGTAGCCGGGACCGGCGGTCTGGCTGTCGTCCGGATCGGGGTTCTTCGTCCAGGCGTAGATGCCGAGGTCGAACTTGCCGGACGCCAAGAGCCCGCCGGCGCCGATCGGCGCGAACAGCATGTTCGCGGGTGCGTTGTGCACCTGCAGATCGACGCCGATCGCTTTCATCGACTGCTGGATCGCGACTTCGAGGTTCTCGCGCGTGAT
>JAXDMA010000085.1:0-4201 GCA_034666305.1 Vulcanimicrobiota bacterium
TCAAGGACGTGATCGGACCCGGCGGCAAGGTGATCAACAAGATCGTCGCCGACACCGGCGTGAAGATCGACATCGAGAACGACGGCCGCGTGTTCATCGCCGGACCGGACGCCGCGGGCGCCGAGAAAGCCAAGAACATGGTCGAAGCGCTCACCAAAGAAGTGAAGATCGGCGAACAGTACCTCGGTACCGTCACGCGCTTGATGAACTTCGGCGCGTTCGTCGCGTTCTTGCCGGGCAAAGAAGGCCTCGTCCACATCTCACAGCTCGCCGCGGATCGCGTCGAGCGCGTCGAGGACGTGGTCAAGCCGGGCGACCAGATCATGGTCAAAGTGATCGAAGTCGACTCGCAAGGCCGCATCAACCTCAGCCGCAAGGCGGTTCTCGGCGGCGGTGCCGGCGAGTCCACCAGCGGCACTGGCGGCGGCGGTGACCACGGCGGCGGCTCGCGCGGCAACGGCGCACCGCCGCGTCGCGAGTTCACCCCGCGCAGCGCTCCCGCCGGTGGCGGCGGTGGCGGCGTTGGCGGCGGCGAAGGCGGCGGCGACCGCGGTCCGCGCCGGCGTCGTCCGCGACCGGGCGGCGGTTCGGGCGAGTAGTCGCCGAACCGAAGGGAACCATCAGAGAGCCCGTCGCAAGACGGGCTCTCGCCATGTTCGGATTACGCACGCTCGCACTCGCCGTGGTCGCGTCACTCGCGCTCACCGGTGCGGCGCGCCGTCCCGCGACCGTGTTCGACCTCTCCGACCGCGTCGGCAAATCGGTGCCAGCCGTGCTCCTGACGTCGAGCGACGGTACGCCGTTCACGTTCGACGCGCTGCGGGGGAAGCCGACGTACGTGTTCTTGTTCGCGGGATGGTGCACGCCGTGCCACGATGCGCTGCCCTTCGTGCGCGGCGCGTACGCAAAGTACGGCGACCGCGTGCGGTTCGTCGGCGTCGACGTGCTCGAAGATACGGCGGCCGCGCGCACGGCCGTCGCGAGCGCCGCGCTGCCGTTTACCGTCGCCATCTATCCGGTGGAGCAGCTCGACGCGATCATCTCGCCCGATTTGCAATTGCGCGCGGGGACGAAGTATCGCATCCCCGCGGATTTCCTGATCGACGCGAACGGCGTCGTGCGCTTCGCGTGGCACGGCTTATCGGTGAACGACAGCGGCGATCCCGTCGACGTGCTGCCGTCGTATCTGGCCAAGCTCGGCATCGAGTGACGTGACGCGGGCGTCCTGGGCGATTCGTCCGAAGGGCGAACGTGACGCCGCGGGCGTCGCCGCGCTGCTTGCGGAGATTTCGCGCGAGGGTCGCTGGGTCGCCACGGAGTGGCCGTTCGACGTCGACGAGCGCGCGCGCCAGATGCGCGACGCGCTGCTGCGGCGCTGGTGCGTCGGCTGGGTGGCGATGGACGGACGCGAGCTCGTCGGCGACCTCACGATCTTCGACGTCGAATGCGACGTTCCGGAGCTCGGCATGATCGTCGCCTCGACGCACCGCCGCCGAGGGATCGGGCGCGCACTGCTGGCCGCGGCCATCGACTGGGCACACGCGAACGACAAGCCGGCGCTGAACTTGCGCGTGTTTCCCGACAACGATGCGGCGCGCGCGCTCTACGCCGCGAGCGGGTTCGTCGACGTGGAAGTCCAGCGCGCCGCGATTCCGCGGCGGAACGGCCCCGCGCTCGACGCGATCCTCATGCGCCGCCCGCGGTGACCTCTTCGAGCGGCAAACCGACGTAGTTTTCGGCGAGCGACTGCGCCGCCGCGTGCGAGCTCGTCACGTAATCGAGCTCCGCGAGCTGAAGACGTTCGCCGAACGCGTCCGCCGCCGGCGCGCGATGGAGAAGCGACGTCATCCACGCCGAAAAACGCTGCGCGCGCCACACGCGCCGCAGGCAGCGCGCACTATAAGCATCGAGCGCCGCGGTGCCTTCACCGGCGTAGAACGCGGCGAGCGCAGCGGCGAGGACCGTGACGTCGGCGATCGCGAGGTTCATGCCTTTCGCGCCGGTCGGCGGAACGATGTGCGCGGCATCGCCGGCGAGGAACAGGCGGCCGTACTGCATCGGCTCGATCACGAAGCTGCGCATCGCGGTGACGCCTTTCTGCAGGATCGCGCCCTCGACGAGATTCGGCGCGTCATCGCCGTCGAGGCGGCGGTGGAGCTCCTCCCAGATGCGTTCGTCGGGCCACGTGGCGAGGTCTTCGTCGGGCGCGCATTGCAAGTACATGCGCTGAATCGCCGGCGAACGCTGGCTGAACAGCGCGAAGCCGCGCGCGTGGTGCGTGTAGATCAATTCGTGCGCGACGGGCGGCGACTCGGACAGGATGCCGAGCCAGGCGAACGGATAGACGCGCTCGTACGCCGTCAGCACGCCGCGCGGAATCGCGTCCCGGGCGATGCCGTGGAAGCCGTCGCACCCGGCGACGACGTCGCACGAGATCGCGTTCGGCGCTCCGCTCGCGTCGCGGTACCGGATCGTAGGACGGTCGCTTTCGACGCCGTCGAGCGTGACGTCGCCGACGTCGAACTGCAGCGTGGAGCCGGACGCGACGTGCGCCGCGATCAGGTCCTTGACGACCTCGTGCTGTCCGTACACCGTTATCGTCTTGCCGGTGAGCTCGGCAAAGTCGATGTGACGGCTGCGTCCGCCGAAGCGCAGGTAGATTCCGCGGTGCACGAGGCCTTCACGGCGCATGCGCGCGCCCGCGCCGGCGGCGTCGAGCAGCTCGACGGTTCCGTGCTCGAGCACGCCCGCGCGGATTCGCTGCTCGCAGTACTCCCGGCTGCGCGTCTCGAGCACGATCGAATCGATTCCGCGCCGGCGCAGCAGCAGCGCGAGAACGAGCCCCGCGGGGCCGGCGCCGATGATGCCGACCTGCGTGCGCGTACCGCGAGGCTCCGCCATCCGCCGCGTGTTACGCTGCGGTGCGGCCGAGTCATTCCAGCGCCAGGCCGCGGCTGCCAAGCAACCGAAGCGTGTCCCCGTGCCGCCGGAGAGGCCGCCATTGGGTGCAGGTGTCGTCAGATCCCTCGGTATCATTACGTGCCTGCTTCTTGCCGTCGCGGCGCTCGCAACGCCGGCGAGCACCGCGCCGATCACCGTTCCCGGCTTGCTGCAAGGCGTCGTGCCGAACGCGCTGACGGCGCGCTTCGAGAAGTGCATGAGCACGACGGCGACGCCGGCCCCGGGTGCGAACGGGCAGATCGCGGGCGCGACGCGACTCGGCGTGCCGAGCCTGGCGAACTGCCTGGCGAACTTGGGCCTCGGCGATTATCCCGCGCTGCGCGAGGAAACCACGCTGTGCCTGCGCCAGCGCGGCATCGCCCGCACGATCTGCCTCAACCGCGTGTTCGCGCCGTTTCTGCCGCCCGCGACGGCATCGCCTTCGCCGCGACCGACGCCGACGCCGCACCCGACTCCGACGCCGACGGCAACACCGACACCACCGCCGACGCCGACGCCGAAACCCACGCCGACACCCAAGCGGACCGTGCCGCCGACACGCCGGCCGACACCGACGCCGCGGCCGACACCGACGCCGAAGCCGACCCCGACGCCACGACCCACCGCCACGCCCACGCCGACGCCCACGCCGACGCCCACACCCACGCCGAAACCGACGCGGCGGCCGACGCCGAAACCGACGCGCACGCCGGCACCGCCGCCGACGCCGACCGTGGCCCCGGTGATCGTGCCGACGGACTCGCCGCCTCCGACGCCCACGCCGGCGCCCGCGGCGACGCCCAGTCCACCGCCGCTCAACGTCGTGCCGGGGGCGCTGGCGCTCGGCGGACTCGCCGCGCTCGGGGCGATCGGGACCGTGATCGTCATGAGAACGCGCCGCACGAAGCAGAAAGACAGGCCGCAGATGCATCGACTCACGATCGCGGCGCCCGGTGACGGCAGCATCGCCGTTGCGGGGACGCCGGTGACGTTCACCGCGCAAACCGATCCGCCGAATCTCGCGAGCAAGATCACGTGGTCGGTGACCACGCAGCCGAACGTGCACGGCATCGGTCCGCCGTTCGTGCACACGTTCGCCGCGACGGGCGTCGAACAAGTCGTCGCGCGTCTTGCCGACGACGCGCTCGCGTGCGACGCGATCGTCTACGTGTTCCAGACGCCGTCCGGCGGTTCGACGCTCGCGGACCTGCTGCACGCCGAACGGCCGCCGGTCGCGCGAAGCGAGGACACGTTCACGCGC
>JAXDMA010000086.1:0-8358 GCA_034666305.1 Vulcanimicrobiota bacterium
GACTCGGCGGCGAGGTTGTACGCAGTGTTCACCAGGCCCACGTGCGAGAACGCCTGCGGAAAGTTTCCTACCAGGCGTTTCTCCGCGCAGTCATACTCTTCGGAGAGCAGGCCGACGTCGTTCGCCGTTGCGATCAGCCGCTCGAACAGCGCGCGCGCGTCTTTGCGGCGTTTCTGCAGCACGTAGTTGTCGGCGAGCCAGAAGCCGCACGCATAGAAGGCGCCTTCGCCGGGCGGCAGCCCGTCCGTATCGATGTTGGGCTGCGTGTACCGCTTGACGAACCCGTCGGAGACGAGCTCGCGTTCGACGGCGGCGACGGTGCCCACCACGCGCGGGTCGGACGGCGGCAAGAACCCGACCAGCGGGATCAACAGCGCCGACGCGTCGATCTCCTCGGAACCGTACGACTGCGTGAACGTCTCGCGCTTGGGATCGTAGCCTTTCGCGCACACTTCAGCGTGAATCTGGTCGCGTAGCGCGCGCCACCGGTCGACGGGGCCGTCGAGTCCGAACTGCTCGATCGCGCAGATCGCGCGGTCGAGCGCGACCCACGCGAGCACTTTGGAGTGCACGAACGGGCGGCACGGGCCGCGCACTTCCCACAGACCGCGATCGGGCTCCGACCAGCGCTTCTCGACCGCCGCAACGACGGCTTTGGTGAGCGACCACTCGTCCGTGTCGGGCTGGAGCCCCGCGCGGTGCGCTTGATACATCACGTCGGCGACCTCGCCGTACACGTCGAGCTGCAACTGCTCGGCCGCCGCGTTGCCGATGCGGACCGGCCGCGAATCGGCGTAGCCGCGCAGCCACGGCGCCTCGAACTCGGGCAACCGGCGTTCTCCGCGCAGCCCGTACAGAATTTGGATCTGGTCGGGATTTCCGGCGACCGCGCGCAGCAGCCAGCCGCGCCACGCGAACGCCTCTTCCTCATATCCGGCGTTGAGGAGCGCGACAAGCACGAACGTCGCGTCGCGCAGCCAGCAGTACCGGTAGTCCCAGTTGCGCACGCCGCCCAGCTCCTCGGGCAGCGACGTGGTCGGTGCGGCGAGGACCGCACCGGTGCGCGCGTCCGTGAGCGCCTTGAGCGTGAGCAGCGAGCGCATGACCATCGGGCGCCAAGGCCCGTCGTACGAGCACGTCCGCGCCCACTCGCGCCAGAACACGTCGGTGCGGCGCAGCGCGGTCGCGACGTCGGAAGGCCCGGGCTGCTCCTCGTACGACGCGAAGTACGCCATCTCGAAACCGACGCGCTCGCCCGGACCGATCCAGAATTCCGCGACCGTCGACAGGTCTTGGCCTTTGAGCTCCACGTCCGAATAGAGCGCGAGCGCGTCGGGACCCGCGATCGCGACGACCGTGCCCGACGCGCGATGGATCCACGGTACGACCTGCCCGTAGTCGAACCGGATCCGCATCGACGAGCGCATCGCCACGCGGCCGGCCTCGCCGGTCACGAGCCGCAGCACGCGCGGGGTCGAACTCCCCGGGAGCATCGCGTCGACCACTCGCACGCGCCCCCCGCCCTCGAGATCGTAGACGGTTTCGAGGACCATGCTGTCCTCGCGGTACTCACGCTTGATCGCGAGCGCGTGGCCCTGGGGCGCCAGGCTCCACGTCCCGTTCTCCTCGTCGCCCACCAGCGCGGCGAAGCACGCCCCCGAGTCGAAGCGCGGCAGGCATAGCCAGTCGATCGAGCCGTCCCGGGACACGAGTGCCGCCGTACGGGTGTCGCCGATGAGCGCGTAGTCTTCGATCGGTTTGGACATGGCCGTACCGTCGTTCCCTGTAAACCCGCCATTCGTTCGGCAGGCCGGAGGAACGACGACCGCGGTGCGTAACGTCCGACCAACTCTCGCCCCGCCTACGAGGTCGGTCCGATGCGTATTTTTCGTTCCCTTCCGGCAGCGCTTGCCGTCGCGATGCTCTGCACGTCGTTCGCGGCGCCGCCCGCGACGGCCGCGGACACCGGCCCGATCAAGATCGCCGTCATCACGGACATGTCCGGCGTCTATGCCGCGCTCGCCGGCCCGGGCGCGGTCGAGGCGACCAAGATGGCCGTCGAAGACTTTGGGGGGAAAGTCCTCGGCCGCACCGTCGAGGTGGTAGGGATCGACCATCGCAACAACGGCCCCGACGCCGCCATCAAAGCGCGTGAGGCCTACGACTCGGGCGCCGAGCTCGCGCTCGACATGACCAATTCCGCCGTCGCGCTCGCGGTGGCGGCGGTCGCGAAAGAAAAGAAGAAGCTCGCCATCGTTACGGGCGGCGCGTCCTCCGCGCTCACCGGCGCGGCGTGCAATCGCTACACGTACCACTATGCGTACGATACCTACGCGCTGGCGGCGTCGACGGGCGCGAACATCGCGTCTTCCTCGACCGGCAAGACGTGGTACGCCCTCGTTCCGAACTATGCGTTCGGCACGCAAATGCTAGCCGACTTTACCGCGGCGATCGCCCGCAAAGACGGCAAGGTCATTCAGTCCGATCTCTACCCGTTCGGCCCGACCACCGACTTCTCGTCGTACCTGCTCAAGGCGAAGAATTCCGGCGCGCAGGTGCTCGGTCTCTTCAACGCCGGTGCCGACACGGTCAACTCGATGAAGCAAGTGAAGCAGTTCGGCGTCGACAAGGTGATGAAGGTCGCGGTCGGGCTGCTCTTCCTGACCGACGTCGACGCGCTGCCCGACGTGTTCGCAGGCTCGCGCATCACCACGTCGTGGTACTGGAATCAGGATAAGGCGGCACGCGCGTGGGCCGACAAGTACGCGAAGCGAATGCACGGGCTGCGCCCCAGCGACATCCAGGCGTCGGATTATTCCGCCACGACGCAGTGGCTGAATGCGGTGAAGGCCGTCGGCACCACCGAAGGTGACAAGGTGCAGGGCTACCTCGACAACCGCCAATTCACCGACTTCTACGCCAAGGGCGGCGAGTGGCGCGGCCGCGATCATCGCGTGATCCACGAGATGTACGTCGTCGACGTGCTGCCCAAAGAACAGGTGAAGGAGCCGCACGCGTGGTTCAAGGTCGTGCAGACGATCCCGCCGGGCCGCGCGTTCCGCCCCGAATCCGCGTCGGTGTGCAAGAAGGACTGGTAGACTGAGCCTGGACTACCTGCTCACGCAGGCGTTCAACGGCCTCGTCAACGGGGCGTATTTCGCCCTGTTGGCGCTCGGGCTCAGCGTGATCTTCGGGATGCTGCGAATCGTGAACTTCGCGCACGGCGCGATGTTCATGCTCGGCGCGTTCGTGGCGTACTACGGCGCCCAGCTCTTTCATCTGCCGTTCTATGCGGCGCTGTTCGTGGCGCCGATCGTCGTGGGTCTGCTCGGCATCCTGATCGAGGTCGTGTTTCTGCGGCGCCTCTACGGGCTGGACCCGCTCTACGGGCTCTTGTTCACGTTTGCGCTGGTGCTGATCATCGAAGACTCGATGCGGCTGGCCGCCGGGGCGCTCGGTTCGCCGTATTCCGCGCCGCCGTCGCTCTCCGGCGTCACGAACATGGGCTTCACGTTGTTCCCGACGTACCGGTTGTTCGTCATCGGGGCGGCGATTCTGGTGTGCATCGTGGTCTGGTACGTGCTCGAACGCACGCCGGTCGGCGCGCGCATCCGCGCGGCAACCGAAGCCCCGGTGCTCGTGCGCGCGCTCGGTATCGACACGCAGCGGCTGGTGTCGATCACGTTCGCGGTCGGCGTCGCGCTCGCCGCGTTCGGCGGCGTCCTCGCCGCTCCCAATCAGAACGTCGAGCCCACGATGGGCGACAAAATCATCATCAACACGTTCGCGATCGTCGTGATCGGCGGCCTCGGTTCGATCGGCGGCTCGGTCGTCACCGGTTTCGCGCTGGGGCTGCTGCAGACGCTCGGCGCCGTGATCTTCCCGGCTTTCAACGACACGCTGATCTTCTTGCTGATGATCATCGTGCTTCTGATCCGCCCGAGCGGGCTGTTCGGCAGCCCCGCGGGCGCCAAGTGACCACGACGCTGCTCGGGACGCGCCGCGGCGCGATCGTTGCGGCGGTGTTGCTGCTGATCGCGCTCGTGCTGCCGAAGCTGGTCTACCCGGTGCTCGCGATCGACATCGTGGCCTACGCGCTTTTCGCGGTCGCGTTCGATCTGTTGCTCGGCTTTACGGGGCTGCTCTCCTTCGGCCACGCGATGTTCTGGGGCGGCGCCGGCTACGTCGCGACGATCCTCATCGCGAAGGCGCACGCGCCGTTCCCGCTCGCCGTCGTGGCGGCGATCGGGTATGCCGCGCTGCTCGCGCTGATCGTCGGCGCGATCGCGATTCGCCGGCAAGGAATCTACTTCGCGATGATCACGCTGGCGCTCGCGCAGCTGCAGTATTTCTTCGCGTACCAGCTCGGCGGCTGGACCGGCGGGGAAAACGGCGTGCAGCTCGCGGGTCGCGGGACGCTGTTCGGCATGCCGCTCGAGAACGACGTCGCGTTCTACTATGCGGTGCTCGTCGTCGCTGCGCTCGGGACTTATCTCGTCGTGCGCGTCGTGCGGTCGCCGTTCGGTGCGGTGCTCGGCGCGATGCGTGAGAACGAGCAGCGCGCGATCGCGCTCGGATATCGCGTGGACCGCTACAAGCTGATCGCGTTCGTCCTTTCCGGCACGCTCGCCGGTTTGGCCGGCGTGCTGTTCGCCGTCGGGAACCGGCTCTCGGGGCTCGACGGCGTGGATTGGCACACCAGCGGCAAGGTCGTCATGATGTCGATTCTGGGCGGCATCGGGACCGTGTTCGGTCCGATCGCCGGCGCCGGCATTTTCGAATCGCTGGACTACTTCGTATCGAAGACGGCGATCGGCGACAAGACGAACATCGTCATGGGGACGATCTTCGCGCTGTGCGTGCTCTTGTTCCGGCGCGGGATCATCGGCGAGCTGCTCGCCCTGCGCACGAAGCGCGCGAAGCCCTAGCGCGGGGCGGCGCGCCCGTGTTCGTCACCGCGTTCCGGCGCCGGCGCGGCGCGAAGACCGACGACGCGTTTCCCTGGACGGTCCCTGCGCTGCGTGCGTTGAAGGAACTGCGCTTCGACGCGCCCGTGACGTTCTTGATGGGCGAGAACGGCTGCGGAAAATCAACGCTGCTCGAAGCGCTCGCCGTCGCAACGGAGGCATCCGCCGCCGGCGCGGAGGAGGTCGATGCCGACGCGACGCTCGCCGGCGCACGGCGCCTCGCGGCTGCGTTCGAGGCGGAGGAACGCGGCCGGCCGCTCGCGCGCGCGTTCTTTCGCGCGGAGGACGCGTTCGGCTTCACCAAGCGCATCGAGCGCGAGATGGAAGCGATCCAGGCCGAAGCCGACGCGATGCTGCGCGACGAGAAAGCGAGCATCGAGCGCCGCCAAATGGGTGCCGGCATCGTGCTGAGCACGAAAGCCATGCTCGCGAGCAAGTACGGCGCCGACCCCCACGCCCGCTCGCACGGCGAGACGTTCCTGGGCATCGTGCGCGCGCAGCTTCTGCCCAAGGGCCTGTACCTGCTCGATGAGCCCGAGACGCCGTTGTCACCGACGCGCGTGCTGACGCTGCTCACGATCCTGCTCGATGCGGCGCGATCCGGCTGTCAGTTCATCATCGCGACCCACTCGCCGATCCTCGCGGCGTTTCCGGGCGCGTCGATCCGCGTATTCGACGGCGACCGCATCGTGGAAACGCCCTACGACGACCTGGAGCACGTGCGCATCACGCGCGACTTCCTCAACGCCCCGGGCCGGTATCTGCGCTACTTGACCAAGGGACCGGAAGAGCTCGACGGCGCGTAGGAGCGGCGCCTACTTCGTTCCGTCCTGCGGCCAGAAGCCGAAGATCGCGCGGCCCGGTTCGAGGTCCCAGAAGCGCGTCGCGTTATCGCCGACGCCGTAGACCACCGCGAACGCGACGTCGCGGGCGACGATCGCGCGGACGAGGCGCGCAAAGTCGCGCCGCGACATCCACGTGGCGGCGTAGCGCGCGAACCGCTGGTCTTCGTCGAGCGGCAGCCAACCCGAGCTTTGCGCGACGCTCGGATCGCGCGGATCGTCTTGCGGCGTGATCGAGCCGATGCGCACGCAGGTGACTTGCAGGCCGTGATTGTCGCTGTAGTAGCGTCCCAACGTCTCGCCGAACGCTTTCCACACGCCGTAGAGCGAGTCCGGACGGTACGGCGTGTCGGTACGAACGACGAGGCCGAATCCAGGCTCGTAGATCGCCGGAACGTTGTCGACCTCGTGCATGCCGACCGCGTGATTCGAGCTCGCAAAGATCACGCGCGTGACGCCGGCGCGCCGCGCGGCCTCGAATGCCGCGTACGTCCCGCCGATGTTCGGGCCGGCGACGTCCTCCCACGATGCCTCGACGCTGACGACGCCGGCAAGATGGATCACCGTCTCGCAGCCGGCGAAGGCGCGTTCGAGCGCGTCGACGTCGCGCACGTCGGCGATCACGTCGGCGTCGTGCAAGTCGATGCGGACGACGTCGTGATCGCGCGCGAGGTCGGCGCACAGCGGTTTTCCGATCGTGCCGGCGGCGCCGGTGACCGCGATCGTCACACGCCGAGCATGTCGAGCAGCTCGCGCTCGCGCGCGATGACCTCGGCGTTCTCCAGCGTTTGCTCGACCCGGCCGTGGACGACGATGTGGTGGCGGTCGGCGACGCCGGTCGCGAAGCGCACGTTCTGCTCCACGAGCAACACGGTGATGCCGTCGGCTTTCATCGCGCGGATCAGCTCGCCGATGCGCTCTACGATCACCGGCGCGAGCCCTTCGGTGGGTTCGTCGAGCAGCACGGTCCGCGCGCCCGAGCGCAGCACGCGTGCGATCGCGAGCATTTGCTGCTCGCCGCCCGAGAGCGTCGTGCCGGCCGCTTTCGCGCGCTCCTTGAGGATCGGAAACTCCGCGAAGATGCGCTCGACGGTCCAGCCTTTGTCGCCGATGATCGGCGCGAGCGTGAGGTTCTCGTACACACTCAGCGTCGCGAGGATGCCGCGCTCTTCGGGCACGTAGCCCAGACCGCGCTTGGCGATGCGGTCGGACGGCAGCCCGATGAGCGACGTGCCGTCGAGCTCGATCGTGCCGCGGCGCGCCGGCAAGATCCCCATGATGGTGCGCAGCGTCGTGGTCTTGCCGACGCCGTTGCGGCCGACCAGCGTCGCGACCTCGCCGGTATCGACGCGCAGCCGCATACCGTGCAGCACGTGCGACTCGCCGTAATACGCGTGAACGTCTCGGAGCTCGAGCATCAGTGGGTTCCTCCGCCGAGGTATGCGGTCACGACGCGCTGATCGTTGCGAACTTCGTCGTACGTTCCCTCGACGAGGACCTTGCCGCGTTGCATGACGGTGACGCGGTCGCACAGATCGGCCACGACGCGCAGGTTGTGCTCGACGAGCACGATCGTGCGGCCCGGCGCGATCTTCTTGATGAGGTCGACGGTTCGGTCGATGTCTTCGACCCCCATCCCCGCGGTGGGCTCGTCGAGCAGCAGCACCTTGGGATCCTGCGACAGCGCGATCGCCAGTTCCAGCGATCGCTTCTTGCCGTACGGCAGATTCGCCGCGATCCGGGTGCGTTCGCCGTCGAGGTCGACCTGGTCGAGCGCGGCGCGCGCGGGATCGTCGAGGACCGCCGTAACGGCGGGCGACGCCAAGAACCTGCGCGACAGCGGCGTGCGCGCCTGCAGCGCGATCTTCACGTTGTCCAGCACCGTGAGGTGCGGGAAGATGCTGTTGATCTGAAAGCTGCGCACCATGCCCATGCGCGCGATGCCCGCCGGATCGAGGTTCGCGATCTCGACGCCGGCGAAGCGCACGCTGCCGCGGGTAGCCGGCGCGAAGCCGGAGAGCACGTTGAAGAACGTCGTCTTTCCGGCGCCGTTGGGGCCGATGATCGCGTGGACCGTGCCTTCGGCGACGTCCAGCGACACGCCGTCGAGCGCGGTGAACCCCGCGTAGACTTTGACGACGTCGCGCGTCGAGAGGATCGGCTCGGCCACGAGCGGGACTTCTTCCCACCATGCAGCCGGCCCCGCACGACCATGAGACGATCCTCGAAGTCGAGGCCCCCCGCGTCAAGTTCGGCCGCGGTGCGATCGACGAGGTGGGCCCCGAGGCCGCCGCGCTCGGCCTGCGCCGCGTCGCGTTGTTCACGGACGCGAAGCTCGCCGCCGGCGCGTTCGTCGAGCGCGCGCGCGCGTCGCTGCGCGCCGCGGGCGTGGACTTCGCCGAGTTCGCGGCCGTCCGCATCGAGCCGACCGACGGCTCGTTCCGCGCCGCGGCGGCCTTCGCGACCGATGCGCATGTCGACGGATACGTGTCGGTCGGCGGCGGATCCGTGATCGACACCGCGAAGGCGGCGAACCTCTACGCGACCTA
>JAXDMA010000087.1:0-4576 GCA_034666305.1 Vulcanimicrobiota bacterium
CCCGTCGGCCCCGAGCAGCCGATACAGACCGTGCTGCGGCGCGCATTCGAACGCGGCGAGGTCACCGTGGCGGTGCGCAAGCCGGACGGCGCGCCCGCCTGGATCGCGATCTCGAGCCACATGGTCGGCGCGGATGACGACAACGCGGAGGCGACGATCGTCTCGACGATGATCGACGTCACGGCGCAGCACGAGCTGGCGCTCGAGAACGCGCGCTATCGCGACATCATCGATACGCTCGACGCGTCGTATCGCATCCTCGAAGAGAGCCCCATCGGGATGTGCAGCGTGGACGCCGACGGCAACGTGCTGCGCAACAACATGGCGTTTCTGGCGCTGGGCGGCGGCGAGACGACCTCGATCATGCCGCTGGTTCCCGAAGACGATCGCGCAACGTTGCGCGACGCGTTCGCGCGGCTGCTGGACGGCCGCACGGCGTCGGTGCGCATCGAGACGCGGATCCGCCGTCCCGACGGAACCGCGACGTGGTGCGAGCTCACCGCCGTCGCGATGCGCCAAGGCTTGCCCGACGCCGCGATCCTGTTGCTCGCGAACGACGTGACCGAACGGCGCCGCCGCGAATCGAGGCTGCGTCTGCTGGCCGAACGCGATCCGCTCACCGGGCTGCACAACCGGCGCAGCTTCGTGCGCGTGCTGCGCGAGCGGCTCGCCGCGCTGCAGCGGCCGGCGCGCCGCGCGACCGCCACGTGGACGCTGATGCTGATCGACCTCGACGGGTTCAAGGACGTGAACGACACCCTGGGCCACGCCGGCGGCGACGCCGTGCTCGTCGCGGTGGCGGCCGGGATTCGCGACCGGACGCGCGTCGACGATACGGTGGGCCGGCTCGGCGGCGACGAGTTCGCGGTACTGCTGCAGTCGCACGAGGGCGAGCATGCCATCGCGATCGGCGACGAGATCATCGCGCGCATCGCGGATGCCGCGCGGTCCGTTGAAGGCGCGCCGCCGGTCACCGCCAGCATCGGCATCGTGCACTTGCGCGCGGGTCGCGGCGCCGATGCGACGCTCGCCGCCGCAGACAGCGCGATGTACGACGCGAAACGCGCGGGCAAAGCGCGCTCCGTCGACGCCGGGGCGCGCTAAGTCCGAACGACCGTTCCGTCCACGTACCGAACCGCGTCGATGCTGCAGACGATCTTCGCCGGCGGCGCTGAATCCGCGAGCTCGGCCAGATTGATGCGGTCCACGAGCTGACCCGGATCGATGCGCGCTTCGGCGATGTTGGTGCGCGTCGCGTTGACGTCGCCGAACGCGTCGTAGAAGAGAAACTTCACGCGCACGGCGGTGATCGCGCGATCGCCCGTGTTCGTGATGCGCACGGCGTGGTGCACGAGCGTCAGGCCTTCGCTGCCGCGGCTGTCGGAAAAGCAGCCGTCGAGCTTGACCGGCCCGGGCTGGCCCGCGACCTGCGTGGGGATGGGGTGCGGTGCGGACAGCCGTAACGTGTTGTTCGTCGAGTTGCTCGGGTTGACGGGCACGGCGACGGACGAGAGCGACTGAGCGTCCGCAACTCGCGCTGTGGTGAGCAACGCGGCGCCGGCTGCGGCAATGAACGATAGACGCACGTCTTACCTCCGTAAACGAGTGTAGCCGGTGAACGCAGCACCCACGGCGTTCGTTCGCGCAGAAAAGGTGTTCGGTTTTGACCTGCCGCCTTTTCGTTCGGCCGTGCGCCGGGAACATCAGCCACGATGAGTCACATGCTCCGCGCCGCCGCCGCATTCGGCGCCATCTCGGTTCTGGCCGCCGGCGCCATGGCGCCGAGCGGGGCGCAGACGCAAGCCGACGCGCGTCCCCCGTGCAGGCACGCGCTCGTGGCCATGGAGGAGAGCGTGGACTCGGCCCACGCGAAGTCCGGCGACGTCTTCCGCTTCCAGCTCGTCGACGCCGCGACCGCGTCCGACGGGACGGCACTGCCCGCCGGTACGCCGGGGTACGGCGTCGTCGCGAACTCCTCGCATGCGGAGCGCGGCGGGCGCGCGGGTTACCTGGCGCTGGAGGTGCGGTTCTTCGCGCTCGCCGACGGGCGTCACGTCCCGGCGATCATCGACCGGTTCACCGACGTCGCGTCGTCGGCGGTCGGCGCAACGGCCAACGCGCCCGGACTGCTGGGCTTGATCCCGATCGTCGGCTACGCCGTCGGCGGCTACGATTCGCTGCATCACGGCAAGGACGCGACCATCCCGCGCGGCACTCGCGTCGGCGTTTTCATCGGCGACGACGCGGCGATGGGCGCATGCCGCCAGCCGGTCGCAGGCGAGACCGCACCGCCCGTCCCGACGCCGTCGCCGGCCCCTTCACCGTCGCCGCGCTGACCCCGAGCACGCTTGCTTCGGGGCGCTGCCGTGCAGGTCGTTTCAGCCTGGTCCGTAATCACGAGATATGAGCGCTAAGACGACCACGAGGGCGGCCGAGATCGCCGCCGAGAAAGTCCGCAAAGAGAAGCAAGGCGTGCTGAACCAAGCGGCGGCCGTCAGCGAGGCGACCCGCATCCGCGAGATGTTCGCCGAAGATCGCAAGCGTCTCGAGAAGCGCTACGGGTTCGTTTCGATGAGCGGCCGGTCGGTCGAGTAGAAGCAGCCGCCGCACAGCTGGACGTAACGGGTTTCGCCTTCGATCGCGATCTGCTCGCCTGACGTCACCCGGCTGCCGTCGTCGTCGATGCGCACGTTGAACGTCGCTTTGCGGCCGCACGGGCAGATCGTTTTGATCTCTTCGATGCTGTCGGCGAGCGTCAAGAGGTAGGCCGCGCCCGGAAACGGCTCGCCCAAGAAATCGCTGCGGATGCCGTAGCAGATCACCGGCACGCCGTCGACGTGCGCGATTCGATGAAGCTGCCGCACCTGATCGGGTGTGAGGAATTGCGCCTCGTCGATGAGGATGCACGAGAGCTCGCCCGGCGCATCGCGCAGATGCTCCGAGAAGTCCGAGCTCGGATCGAACGTCAGCGACCGGCGCTGCGGACCCAGCCGTGAGGTGACGAAGCCCACGCCGTACCGGTGGTCGAGCTCGGCGGTGAACAGCGCGACCTTGCGGCCGTGCTCTTCGTAGTTGTGGGCGACCTGCAGCAGGGCCGTCGATTTGCCCGCATTCATCGCCGAGTACCGGTAATACAATTTCGCCATCGCTGTGACGCCGCTTTCGCGACCCGGGGCACGCTTCGCTGCAACGCGTCAGAGCAGCAGGTGCACGTCCCCGAATTCGTGCCACAGGTAGCCGCCGTCCACCGCATGGGCGTACGCCCGTTCGAGCAGTTCATCGCCGCAGAACGCGCGCAGCAGGTCGAGGTGGCTCGCCTCGGGCTCGTGGAACCCCGTCAGCAGGCCGTCCACCACGGCTACGCCGCGCTCGCGGGTGACGATCACGTCGGTCCACCCGCCGCCCGCCGTGGCCTCGCCGCCGCCGACCGCGCTTTCCAGGGCGCGAACCACCGTCGTGCCGACCGCGACCACGCGCCCGCCGTGCAGCCGCGTCGCGTTCACGGCAAGCGCCGTCGAGGCCGGCACCTCGAAGCGTTCACGATACGGGCGTTCGTGGCGCTCCGGGCTCGATACGCCCGCGTGCAGCGTGATGGATGCGATCGCGACGCCGGCTTGGCGCAAGTCGTCGAGCGAGCGGCGCGAGAACGGTCGCCCCGCGGACGGCATCTCCGCCGAGCCCGGCACGCGCGCGAAGATCGTTTGATAATCGCCGAGCGGGAGCGTCTCGGGCACGTATTTGTACCGGATCGGCGCGCCGTGCCGCGCGAGAAATTCAGCGAGCGGTTCGGGGGTCGAAAGCGTTGTGTACCACAGGCGGTCGTGGACTGCGTCCACGGGCGCGAGAAACGTCGCGCTGCCGCCGGCCGCGAGCGCGGCCCGTTCGCCGGCAACGACTGCCTCGCGCGGTTCCGCGATCCAAAGCTCGTCGCCGACGTGCGTCGAGAGGTGCAGCGGATACGATGCGCCGCCCGCGCGCCACGCAAGCAGCGCCGCGGGCAGCGTCGCCGAGTCGTTCACCACGAGCAAATCGCCGCGCCGCAGAAACCACGGCAGCTCGGGAAACGCGGCATCATGCTGCGTGCGCTTCGCGAGATCCGTGACGAGGAGCCGCACGCCGTCGCGCGCGAGGCCGCGCCGCTCCGGCGTCGTCGTCGCTTCGTTCGCGGGCGGCAGTGCGAAAGAAACCGCTGCCGTCACGCTACGACGGCGACCCCGGCCGACTGCAGCGCGACGCGTACGTAGGTCGCGCGCGGCGACGCGATTGCGCGCAGCAGCGCGGGTGCGACGTCGCGCGGGTCGGCGAGCTGCGATGCGTCGGCGTCGGGCACGGCCGCCCGGTGCAGCTCGGTGTCCATGTCGCCCGGATCGGCGACGATCACGCTGACACCGCTCCCGTCGAGTTCCGCGGCCAGGACGCGGGACATGTGCTCGAGCGCCGCCTTGGCCGAACCGTAACCGCCCCATCCAGCGTATGCTTCCACCGCGGCATCGGAGCTGACGTTGACGATCGTGCCGCCGCCGTTGCGGCGCATCACCGGCAGCGCGTGCTGGATGAGATGGAGCGGCGCATACAC
>JAXDMA010000088.1:0-10587 GCA_034666305.1 Vulcanimicrobiota bacterium
AAGAACCCGACGTGCAACATATACAGCGAATACGACAGGAGCCCGGCGTAGTACACCGGGCGGCAGCTGAGGATCCGGCTGACGATCCCTTTGTCCGCGGCGACGGCGAGGACCATCGCGGGAAACAGCGGATACAGCACGAGGTCCGGAACGCCGGCGATCGAGCCCGCCGCAAAGAGCACGAACGTCGCCAGCGCGAACGCCGTCGAACCCGTGACGGCCGCGAAGCTGCGCGCCGCGTAGAGCTTGAAGCAGATCATGCCGAGAACGAACCCGCCGAGGCAACGGAATACCGGCTGGACCGTTCGCCCGTCGAAGCCGTCCCGCAGGCTTGCGAACTCGCGATAATCGATCTGGTCGAAGATCGCGACGAGGCCGAGCAGGATCACGGCGCCGGCGGCCAAGATCACCATCCGTCGCGCATCGCGGAGAAACGGGACGAGGAACGGAAACACGAGGTACGCTGCGAATTCCGCGCTCACCGACCACGCGGGGAAGATGAGGTTCTTGCAAACGTGCCACGCGGAGACGAGCGTGAGGTTTGCGACGACCATGACGGCGAACGCGCTTCCCCGAAGGTCGATCCCCGGATAAGGGAACGCCAGAAAGAACGGCACGGCCATGACCGTGAGCACGAAGTAGAGCGGATAGATGCGAGCCAAACGGCGATTGATGAACGAGCGGAAATCAGCGAACGACCACCGTTGAGAAAAAACGCTGCCGTACGTCATCGACATGACGAAGCCGCTCAGCACGAAGAAGACGTCGACCCACAGATACCCGCGAGAAAAAAGCGCGTAGCCCGGCCCGGCGGCGATCCACCGAAAGTGGTAGGTCGCGACCAGGAGAGCGGCCACGCCGCGCAGGCCCGTCAAGGGCTTGATCTCGGCGGTGGCCGCGCCGGGGAGCCATTGCACGCTAACGCCGCCGCAGGATGAATACTTCTTTGTTGTGATCGAAGAACCGGCCGACGAGCCGCGGAAGCGGTTCGGCATAGTGCTTTTCGAGCTCGAAGTACGGCGCGATCAGCCGGCCAATCTCCGCAGCGGTCACGTACAAGCGGTGGCCCGAGCCGTTTCTGACTCCAAGCTCGTAGCCGCGCCGGTTCGGCACCCACACCGCGAGGACCGCGTTGGGCCGCAAGACGCGGTGAATCTCGCGCGTCAACCCGGCGAGCTCGTCGAAGTCGAAGTGCTCGAACACGTCGTGCGCCACGACGTAGTCGAAGCTGCCGGCCGCGAAGGGCAGTCCCTCGACGACGTTGGCATGTTCGACCGCGAAACCGCGGCTGCGCAGCTCGGTAACGGCCTTGGGGTCGCCGTCGACGCCTTTGGCGTGCGGGTTGATCGTGAAATAGAAACCGTAACCGCAGCACAGGTCCAGCACGTCCGCGGTCTTCGGAATCGACCAGAGAGTGCGCTCGAGCAAGTACGTGCGCACGAACTTCTTGACGGGATTCGGTTTATAGATCGTCGGGGCCGCGGGAAGCAACGTCGGGACTCTCCGGCGGTCAGATGTGCGTGACGATGCGAGCGCGACGCGATCGCGAGCGCGTCCCCGCCGAGCGAATGACGATGCGCGACGACTGGACGTCGTACATCAGCGCGCTGATCATCAGCTGAATGCCGATCAGCAGCGGAAGGACCGCGAGCATCACGGTCCCCGTGGTGCGCGGAATCTGCGTCATCTGCGACTGGACGTATTCGATCCCGGCCAGCGTGACGCCGACCGAGATGAGTGCGACCGCGAAGAGAATGAACAGGGTGCACAGGTTGAAATCGAAGACGAAGTATTGCAAGAAGACACGGCGCAACAGCGCCGCGAGCAGCTTGGGCGGAAACTCGAAGATGACCCTCGTGATCGACAGCGAGCTCGGATGCGTCCCGTATTGCGCCGGCATCTCCAGTTCGGCGATTTGGGCTTGCTGCAGGCCGAGCTCGCAGAGCACGCTGAGCTCGAAGAAATACGAATTCGCGAACTCGCGCCAGCGGACCGTCGAAAGGAAGTCGGCTCGAAAGGCGATGTAGCCGTTGGTAGGATCGAGAACGTTCCAGTAACCGGTCGAAAACTTCGCCATGATCGACAAGGCGGCGTTCCCGAAAAGGCGCACCTTGGGCATCGCCGAGAGGCCCCTGGCCGACGCGAAGCGATTGCCCTTGACGAACACCACGTCATTGTTTTCCTCGAACATGCTGATGATCGAGGGGATCAGCGCCGGGTCCATCTGATTGTCCGCGTCGACTTTTACGATGTAGCGTGCGCCGGCGTCGAGCGCGAGCGCGATGCCGGTCTTCATCGCCGCGCCGACGCCGCCGTTGACCGGCCTCATCTCGACGATGACGCGCGGGTCGCCCGCGAACGCCTCGCGTACGCGCTCGCCTGAGCCCTGCGGACACGCGTCGTCGACCACGATGACGAGCGCCACGTGGTCGAGCACCGCAAGGACCACGTCGCAGACGGAGTCCGCGGCGCGGTACGACGGGATGATCGCGCACGCGGCGGCGGCGCCCGCCGGCGCGGCCGGATCGAGTTCGTACTCGGCGAGATTCATGCTGCGCACAACCGTTTACGCTCGTCCCATCTTACGACGTCCTGGCCTGAGCAAAGAGCTTCAGTTTCGACCGGAACCCGCCCCAGCGGCCCGAGAGGGCGTCGGTGACCGCGCAGTACAGCAAGTTGAGCCGAACGAACAACATCACGTTCGCGGCAAGCGCCGCGAGCCTGAACCCGCGCCGGCGGGCCTGCGCCGCCACGTGGCGATGCAGCGCGATCTCTTCTTCGAAACGATAGCCGGTCTTGTTGAACACCGCCGTCGCCGCGTCGCGGTGGCGCCGGTACCGGTACGCCGCTGCGCTCGTACCGTAGATCGCTTCGCCCGCGAAAAGGACGTCGGCGATGAGCGCGATGTCGAGGACGAACCGTAGCCCGGTCGAGAAGCGGCGCGCGCCGAGCCGCGACTTGCGGTAGACGATCGTGGGGCACATGATGAAGTCGCCCGTAAAGAGGCGGGCCAGCGCGGATTCGCCGGCGAGCCGAATCGTTCGCCCGCGAGGCTGCACGAACCACTTCACGAAATCGGCCAGCGAAAAGGCTCGCTCGCCCGAATCGTCGATGATCTCCGCGCCGCAAAAATACATCGCGCCGTCCGGAAACCTCCGCGCCAAGTCCGTCATGACGCGCACGTAGTTCGGCTTGAGCTCGTCGTCGGCGTGCAGGATCGCGTACAGCTCGCCGTCGACGGCGCTCGTGCAGACGTTCCAGGCTTGCCCGATTCCGTGGTCGCCGTCGTTGCGGAGATAGCGCACGCGCGCATCGCCGACGGACTCCACGAGCTCGCGATACCGGCCTTCGCCCGGGGCGTCGTCGACGACGACGAGCGTCCAGGAAGCGGCGTCTTGCGCGATCACGCTGTTGATTGCGTTCCGCAGATGGTCGGGCCGCTGCGTCGAAGCCGGGATTGCGATGGAGAGGCTCACGCCATCACGTGTGCTCCGCCGTCAGGTGCGCAGCCGCTGCCAACGGCGGAAGGTTCGTCTCGCGCCGCGTCGTTGATTCGTACCATTCGATCGTCCGGCGCAGTCCTTCGCGGAGCGTCGTCGCGGCGCGCCAGCCGAGCTCGCGCTCGGCGCGCGCGGTGTCGAGCTTTCTCCGCGGCTGACCGTTCGGTTTGGTCGTGTCCCACACGACGCGTCCCCGGAAGCCGCAGAGCTCCGCGATCAGCACGACCAGCTCGCGGATCGGCATCTCTTCGCCGCTCCCGAGATTCACCGGCGCGGCGCCGTCGTAGCGCTCCATCGCCGCGACGATCCCTTCCGCCGCGTCGTCGACGTACAGAAACTCGCGCGTCGCGCTGCCGTCACCCCATACCACGAATTCGTCGCTGCCTTGATCGCGCGCTTCGAGCGCCTTGCGGATCAGCGCCGGAATGACGTGGGACGAGCGCGGATCGAAGTTGTCACGCGGACCGTAGAGATTGACCGGCAGCAAATAGATCGCGTTCATGCCGTACTGCTCGCGGTACGCTTGGCACTGCACGAGCAATGCCTTTTTCGCGATCCCGTACGCCGCGTTGGTCTCCTCGGGATAACCGTCCCACAGCGATTCTTCCTTGAACGGGACGGGCGCGAACTTCGGGTATGCGCACACGGTTCCGGCGACGACCGTCTTCTCGACGGCGTACCGGCGCGCGTATTCGATGAGCTGGATCCCCATGATCGCGTTCTCGTAGAAGAACCGGCCCGGGTTCTCGCGGTTCGCGCCGATCCCGCCGACGACCGCGGCCAGATGCACGAGCAGTTCGGGTCGTTCTCGGCTCAGGAGCGCGTCGATCGCGGCAGCGTCGGTGAGATCGTAGTCCCGGCTGCGCGGGACCGCAATCTGGGTGCAACCCCGACCGCGGAGCGCCTCGACGACGGCGCTCCCGAGGAACCCTGCCCCCCCGGTAACGAGTATCCGCTTGCCCCGTACGTCGCGCGGCCCAAATTCGTGCATCAATCTCCCTGCTCCACGGACGGACGGTTTTGGCTACTACTGCGTGGTCTACCCGCCGCCGGCGCAAACCGCGAATCAACGGCGGGAGTCTTTTCCGCACCGTGGTCGAACCCGGCCCGTTCCAACGGGCTCCAGCCCGGGACCCGAAAGATGCTTGAAGCGAACAATCCCGACCTCGACGTGGACGCCTTGATGGCGCGAGTGCAGCACGAGGTGCTGCGCCGGCAGTTCGGCGACGGCTCCTCGTCCGGCGCCGGACTCGAAACGATCGACACGTCCACGCTGCAAAGCTTGATCGCCGCGGCAGCCCTGCGGTCGTCGGCGCGCAACCGGTGGCCCGCGCGATTGGAGTTCTTCCCGTTCAACGTGCGCGCCGTTCAGCGGCTCGTACTGCGCGCCATCGCGTGGTTATTTCGAGACCAGCACGCATTCAACGCGGCGCTGATCGACGCGCTGAGCGAATCCGTCACGGTCAGCGCCCGGATACATGCCTCGATGCGCGAGATCGACGGTCGCTTGCGTCGTTTGGAGGAGCGTGCCTGACGTGAGCGCCCGGCTCGCCGTCGTCACGCCGTGGTTCGGCGCGGATCTGACGGGCGGCGCCGAGCGGCTGGCCTGGCAGGTCGCGCACGCGCTCGCCGAGCGGAACCATAAGGTCGAGGTGTTCACGACGTGTTCGCGCGGTTTCGCATCCGACTGGGGCGTCAACGCGCACCCGGCCGGCACGCGAACCGAAAACGGAGTCGTCATCCGCCGTTTTCCGGTGGATCCGCGCGCGGCGAACGCGTTCGATCGCGCGAACGAGATATTGCTGAGCCGCCCGCTGTCGCTCTTTCGCGAGCGCACCGCCGCGATCGAACCGGACGTCGCGCGCGACTTCATCGGTTCGGGGATCAACTCGTCCGCGGCGATAGACGCGCTGGGCGCAGAACTCGACCGATTCGACGCCCTGCTCGTGCTGCCGTACCCGTACGGCTTCGCGCTGGCGGCGATGAAGGTGGCGGGGCCGCGGGCGATCTTGCAGCCGTGCCTGCACGACGAGCCGTACGCCTACCTTCCCGAGGTCGAAGACGCGTTTCGCACGGCCGGCGCGCTGCTGTTCAACAGCGCCGCGGAACAGCGGCTCGCGTGCCGCCTCTACGGCCCGGCGATCGCGTTGAAATCCGCAGTCGCCGGGCACTGGATCGAATCCGCCTCGATACCATTGCGCCTCCCGCAGCGCGTGCGCGGGTTCAGCCCCGCCGAACACCGGTACGTTCTCTACCTCGGACGTCGCGACGCGACCAAAAACGTCGACCTGCTGGTCGAGAGCTTCGCGCGATTTCGGCGCCACTGCCGCATGCAGACGCTCGAGCTGGTGCTGGTGGGTCCCGGCGGGCGTTCGTTTCACGACGTGCGGCACGGCATCCACGACCTCGGCGTCGTCGACGAAGCGCAGAAGGCGGCGCTGCTCGTGAGCGCACTGTGCGTGGCGCAGCCCAGCATCAACGAGAGCTTCTCGCGTTCGGTGATGGAGGGATGGAGCGCGCGCAAACCCGTAATCGTCAACGGGCGCTGCGCGGTGACCGCGGATGCGGTCCGCGAGTCCGGGGGCGGCTGGCTCGCGACGACAAAGGCCGATTGGTCCGAACGGTTCGAGAAACTCGACCGGATGCCGCCGACGCTGCGCGACGAGGCCGGAGCACGCGGACGGCTCTACGTCGATGAGCAAACGTCGCGGGAGCGAATCCTCGAGCGCTACGAAAACGTCATCCGTGCGCTCGGAACGGCGCGGCGCCGAGCGACGTTCGACGTGCCCGCATCCGCGCCGCTGATTCGCCGGCTGAGCGACGGCCGGCGTACGATCCTTTTCGTCGGGCCCCTCACGCAAGCCGCGTGCATCGAACAGCTGCTCGCCGGTTTCGCGTTTCTGCTTTCGTTCGGCGTCGACGCGCGCCTCGTGCTCGCCGGAGAGTTCGATCCCGACGAATCCGTGGCGGATCGGTTTTACGAGGTCGTCGGCCGGACGCGGTTGACGGACCGCGTCGCCGTGTTGGAAGGCGCCGGGCCGGAGGTCGTCGCCGCGTGCTTTCGCAGCGCGGCGCTGTACTGGTCCGCCGCGGAGACGGGTTCGGTGCGCGAGCTGCTCGACGCGCTCGGTTTCGGCGTCCCGGTCTTCGCGTTCGGGAACGATCCCGCGAAACGGCTGCTGGGACAGGCGGGGATCATCTTCAACGACAAACGGAATCCGCGCGCGCTCGCCGGCGTCGCGGCGATGATGCTCACCGACAAATCGCTGCGCGAGACCGTGCTCGAGGCACAACGCCGGCGGTTCGAGGAACTGCGACGGGCCGGGGAGCTCGAGCGCGCTGGTTGAGTCGGCATCGCCCCGGCGCCGGATCGCCATCGTCGTGCCGTACTGCGGGACCACGACATACGGCGGAGCGGCCACGCTCGCGCTCGCGGTGGCAAAGCAGCTCGATGCGCAGTTCGACGTCGAGCTGCTGACGACGTGCGCGACGGATTACGATACGTGGCGTAATGCCGAGCCGGAGGGACACGATCGCCTCGACGGAGTGCACGTGCGCCGCTTCCCGGTCGATTTCGAACGCGACCGCGGCCGGTTCGAGCGCCTTTCCCGCAACGTCATCTACGCGGACGATCCGTCGCTGGAGCTGCAGGAACAGTGGATGCGCGCCCAGGGTCCGATGTCCACGGCGCTCATCGACTATCTGGACATCTTCGGCACGCGCTACACGGCCGTACTCTTCTTCAGCTATCTGTATGCGTCGACGTATTTCGGGTTGCCGGTCGTCGAAGAACGCGCGATCCTCGCACCGCTCGCGCACGAAGAGTGGCCGTTCGCGTTTTCCTTGTGGAACCGGTTTTTCGAGCGTCCCGCGTCGTTCGTGTTCGTCAGCGAGGAAGAACGCGCGCTGGTTCAGCGGCGCTTCCCGGCGCTGCCGATCGACGGTCCGGTCGCCGGAATCGGGATCACGCCGCCGGCCGACGTCTCGGCGGCGCGCTTTCGCCACAAGACCGGCATCGACGGGCCGTTCTTGCTGTACGTCGGCCGCATCGATCCGGCCAAAGGCTGCGACGAGCTCGTCGCCGACTACGCCCGCTTCCGAACGCAGTCCGGCGTCCTGCCCCGGCTCGTGCTGATCGGCGAACGGCACATGCCGATCGACGCGGGTCCCGGCGTCGTCGCACTCGGTCCCGTTGACGAGCTCACGAAGTGGGACGCGCTTGCGGCGTGCGACGTCTTCGTGATGCCGTCGCCGCACGAAAGCCTTTCGATCGCGCTGCTCGAGGCGTGGGCCGTGGGCCGGCCCGTGCTCGTGAACGGCCGTTCGGAGCCGCTTGTCGGACAGTGCCGGCGCGCCGGGGGAGGTCTCTGGTACGTGAGCGGTGATGAATTTGCCGTGGCGCTGGAGATGCTCGACCCGCCGACGCGCTCGCTGCTCGGGCGGCGCGGGCGAGACTACGTCGAACGGCACTACACATGGCAGCGCGTGGAAGCCGTCTACCGCGGGGTGGTCGAGCAGCTCGCCGCGAGACGCGCGTGAGAATCGTCGTTCTGCACGCCGGCGGCCTCGGCGACTTGGTCCTCGTCGAAACCTTGCTCGCGGCGCTGCGCGAGCGCAACCCGGATGCGCGCGTGGAGCTCGTGTGCCGCGCGGACGTCGCGCCGGTGGCCACGCTGTACGCGCGCCCGCCCGACGCGGTTCACACGTTCGAATTCAATCCCTATCGCTGGGCAGTCCCCGACGAGCGCGCCGCTCTGCAGGCGCAGACACTGCTCCCCAAGCTGCAGGGCGAGCGGGTCGACCTGTTCGTGGCCGCGGAGTTGCGCGCGACCTGGTTGAGCGAGATCCTCGCCGGGGCGCTCGCACCGCGCCAAACCGTAATCGCCGATGAGCGCAGACCGCGTCCGAACGAGCTGCTGATCCTGCTCGGCCTCCTGAAGCTGGAGCGCAATCAAGCGGTGCGGCGTCTTCCCGCCGTCGCCGCCGAGCACGAGCTGGATCGCTACGCACGGCTCGGGGACGTGCCGGCCCGGCGTGTGCCCGCGTTGCGGGCGGCGCAAGACGGCCCGGCATCGGACGAGCTCGTGGTGTTTCCGTTCGGAGGGAGCAGCTACCAGCAGTGGCCGATACCGGCGATGGGCGAAGCCGCGCGGCGGATCGCACGGTCACGTCGCGCCCGGATCGTGCTCGTGGGCTCGCAGGCGCAGCAGGCCGAGGCGGAGGCGGCAGTCGCCGCCGGGCATTTCGGCGACGCCCCCCAGCTGCTCTTCGGCGAGCGCGCGGAGCTGCCGGCCGTCGCCGCGCGAATCGCCGCCGCGAGCGGCTACCTCGGCATCGATACAGGCCTCGTTCACCTCGCCGCGGCGTACGGCGTGCCGGGCGCGACGGTGTTCGGCGGGGGCACCTGGCCGTCGTACGCGCCGTGGGCGCCGCGGTCGGCGGGCGTGGTCGCGCCGATCCCCTGCTTCGGCTGCGAGTGGGATTGCGCGTTCGGCCGGCCGTTCTGCATCGAGGACGTGGACGTCGAGAGCGTCGTCGCGGCGTTCGAGGATGCCTGGACCAAACGCGACGGCGAACCGCTCGTGCGCGTGCTCGACCGCCACAGCGCACGCGAGAAGACGATATTCGAGGCTGCGGCGGCCGTACATCGCACCGTGCAGCACGACCGGGCGGCGCGCTTTGCGGCGATCACGCGCCTCCGGCACCTCTTCCTCCGGTTCGCGCGGCGTACGCGAACGCGCGCGCGGCGGGCCGACGCCGAGTTGGCGCACCTCGCACAAACAACCGTGCGCACGGCGCGCCGGCTCGAATCGTGGGACGCGGACGGTCGCGCCGCGAACTGAGGTCTCACCACATGACGTCCATCAACAAGCGCCCCCCGGCTGCCGCGGAAGCGGCGGCGGCAATCGAACGGGCGGTCGACCACGCGACCGAAGAACTCGCCGCGCTGCACGCGCGCGTCGCGGCGCGCGATGCGGAGATCGAACGCCTGCAAGAAGTCTGCGACGACCGCCAGCGCGTGATCCGGGATCTGAGCGAGCACTCCGACACGTATCGTCGCGCGGCTGAAGAACGCGCAGGGCTCGTGGCGTCGCTCGACTTCGACCTGAAACGGCTGCGCGCCGAATTCGAACGCGCCAAGCTCGAACGCAGCAACGCGCTCGCGGAGGCCAGGAACGCGACGGAGATGCTCGAGCAGCAACGGCATGAGTTCGCCGTCGTCTTCGCGGAAGTCGCGGCGCGCGACGCCGCCCGCGAGCGCCTGCAAGAGGTGTGCGACGAACGCGGGCGTTTGATCCAGGAGCTCACGGAGCATTGCGCCGCGTACCGGCAGGCCGCCGAGGAGCGCGCGGGCATCGCGGCGGCGTCGCACGAGGAGGCCGCGCGTCTGCGTCACGACCTGGAACGGACCGAACGAGAACGGGACCGGCTGGCAGCGGAAGCGGAGACGGCGGCGCACGCCCTCGAGGAAGAACGGCAGCGCGGAAGACTCTTGCAGGGAGAACACGACGCGGCGCTCCGTGACGCGCTGCGTGCGTCGGAATCGTTGCGCGCACGAATTGCGATCTTCGAAGAAGCGCTCACCGGTCGCACGCGCGTGATCGATGAACTGCAAGCAGCCTGCGACGAGCGCCTCGCGCTAATCGAGCGCCTGTCCGACGAAGTCGAGGCGCTGCGCAACATCGCCGAAGAACGCCGGCTGCTGCTCGAGAGCAACCAAACGAAGGATTCGCCGTCGGGCGATGCCGCGGACCGATCCGCCCACGACGGGACCGACTGGCGCGAGCTCGCCGCGGAGCGGAAACGCGCGCTGGAGCAGCTCTCCGCCGAAGCCGAACGGCGTTCGGTCCTGCTGGCCGAAGTTACCGCGGCGCTTGAAGGGAGGACGCGCGAGAACGAAGAGCTCCGTGGGCGTCTTACACGAGCATCGTAGTAAGCATCGTCACGCCGGCTCTCGATGCTCGGCGCTTCATCGAACGCACGCTCGCAAGCGTGGCCGCGCAAACGTATCCCGACATCGAACACGTCGTCGTCGACGGCGGGTCGCGCGACGGCACGGCGGAGCTCGTGCGCGAATCGCATGCGC
>JAXDMA010000089.1:0-27196 GCA_034666305.1 Vulcanimicrobiota bacterium
CGGAGTTCACCTTGATACCATACGTGCCCGGGAAGGACGACTGCACGATACCATTGATCCGGAGGTTTCGGAGCGTGACCCAGTCACCGTTGCCGGCGTTGATGGTCACGGCGCCGGTGCTCGACGCGAGAATCGAGGCCACGATGCCGCCGCCGCCGTCGATGGTGATCGCCTTGCTGATCGTGATGGTTCCGAACCCGCCCGGATCGAGCGCGTCGATCTCACCGCCGACGGCGGTTCTCGAATACGCGCCCGGGAAGGTTTTGCAGGGCGCGGTGCGGCTGCACGGGTTGGCATCGTCGCCGACGCCCGAGACCCACGTTCGCGTTGCCTGCGCCTGCGCGGTGGACGTCATCGCACCGACGCACATGGCAGCGGCTAGGACCGAAAAAAATAGGAAACCGCGTTTCATCGGGCTGCCCCTTCTCTGTTCGAGTTTTGAACCCGGCGGCCAGCGGCTTCCGTCCCCCGCTCGAATTCCCCTGTGAGCAAGGCGACCATGTGACGTCAAGGCTCGTCGAGCCTACCGGAGACTTGCCTGAACGGGGTCCCGAAGGGTGAGAGGGAGCCGGCGACGGCATGGTCAACCGGGTCCGGCCAAGCGAGTCGTCGGCAGGCGGCCGGTCGCGGATATTTCAACGGGCACGTTCATGGGGCTACAGGTTGACCACGGCCGGAACCGTCGCAGTAGCTGACGCCGACGCCTTTATACCGAGGCTGTACGCCGTTCTCGGGCTCGCGCTGGGGCTCGGCTACGCGATGCTCGTTTCCCCCTGGCAGATCCCCGACGAGGCCCAGCACTTCACCCGTGCTTATGGGATCTCCCAAGGGCATTGTCTGGCGGGCCCCACGGTCGCGGTCCCGCGTTCGATCTACCTTGGCAACCGCTTCGGGGACCATGCCGAGGTCCGGGATTTGGCGCGCGCCGGCGCGCCGGCCGCGATCCGGAGGCTGTTGCGCCAGCCGATGGTTCCGCGCGACTCGGTCGGCGTCGCGGCGGCGAACGTCGACGTGTACAGCTGCGTCGCATATCTTCCGGCCGCGGCCGCGATCGCCGTCGAGCGGGCCGCCGGCCGATCCATGCTGGAAGCGATGTACGCGACGCGGCTCGCCGGGCTTTTGGTTGCCACGCTCCTCACGTGGCTGGCGTTGCGCGTCTTGCCGACCGGACGCGCGCTCATGGCCGCGGTCGCGCTGTTGCCGATGACGCTGCACCAGGCGGCGTCCGCATCCGCGGACTCGGTCAGCAACGCCGTCGCCTTCCTCGTCGTCGCCGCGATCGTCCGGCTCGCTCTCGACGACACGATCGTGCGGATCGGACGGCGCACCGTCGCGGGCCTTGCCGTTTTGCTCGCCGTGCTCGCGCTCACCAAGCTGAACGTTTTCCTCTGTCTCCCCGCGCTCGCGATACCGGCGCGCAAGTTCGGCGGCACGCTGCGCAAGGGTGTCATGCTCACGGCAGGTCTGGTGCTGTGCTTCGGAACGTTCGCTATCTGGCAAGCGATCAATGCGGCAGCTCTGGCGCGCACGTCGAGGCTGCGCGCAATCGCCGGTATCGACTATGCCGGAAACGTTGCCTTCGTCGTGCATCAGCCGCTGCTCGTCGCGGTCGCGATCGGCAATGCGTTCGCAGCGTGGTGGGAGACCTATCTCGCAATGTTCGTCGGAGTTCTTGGTCTGCTCGCCGTGCCGCTTCCGGCGTGGGCGTGGCATCTGGGACTGCTCGCGATCCTGCTCGCCGCGCTTACGGCGTGGCCGATCCGGCTTTCGCGCCCCCTGGCGGCGCTGTTCTTCGGTGCCGCGGCGATCAGCATCGTGCTGCTGAGCGTGATCGAATTTGCGTCGGAAACGACGACGCAGTACCGCCGGCACGAGATCCTTGCGGGGACCGGCGTCGCCGCGGGCATTCAGGGGCGGTACTACATCCCGTACGCGTTCGCGTTGCTGGCTCCATTCGGACTGCTCGCGATCCCGCGAAGGCTCCGGGTGCTGTCGCTGGCCGCGATCGCGATGGTGGCGTTCGTCAGCATCCCGGCCTATGCGGCGCTCTACGACGCGTTCTGGCGTTCGCCGATCGTCGAACCTGCGCGCGCCGTGGAGATCGGGATCGAGCGCGGTTCGGCGTGGATGCTCGACACCCGACGCGCGCTCGTCATCGAGGCAAGCTCGACCCGTACGATTGCGGCGCCGCTGCGCGGGGTCGTCCCGTATTCGCGAAGCGGGCCGCATCGGGAGATCGCGACGTACGACGCGGGAAGGTGGCGGATCGGCATCGCTCCGGGCTCGTTGTGCACGGGCCGGATTACATGGCGGCAATCGTTCGCGTTCGGCGCGGCGGACGATCAGCCGGTCTTTGGTGACTGGTGGGGAACCGGGACGCCTAGTGCGGGCGTGTTTCACGACGGCGTGTGGTCGTTGCGCGATCCGCGCCACGGTCACGCGCAAACCCGGTACCGGTTCGGACGCCCGGGCGACGTCGCGGTGACCGGCGACTGGAACGGTGACGGCCGCGCGAAGCTGGGTGTGTTCCGGAAGGGGCTGTGGTTGCTCGATGTCTCGGGACTGCGCCAGCACGGCCTCGATCTGCCGGGTTCGGTTCGCGTCTACGCCCTCGGCGACGAAACGGCGCGTCCGGTCGTCGGTGATTGGAACGGAGACGGTCACGACAAGATCGGCGTCGTAGAGGGTCGTCAGTGGATCCTCGATGTGAACGGCGACGGCAACCGGCGCACGCCCAGCCACGACGCGGGCGGCTTCCCTTTCGGAACGCGGGGCGACGTACCGCTGGTGGGACGATGGGGATGTTGAGCCGCGTCAAGCTCGCGGTCCCCGCCGCGTTCGCGCTGGGGATCGCGTCCTGCTCCGGCAACGCGTGCGATCCGCGCCTGCCCTTCAAGCTGGAAGGCAAGCTCGTCCACGGATCCGGGACCAGCGTGGACGACGCGAAGATTTACATCGTCGTCGGCGGTGAGAAGCGCTGGATCACGACGTGGCAATGGATCACGGCGCACGGCTTCACGCGCTCGGACGTGCTGACGCGTTCGAGTGCGGAGTTGGCGTGCATCCCCGAAGGTGACCGCCTGCCGTGAACCCCCAGAGGCCGGACCACCTCACGCGCATCCCCTTCAACCGCGCGGTCATGATGGGCCGCGAACAAGCGTACATGGCCGATGCGATCGCGCGGTCGCACATCTCGGGCGACGGGCATTACACCAAGCTGGTACATCGCCGGCTCGAAGAAATCACCGGCGGTCGCAAAGCGCTTCTGACCACGTCGTGCACGCATGCGCTCGAGATGACCGCGCTGCTGCTCGACCTCGCCCCGGGCGACGAAGTGATCATGCCGTCGTTCACGTTCGTCTCGACGGCCAACGCGTTCGTGCTGCGCGGCGCTCGGCCCGTGTTCGTCGACATCCGGCCCGACACGCTCAACATCGACGAGCACCTGATCGAGGCCGCGATCACGGCGCGGACGCGCGCGATCGTGGTGGTGCACTACGCGGGCGTCGCGTGCGACATGGATCCGATCCTCGCGGTGGCGCGCAAGCACGGGATCGTCGTGATCGAGGACAACGCGCATGGGCTCTTCGGTGCGTACAAGGGCCGCCCGCTCGGATCGCTCGGCACGTTCGCGACCCAAAGCTTCCACGAGACGAAGAACTTCATGTGCGGCGAAGGCGGAGCGCTGATCGTCAACGACGAGCGCTATGCCGAGCGGGCCGAGATCATCCGGGAAAAGGGCACGGATCGCACCCGGTTTTTTCGCGGGCTCGTGGACAAGTACACGTGGGTCGAGCCAGGCTCGTCGTACCTGCCGAGCGATCTCCTCGCCGCGTTCCTGTACGCGCAACTCGAAGCCGCGGACGAGATCCAGAGCACGCGGCGAGCGATCTGGGACGCATATCAGGCCGGCCTGGCGGACTGGAGCCGCCGTTTCGCTGTCGCGCAGCCGATCGTTCCGGCTCAATGCGCTCCCGCGTACGCGCTGTACTATTTGCTGCTCCCGTCGCGAGCTGATCGCGACGCGTTGATCGAGTTTCTGCGGAAGCGTCGGATCGCGGTGGTCTTTCACTACGTGCCGCTGCACGGGTCCGAGTTCGGCGCGCGCCTCGGATACCGCCGTGACGACTTTCCGCTGTCGCAGTCGTGCAGCGACCGGCTCGTCAGGCTGCCGATGTACAACGACATGACGGAGGGCGACCGCGACCGGGTGGTCAGTACCGTCACGTCGTTCGAACCGAGTCGCACGAGCGCTCTGGCGTGAGACGCGCCGTCGTCTTCGGCGCGACGGACTTCGCGGAAGTCGCAAAGGTCTATCTCGACGCCGACAGCGCGTATTCAGTGTGCGCCTTTACGGTGCACGAACGCTTTCTCGGCGAGCGCAAGGAGCTGCTCGGCGTGCCGGTCGTCCCGTTCGAGCGCCTCGCGGAATCGCACCCGCCGGCGGACTACGACGTGTTCGTCGCCTTGGGCTTCAGCGGCAACAACCGCGCCCGTACGACGGTGTACGAAGAGGTAAAATCCAAAGGGTACGACTTTGTCACGTACGTGAGCAGTCGCGTCAGCCACGTCGGGCACTTCACCATAGGCAAGAACTCGTTCGTCTTCGAGAACAACGTCATCCAGCCGTTCGTGAGCATCGGCGACAACACGATTCTGTGGAGCGGGAACCACATCGGCCATCACTCGACGATCGGGAACAACTGTTTTTTGGCCAGCCACGTCGTGGTGTCCGGCCATTGCACGATCGGCGACAACACGTTCATCGGGGTGAACGCGACCCTGCGTCACGGCGTGGCCGTCGCGCCGGACTGCATCATCGGCGCCGGTGCACTGATTCTCAAAGACACGGTTCCGAAGGGCGTGTACAAGGCGACGGGGACGCAGCCCGACGCGCGTACGAGCGACCAGCTCAAGCTCTAGCGTGAAGCGCATCGCGATCTTGCAGTCGAATTACCTTCCGTGGAAAGGCTATTTCGACCTCATCGCTTCGGTCGATGAGTTCGTGCTCTACGACTGCGTGCAATACACGCGGCGCGACTGGCGCAATCGCAACCGGATCAAGGCGCCGGGCGGACCGCGCTGGATCACCGTGCCGGTGCAAGTCAAAGGCCGGTATCACCAGTCGATCGAGGAGACTCACCTCGTCTCGCAGACGAGCTGGGTCCACAAGCATCTCGCGGTGCTGAGCCACAACTACGCGCGCGCCGGTGCGTTCGCGCAGGTCTATCCTTGGCTGAAGTCCGTGCTGGAAGCGGCGCCGCAAACCACCATCTCGGCACTGAACCGGCACGTCATAGAGGCGGTCTGTCGCAAGCTCGGGATCACCACGCGGATCCGGACGTCGAGCGAGTTCGACCTCGCGCACGATCGCAACGAACGGCTGCTCCACATCTGCCGGCAGAGCGGCGCCGGCGAGTACGTCTCGGGCCCGGCGGCGAAGGCGTACTTAGGCGAGGCGCTGCTGGCGCGACACGGCATCGCCGTGCGCTGGAAATCGTACGCCGGATATCCCGAGTACGAGCAGCCGTACCCTCCGTTCGACCATCGCGTGAGCATCATCGACACGCTTTTCTGCACGGGCGCGCAAGCGCGCCAATATATCTCCAGCGAGCGGGCGTTCGAAGCGTGAACGAGCACGAGATCCTGCGCGCCGCGGCCGAATACTACAGCGACAAGCTGCGCCGGTTCGGCGCGACGCCGCGCGGAGTCGACTGGAACTCCGAGGACGCGCAGCAGATCAGGTTCACCGAGCTCCTGCGCGTCGCCGGCTGCGACGGGACGTTCCGGCTCAACGATTTTGGCTGCGGGTACGGTGCGCTGCTCGAACGCCTCGACGCGCGCTGCACGAGATATACCGGATACGACGTCGCCCCGGCCATGATCGAGGCGGCGCGGCGGCGGTACCCCGGCCGGCGTGAAGCGCGCTTCACCACCGCGCTCGGCGACGTGCCGCGGGCCGACTATTCCGTCGCGAGCGGAATCTTCGGCGTGAAGGGCGCCGTGGACGCCGAAACCTGGCTGGCACATATCCACCACACCCTCGACGAGATGCGCGCCCGCAGCGAGCGTGGTTTCGCCTTCAACGCGCTGACCGCGTACAGCGATCCCGAGCGGATGCGCCCCGACCTGTACTATGCGGACCCGCATGCGCTTTTCGAGCACTGCTTCAAGCGCTATTCACAGCAGGTCGCGCTCTTGCACGACTACGGCCTTTGGGAGTTCACCATCCGAGTCCGGCTCGACTGACGTGCGCCGCTGTCTTCGCTGCGATCGCAGCATCGCGTCGCCTTCGTGGACCTGCATTGCGTGCGGTTTTTCTCCCGAGGTAGCGGCGGGTTACCTTTCGTTCGTTAATGGCGGCGGCGAGGATGGCTTCGAGGCGGAGTTCTTCGCGCCGCTCGCCGATCTCGAACCGGGATTCTGGTGGTTCGAAGCGCGCAACGAGCTGATCGCGTGGACGCTGCGGCGGTGGTTTCCCTCGATGTCGTCGTTTCTGGAGATCGGCTGCGGTACCGGCTACGTGATCTCGCGCCTCGCGCGCGAGTTCCCCGGCGTGCGCATGAGCGCGAGCGAGATCTTCGCCGAGGCGATGCCGTTCGTCGCGCGCCGCGCACCCGGCGCCGAACGCTATCGATTCGGCGCTTGCGACATCCCGTTTCGCGTCGAGTTCGACGTGGTCGGCGCCTTCGACGTCGTGGAGCACATCGGTTCGGACGACGTCGCGCTGGCGGAGATGCGGCGCGCGACGCGGCCGGGCGGCGGACTCGTGCTCACGGTTCCCCAGCACCCGGCGCTGTGGGGGCCGAGCGACGACATCGGCCACCACAAGCGCCGGTACACGCGGCGCATGCTGCGGGAAAGGCTGGAGGCCGCCGGCTATCGCGTGCTGGCGCTGCGGTCCTTCGTCGCGCTCCTGATGCCGCTGCTCGTGGCGTCGCGGTTGGCCGCGCGCCGGTCGGCGGCGCCGGATCCCCGCGACGAATTTCGGATCGCTCCGTGGATGAACCGCGTCTTGACCGGCGTGATGGCGCTGGAGCGCGCAGCCATTATGCGCGGCGCCGACAGCCCGTTCGGGGGATCGCTCATCGCCGTCGCGCAGCGTACCGGATAACCGGCGGACGATCGTACCGTGGCGTTACGTGGGGTCGTTGATCATGTCCGCCAGCGGTATCGAATTGATCTCCTCCGCGCTGACGTGCAGCACGTCTTGCGGCCAACGGTAACCGTGCGCGACGAGCCACGTCCCGTGCGTTACCCAATGCCGCTTGCCGTCGCGCACGAGGTACACTTTTGAGTCCTCCGGCCTCGTCCCCGGCCCTTGGATCATCTTGTCTTCCCACTTTCCAGCGCTGGTGTGGGTGCACGCCGTCAGGACGAGGGCACCGACGACTGCCACGATGGAGTTCCGCACGCGACCCTTGTTCTCCAAGCCGGCCGCGTGAACCAAGCGTGCTACCCGCAAGGGGATAGACGTCCGTCCCGTGTACCTGCGTCCCCTGATCATCTCCGAAGAACGAGCGTGCGCCGATCCCTGACACAATCGGGACCTCAACGAAGCAAACCGGAACGGCGGTGATCGCGAGGACGTTTCGCGAGTCCGACGCCGTCCGCGTGCTCTCGCTCGCGGTGGTGCTCGGGGTGCTGCTCGTCTTGCGGCGGCCCGATGCCTTCTTCAACGCGCAGTTCTGGGCCGAAGACGGCTTGGTGTTCTTCGCCGATGACGTGCTTGCCGGCGGCTGGACCTCGCTGCTGCATCCCTACGCGGGATATCTGCACGTCGTTCCGAGGCTCGTTGCCGTGCTTGCCGACCCGTTGCCGGCGGCCTACGTGCCACTTTTCTACAATGCATGTGCGATCGTCGTCGCGGCCGCGTGCTGCGCGCTTTTTGCGTCCGCGTCCTACCGTTTTCTCATCGCTTCCGATACCATCCGCGTCGCGCTTTGCGTGCTCTTCACCGTTGCACCGTTCGCGGACGAGTTCATCGGGACGATCAGCAACCTGCAATGGTACCTTTCCTTCGGCGCGCTGCTGCTCGTCATCGCGCCCGCGCCTGCGGGCCTGACGTTGCGCACCGTTGCGATTTCAGTTATCGTGCTGCTCTGCAGCCTGAGCGCACCGCAAACCGTCCTCTTCGTTCCGCTGGCCATGTGGCGGGCCTCCAAACGCCGTGACACCGCGGCGGCGCCGGGCTTCGCGCTGATCGCAGGAGTGGCCGCGCAGGTCGCCATGTTCCTGTCGCAACGGGCCTCCGTGGCCGGTTCCGGCTTCGACGCGCTGCAAGTCGCGACCGCGACGGCGGTTGCATTCTCGACGCGCGTCGTAATGAGTACGATCGTCGGTTCCGCGGACGCACTGCAGATTGCGGCGGCGGCACCCTTCGTCGCGCCCATCGTAGCGGCGGCGGTCTTATGCGTCATCTTCGCGCTCGTCCGCAAAGATCGGCCGCGGGCCGTCCACGCGGCCGTCGTGACCGCGCTGATGGTTGCGGCGCTCGTGCTCGCACTGTCGTTTCGCGGCACCGCGGCGTTGTTCGCGAGCTTCGCGCACATGACCCCGCGCGGAGAGCGGTACTTCTTGCTCCCGACGTGCCTGCTGCTGGTTCTCGCGGGCATCGCAATCGACGGCGCTCGCGGCCGGGCTCGAGCGTACCTCGTCGCGGTTGCGCTGCTACTCGTCGGCGTGGGAACGGCGCACAACGTGCGCGTCACTCCCTTCATCGACGATCGCTGGGTGGAATACGCGCCGCGCATCGCCGCTTGGCGCGCCGCCGATGCCGCGCACCTGCGTGCACCGCCCCTCACAGTGCCCATCAATCCGACCGTCGAGTTACAGCTTCCCGAAGAGTCGGCGATCGGCCCCGACACGGCGAAACACTGGGAAAACCGGCTCGTCCAGCGAACGGGCTCGGCGCCCGAGGACCAAAAAGTTTACCTCGTGCGAAACGGGCGGCGGCGGTGGGTTCTGCACGGATCGTGGCTGCTCGCACACGGGTATGGCTGGCCGAACGACGTCAACCACATCCGCGCCGCCGAGCTCGACGCGATCCCGCTGGGCGATCCGATCTCTGAAGAACGGTAGCGGTTCAGCCGCCGGCCCCGTGCGCCGGTGCGTTCGATGCCCCCGGCCGGGCGGTGCTGTCCTGCGCGAACAATCGCCGGAACAAATCGACGGCGGTGCCGTTCCAGTCGGCATACCGTGACTCGACTTCGGCCGCTGCGGCCTCACTGATGCGCCGGCGCAGCCGCGCGTCGCCGACCGCGTCGGCGACCCGCGCGGCGAGCGCGGATGCCGTCGTCTCCGCCAGCAAGCAGTTGCCGTCGTCCCGCAACAGCCAACCCGTGCGCTCGTTGTAGTTGGTGACGACGGTCGCGCCGCACGCCATCAGCTCCATCGGAAGATACGAGGGATGGCTCGTCATCATGATGACGGTGCCGACATCGACGGAGCGGTACAAGGCCCCCGTCGCATGGTATCCGAGCAGCCCGAGATTCGTGAGCACGCCGTCGAGTCCGAACGCGTACGGATCCCACGGCGAGCCGGCCGAGAAGATCTCGACGCCGTCCCCGAAGCGCCGTTTCACCGTCTTCAGCGCGGCTGCGATCAGCTCGAAGCCGTTGCGCAGATGTCCCGGTCGCATGTACGCGAAGATGCGGATCGGACGGCTCTCGCCCGCCATGTCGCGGCCGCGGCGATGAAACACGCGCGGGTCGATCGCGGGCGTGAACGCGGTTGTCGAGCCGCCCAGCGCCGCGTACCGCTCCGCGAGGCCGATCGTGTTGCACACACCTTCGAATCCGAACCGGTACGTCGCCGCCGCCAGGCCCGCCGTCGTCCCGGCCGGGTAGAAGTTCGGCTCGAAGTCCTGCACCAAATAGCAGCGTTTTCCGGCGCCGCGCCAGCGCAGCAAGGCGTACGCGGTCGGCCAGAATGTCGCGAACGCCGCGTCGACGCCGGGCAGCGCGCTCGTGTCGGACGGCGACGAGATGCGGTGAACTTCGACGCCCGCGAGCGCCGGAAACGCGCACGTCACGCGCTGCCGAAGAACATCGGGCGGCGTCAAGCCGTGGACGATGAGCACGGGTTCGACGCCGAATTGTTCTTTCCACACGCACGCAAACCGCAAGACGGTTGCGATCCCGCCATAGTGCGCGTGCGCGAAGTCGGGAACGATCCACGCGACCCGCCGCGGCGGGTACGGGACGGGCGTGTCGTGCGCGGCGCGTGAAAGCGCGATCTGCTTCGGCGTCGCATCGAAGCGCTCGACGAGGCTGCGCGCTTCGGCGGTGAACTTCTCCTCGTGCGGCAACGCGCGCGACGGGAGGCGAAATCGAACGATGCGGTCGACGACGGTCAGCGCGGGATGGAAGTGCGGGTCGCCGTCTGGGAACACCATCCGTCCCATCAGCGCGCCGTCAGGCGTGCCGTCCACCGGGGCGGCCAGCGCGGGTTCCATGCGGTGCGCCACGACCCGCACGTACGGCGTATACGCGATCCGCCGGCCGAGCCGGCCGATCCGCAGGCACAGATCGACGTCGCGCCGCGGGTACGCCGCGATCCCGCCGAAACCGCCCGCCGCGCGGACGTCCGCCACGCGCGCCGCGAACGCGAAACCGGCGACGGCGCTGAAATTGCGCATCCAGAACGGCGAGCCGAACCACATGAAATGCTGCGGCGCCTGCAACGCGCCGTCGCGGTCGAACACGAAGCCCACGTGGAGCATCTCGCCGTTGCGTGCGTCGAGCACCATCGGGCTGACGGCCCCGACGCCTGGAATTTGCAGCGGGCCCACGAGCTCGTCCACCCAGCGGCCCGCGGGCAGCGCGACCTCGGCATCGACGACGATGACGATCTCGGTTCCCGCGGCGTCGACGCAGCGGTCCAGCGTAGCGCCGGGATCGCGGGCATCCGCAACGACGGCGATGCGGGGATCGTCAAAGACGCGGCTCGCGTCGCGAAGCGCGACGACGATGCGCGTCACGGCCGACGGACACGCCGAAGCGACGCGGGCCGCGGCGGCTGCGCGAGCGTCGTCATGGCGCACGACGTCCGCGATCGCCACGGCGACGCTCTCCCTAGGCGCGCCGAAGTGCGGCCGGACGGAGACGGCGTCGCGCTCGTCGGGGCCGTACGTGACGTCGACGCCGAGCTCGTGGAGGTACGATTCGAGCGCGACCATTTGCGCGCGCAGCGCATACGGCTTCGAATCGAGCGTGCCGGATGCGACGGAGCTAGGAACGATGCGCCAGCGGTAGAGCACGTCGCGAATCGTCTCGACGCGCGGCGCGCAGCGCACGAATCGGAAGAAGAGATCCCAGTCCTGCGCGCCGTCCGTGACGCTGCGCCAGCCTCCGATCTCGCGAACCACGGAGGTGCGCAAGGCGTTGACGTGCGTCAGATAATTCACCGTGAGCATCGCCTCAGGCGACCACTCCGGTTTGAACAGCGGATCGAACCGTGCCACCGCCGCCGCGTCCGTCTTGTCTTTGTCCGAGTAGACGAGGTCCGTGTCGGGCCGCTCCAGCAGGCGTGAGGCGATCGCGAACAACGCGTGCGGCTCGAGCAGGTCGTCGTGGTCGAGCAGAACGATGAACTCGCCGGTGGCCAGTTCGAGCGCCGCATTGCTGTTGGCCGAGATTCCGCCGTTTGCGTCCAGGCAGCGCACCTTGACCCGAGGATCGGTGTCGGCCAGGCGCTCGAGCCACTCGCGAGCCGCGACGTCGTCGTTGTCGCCGTGGGCGATGCACAGCTCCCACCGGTCCCACGTTTGCGCGCGGACCGAATCGATCGTCTCGCGCAAGATCGCCAGCGGCAGTTTGTACACGGGCACGATGACGCTGAACACGGGTCCGTCCATCGTGCGGGACATGTCGCGCTGCAGCCGCAGCGCCGCGTCGCTCGGCCGTGTCGCCGCAAGCCAAACGCCGTAGTCGTCCGTGACGTCGGGCGGCACGGGCGGCGGTGCGGGCTGCGAACGCTGCGACGCGCCGAGCGCCGCAAGCGCCGACGCGAAGCGCGCGGCTTCGATCCGTTTCTCGCGCGCCTCGCGCGCCAGGTCGGCCTCACGTGCGGCGCCGCTTCTGAGCCGGTTCTCGAGCTCGCGGTTCTCCGCGCCGATGGACTCCAGCAACGTGTTCCATCCGCGCAACATGTTCGAGTCCACGACGCGCAGATCGCCCGCGTCGGGCGCGGGCGCCGGCGCGGGGGTACTCACGACGTCGCGCCGGCGTTGCCGGTTCGGCCACACCAGCCGTCGCAGGGCAGATCGCAAGCGGTTAAAGGCTGTCGCCGCCGCCCCGCCGTTCGCCATGGCGTCCGTCTACCGCCCCTGAGGAAGAAAACCTGCCCGAACGAAAGGTCACGGCATGTGCTTCGATCCGAACGCCATCTACAACGAAGCGTATTATCGAAGCGGCTTGGGGCCGTCGCCGTATCAGCGCGACGCGACCTGGCTGGGATTCTTCGGCGCCGTCGCCGACCAGCTCGTCCGCACGTTCGCACCAAAAACCGCGCTCGACGTGGGCTGTGCGATGGGCATGCTCGTCGAGTCGCTGTGGGATCGCGGCGTGGTGGCCGAGGGTATCGACGTGTCGCAGTACGCGCTTTCGTGCGTTCGCCCCGACATGCGCGCGCATTGCCGGTACGGCTCGCTCGTCGACGGCGTCGAGGGCCGCTACGACCTGGTCACGTGCATCGAAGTGCTCGAGCACATCCCGGCGGAGCAGACGGAAGTCGCGATCCGCAACCTTTGCGCGCTCGGCGACACGATCGTATTCTCGTCGTCGCCGATCGATTTCGACGAGCCGACGCACGTCAACGTGCGCCCGCCCCTCGAATGGCTTCAGCTCTTCGCCGCCAACGGTTTTCGCGTGGCGCTCGCCGTCGACGGGTCGTTCATCGCGCCGCACGTGCTCGTGTTCCGCCGCGCGGAAGCCTACGCGGCGGCCGACGTGGACGGCTTCGTGTCGCGCACCGTCGGCTTGCGGCTTGCGCTGGCCGAACGCGACAAAGGGCACGATGCGTTGCCGCCCGGCGACGACGCGGAGCTCGCGCGATGCGAGGCGTTGCGTGCCGAACACGACACGCTCGCGGGCGAGCGCGACGCTGCGCAAGCGCGGTGCGATCGGCTGCAAACCGCGCTCGACGCGGTCGACGCGAACGCGGTCGAGCTTCGCCGCATGCTGCTCGCTGCGCAGGCGGAACGCGATGAAGCGCTTGACGGGCTGCGACGAGCTACGCGAGCCCGGGGAGTCGTGCGTGGCGAGCTCGCGACGCTGCACGGCGCGCTCGCCGCCCTCCGAGGGGAGTTGGATGCCGAGCGTGCGCGCACCGCGGGCGCGGCGGCACGCGCGGCGAGCCTCGCGAACGACGTCGAGCGGCTGCGCAACGCGCGGCTTCTCGATCGCTTACGCGGCGGCGGCGACGACGCTAGCGCTGCGCGACAGTTGCGCGAGCTCGAAGAGCGCTACGCACGGTTGTCAGAGGCGTACGTCGCTCGCGGGCCGGCGGTCTAACCGACGACGAAGTCGACGCGCGCCCCGGCCGGGGCCAGCTCGCTGCCGTCCGCGCTGCCGATGTAGGCCTCGATCGTGTGCGGCCCGGGCGTCAAACCGTCCAGCGGAACGGCGACTTCGAAGCCCGAGCGCGATCCGTATCCCAGCGTCTCGTAGATGTCGGGCCGCGCCAGGCCCGACGGGGCCTCGATCGGCAGGCTTCCGTCGAGGATCAGGAACAGGCGCGAGGGATCGCTGCGCCGTTCTGCGTCGACCGCCCAGCCGCGCAGCACCAAAACTTCACCGGGCTGCACGCGCAACGGATCGGCGGCCGCGGCGACCGTCCCGTCCGCGCGCACCGCGCGCGCTTCGTCGAAACGCGCAGCCGGCGTGCGCACGGCTTGCAACGCATCCGCGATCGGGTCGGCCTTGGTGACGTTGATCGTCACGGCCGCGCCCGCGATCCGCAGCGACCCGTCCCCGGCGCGCAGGACGGCGTGGATCGCGCGCCGCCCGGGTCCGCCGAGCCGTCCCGCGCGAACTCGAAAATGAAATCCGCACATGTCGGCGGCGGCGGACGCCGCGAAATGCTCGCGCACGTCCGGTCGCGGCAGTCCGTACGCGGCTTCGCCGATGATGCTTCCGTCGACGGCGACGGCGACGCTGCGGCCTGGCCGCAAATCGTCGTCGAGGGCCCAGCCCGACACGATGACCATCTCGTTCTCGCCCGCCGTCGCGGCCGGCGCGCCGTCGCGCGCGCGGACCGGCGGATCGAGGTGCACGTGGCGCGACGCGCCGGCGCGGGCGATCGAGCCGCCGGCTCCGGACGGTTCGATCTCGAGCGTGACGCCGTCGCGAACGACGCGCCACGAGCCGTCCGAGGCTTGGAGCACGACGCGCGCAACGTGCGTGCCGAGCGGAACGCCGGTCGTGTCGACGACCGCCACGAAGCCGTAGCCCGCTGAGTCCGGCGTTCCGCCTAGCGCCGCAACGACGTCGGGACGCGCGATGCCGCCGGCTGCCGCGATCACGCGGTCGGCGAGAACGATCGCGATCTTCGCCGGCGGTCGCAGCGTCGTCGGGTCCGCGCACCAGCCGTCGACGACGACCCGCTCGCCGCGGCGGATGGATCGCGATCCGGGCTCCGCCGAATCAGGCGCGGAAAACGAGTCGATCTTTCCGGGCGCGTCCGGCGGCACACGTCCGAGCTCGTCGGCGCGCGGAAGCAGGTTCACTCCGCGCGCACCGTCAGAACGTCTTGATCTTCAACAAGTCGCTGGAGCGAAAGACAGCCTCGACCTGCGCGAGCGTCTCCGGTTTGGCGAAGTACGCCACGACGCTGCGGCCGGCTTGCAATGCGTCGATGTAGTTGTCGACCTCGTCGTCGGGGATCTCCAGATCGCCGAGCCGGTCGCCGAGGGTCTCGTTGCGGAAGTACCGCGTTCCGTAGCCGCCCGCGCTGGGCACACCGCTCGTGACGCCGGGAACGCCGGTGCCTTGGCCGCCGCCCGTCATCAGCCCGGGATTGGCGATGCCCATCGACGATGCGGCGCCTTGCGTCGAATCGTCCGGCCCGATGACTTGAATCGGATCGAGCGGAAGGCCGGCCGCTTTCAGCGCCGCTTCGATCGCGGTGAGGTCACCGCTCTGTGAGATTCCGGTCACGACCAAGCCCACGAAATACCTCTCTCGGGAAAACGCTGAGTGTTTCGCTCCTGTTGTTGCGCCCGCCGTACGGTCCTGCTAACGGGTCTCGCGAACGGCGCGCGCCAGCCGCGCGATCCCTTCGGCGATGCGCGCTTCGGGCATCGCGGAGAAGTTGAGGCGCATCCCGTCACCGCGATCCTTGTTCGGATAGAACGGGCGCCCGGGCACGAAGACGACGCGGTCGCGCACCGCGCGCTCGAACAACTCCTCGGTATCGCACGCGTCGCCGGCGGTGACCCACAGGAACATACCGCCGTCGGGCACGTTCCAGCGAACGTGCGGCGGCATCTCCCGCGCGAGCGCCGTGACCATGGCGTCGCGGCGCTGCTCGTACGTGCGCCGCACGAGCCCAAGGTGCCGCGCCAGACGGGCATCGTCTTCGACGTACGCGTGAAAAACGTGCTGCGCGTACGAGCTGGAGTACAAGTCGGCGCCTTGCTTCGCCGTAACGAGTTTTTCGCGGAGGTCGCGGTCCGGAACGATCATCCACGCGACGCGCAGACCGGGAGCGACGATCTTCGAACCCGTTCCGAGATACGTGACGGCGCCCTTTTCCGCGCAGCTCAGGATTGGCTCGGGCGGGCGGCGTTCGAACCAAAGCGCACCGTATGGGTCGTCCTCGAGAATCGGAACGCCGTAGCGCGCGCAGATCTCGGCCACGCGCGGGCGGCGCTCGGCCGCGAGCGTGTTCCCGGTGGGGTTCTCGAAGTTGCTGACCAGATAGAGAAATTTCGGCGGCGGGTTCTCCCCGCCCAGCGCGTCGGCGAGCGCGCTCGGAATGATCCCGCCTTCATCCGACGCGATCGGGAGATAGCGCGGCTCGAAAGCGTCGAACGCTTGAATGGCGCCCAGATACGACGGGTTCTCGAGCGCGACGACGTCGCCGGGATCGAGGAACACGCGGCCGTAGAGGTCGAGCCCCTGCTGCGAGCCGGTGGTGATGACGATGTCGTCCGCTGTGACGTCGACACGGTGCTCGGCGCGAAAGCGCTCGGCGACCCACTCGCGCAGCGGCGCGATGCCGTCGGTGATCGAGTACTGCAACGCCGCGGCGCCGTGCGTGCGCATGACGCGATCTTGCGCCGCGCTGACGTCGTCGACCGGGAATAGCTCCGCCGCGGGCAGCCCGCCGCCAAAGGAGATGACGTCGGGCGACTGCGTGACCTTGAGCATCTCGCGGATGGTCGACGGCTTGAGCCGCTCGGTGCGGCGCGCAAAGCGGGGCGACGGCAGCACGATGTCCATGCACCTACGTGTTCCCCGGTCCGGCGACCGTGTCCCGGCCGCAAGCACGCAAAGGAGCGCCCACAACCACGTGCAAGACCGGCGCGGTGTCGGTTCGTGCGTTGGCGTAGACTAGGCCGGGTGCTGGACCCCGGCGGACGTGCGCCGTGGATGGTCTCGCACGCCGCCATGCCGACGCCGCTGCACCTGGGCGAAAGCCGCTTCCGCGTGTATTGCTCGGGCCGCGACGCGGAGGGCCGGTCGCAGATCGGCTGGTTCGTACTGGATTTGGACCGGCTCGCGCTCGTCGACGCCGTGACGCCGCAGCCCGTCCTGCGCCTGGGCGAGCTGGGCGCGTTCGATGACGGCGGCGTCTTGAGTTCGTGCCTCGTCGGATCCGGCGCCGCGCTTTCGATGTACTACGTCGGCCTCTCCACGGGCAAGACCGTGCCGTTCCGGTCGTTCACCGGTCTCGCCGCGAGCTCGGACGGCGGGGCATCGTTCACGCGCCGTTCCCGCGGACCGATCTTGCCGCCCGACGACGTCGATCCGTACTTCACCCCGCTCGCGTTCGTGCTGCCCGAAGACGGGCGCTTCACGATGTGGTACACGTCGGGCATTCGTTGGGCGCCGGAGGCAGCCGGGCCGAAGCACTATTACCACATCAAGCGAGCGGATTCAGACGACGGGATCACCTGGAACAAAGCCGGCGACGTCGCGATCGACTTGGTTGGGGACGAGTACGCGATCGCGCGGCCCTGGGTCGTTCGAGACGAATCGGGCTATCGTATGTGGTACTGTTTTCGCGGCGACGCATATCGCATCGGGTACGCCGAATCGCCCGACGGAAAACGCTGGACGCGAAAAGACGGCGAGCTCGGTCTCTCCACCTCGGCCGAGGAGTGGGAGAACGAGATGGTGTGCTATCCGAGCGTGTTCGATCACGGCGGGAAGCGCTACATGCTGTACAACGGCAACGGATACGGGAAGGGCGGCGTGGGGCTGGCCGTCCTCGACGGCACATAACCATGGCGATCGTGCGCATCACGCGCCCCGAATTTCTCAACTTCGCGTACGGCGACACCGCATCTTTCATGAGCAGCATCGATCGCGGCGACGCATTCGTGGTGCAATCGTTCTACCCGCGCGCGCAGATCGAGGCATACAAGACGTTCTTGCGCGGCATGGCTGCGGTGCAGCCGCCCGCGTGGCATCCGTGCGTGGACGGCGTTCCGGACTTTCACCGCATCAACGACGAATATCCCGGCTCGTGGGTGCGCGCGCGAATGCACAGCTTCTACATCCACCGTTTCAATGCAAGCCGCGCGTGGTTCGAGCCCTTCAAGGACGTTCTTCAGCTCAAGAACCACCTGCGCGGCGTCGCGCCGGACGCCGACTACGATGCGCTGCCGTCCTCGGGCGTCATCTCGCGCGTCGTGGCGCATCAGTATCCGGTCGGCGGCGGGTATCTTGCGGAGCACGTCGACCCCACGAGCACGTTCGCGCGCATTCAAACGATCGTCCAAGCATCGCGGATCGGAGCCGACTTCCACGGCGGCGGGCTCTACTATCGCGTGAACGACGACCCGGCGATCTTCTTGGACGCGCACTCCGACGTCGGCGATTTGCTGGTGCTGTCACCGGGCGTCCCGCACGGCGTCGCGCCGATCGATCCGGACCGGCCGCTGGACTGGGGCCTCGACGGCGGGCGCTGGATGATCCTGCCGGTGATCATCCGGTCGGACTACGACATGGATCCAGCCACCAAACCTCGGCAGGTCGCGCCCGCGGGGGCCACGCCCTAGCGGCTACGGCTCCGCCGAGCGGCGATGGATGTCGCGCACGACGTAACGCGGACGATGCTTCACCTCGACGAAGATGATCGAGAGATAGATTGCGACGACGCCGATGCTGAACAGGATCAGCCCGCCGAGCAGCCAGATCGCCACCGCGAGCGACGTGTAGCCCGCCGGAACGGAGCGCTGCACGAGATACACCACCGTCAGATACGCGATGTACGCGAACGACGAGATGAGAATCGCGAGGCCGAGATAGGCGATGAAGTGGAGCGGCCGCGCGCTGAATGCGGTGATCGTGTCGACGAACGTTTCGATGCGCTTCCACAATCCGTACGTGGTCGAGCCTTTGCTCTGCTTCGCGATCGGAACGGCGATCTGCCGGAATCCGGTCGTCGCGGCAAGGTACGAGAAGACGATCGCGCTTTCACCGTGCTGGAGGAAGCTGTCGACGTAGCGCCGCGTCATGACGCGCGCCTGGAGCGTGTCAGGAGGCAGGCGCAGGTCGCCCGCGAGCAAGTCGACTAGGCGATATGCAAGCGCGCCGCCGCGCCGTTCGATCGGTCCGCCCTTGCGCGAGATCTGCACGCCGAAGGCCACGTCCGCGCCCTGTGCGTGCATGGCGTCGAGCAAGACGTCGAACGCTTCGGGCGGTTCCTCGAGGTCGGAGTCGAGAAGAAACACCGTCTCCCCGCTCGCGTGTTCGAGCCCCGCGACCAAGGCGTGATGGTGGCCGAAATTCCGGCTCAAATCCACAATCGTGATGCGCGGATCGTCGCGCTGCAGTTCGAGCGCGATCTGCAAGCTCTCGTCGGGCGAGCCGTCGTTGACGAAGATGAACTCGATCCGCGAAAAGCGCCCAGTGACGGCAGCCGCGGCGCGGCGGTGAAACTCTCGCAGATACGGCGCCGACCGGTACATCGTCGTGACCACCGACAATTGGACGTCGCGAGGCTCGGACGTCGTCTCGGCGGCGCGTTCTCTTTCCACTGGCCGGGCTTGTTCCCGGGGAGGCTGACCGGGTCCCCGCCCGCCGCTCGTGGGACCGGCTAGCGCCAGCCCGTGGCGGGCGGCCCGCCGATCGGCGCACGATGCACCGCGGCGTCCAGCCGCGTCGAGCGAATGAAGGAAAGGATCGCGGAGCCCAAGCCTACGAGCCAGACGAGCGCGGTCACGGCCCAGCCGACGATCGGGAGAATCTCGGCCGCCGAGACCACGACGAGCCCGAGGATCAGCGCGAGGAGCGGCGAGGGCGTCGAAGCCGGCATCACCAGCTCCGCGAGGCGCCGGCCGACGACGAGCGACACGGCTCCCGTGCCGATCCAGACGCCCGCGAACAGCGCGGCGATTTCGAGCACGACCAGCGGGATCCCGACGATGCTCACGATCAGCAGCAGCGCGATGGGGACGATCGCGACCACCGCGACGGCGCCGGTCATGGCGGACAGCGCGGGATGCTTCTCGACGCGGTCCAGCGCGACGCGCATGCGCAGCGGGAAGAGCAGAAACATCAGCACGACCACCGCGCTCGCGGCGAGCTTCACCAGCAGGCGGTGATCTTGCTCGGCGAACGCGCTGATGCCGTATTCCTTGCCGACGGCCCACGGCACGAACGTGCGAATGCCGTCGTTGGTGACGCTGTTGATCTTGCCGAGCACGCGACCGTTGCCGGTGATCGTGCAGCGGCCGAACACGGTGTTGCAATCGCCCTTGACGACGCCTGCCACCTCGGCGTCGCCGAAGATCACGTCGAGATCGCCTTCGATCACTTGATTCGGCGCGACGTACACGTTCTGCGACACGGTGAACTCGCCGCCGTCGCTGCCGCGTGCGGCGGCGGGCTGGGCGAAGATCGCGCTCAGCACCGCGAAAAAGGTCGTCAGCAGCGCGACGAGGCGAACGTTCACGAGCGGAGATGCTCCGCCAGCCGCGGCCGCACTACGGTGAAGCCGACGACGAGCGCGAGCACCACCGCCACGTCCAGCACGATTGCGGCGCCGAGCACGGTGCCCAGCGCGCCGAAGTCCCCGGCGATACGAGCGCCGGCGTGGCCGACGATCCCGAATACGCGCGCGAAGGACGCGCTCGCATCGAGCGCGGTCTCGCCGAACGCGCGCATCGCGGACGCCGCGAACAAGAAGCCTGCGCCGATCAGCAGCCACGCCGCGACGAGATACGAGATGAGATACGCGTACACGGGCGCAGACGTCGCGTGCGGGCGCGGTAGCGAACGCACCTCCGCCATCGTGGCGAACGTGAAGTTCTCGGGCAGTTCCACGTGCCGCGGCGAGGCGATCAGCGCATCGACGACGCGCAGCTCCTCGAGCACACCCTTGCACGGGCCGCAGCCCGCGAGGTGCGTGAGAAGGCGAGCGCGCTGCGCGGGGAGCAGCGTGCCGTCGAGATACGCCTCGAAGAGGTCTTCAGACGAGCTGCAGCTCACCGAGGCCTCCGACCACCCGGAACGTCCGGGTCGCGCATTTTCCCTCGGCCACCGCTTCACGTTCGCGCAGCTTGTGCGCAAGTGCGAGCTTGCCGCGGTGGATCAGCGTTTTCACGTTGCCCAGCGACAGACCCATGGTGGAAGCGATGGTCTGGTAGTCCATGTTGTCGTAGAAGCGCAGCGCGAGCACGGTGCGCGTACGTTCCGGAAGCTCCGCGAGCGCCGCGCGGACTTCGGCTTCGGCCTCCGCGCGCAGGACGCCGCGGGCGGGATCGGCGTCTAGGGACACGTCGGGCACGGTGCTCTCGAGCGTCCGCTCTTCGCCCAGCTCGGCGAGCGCGGGCCTGCGCTGCGAGCGGCCCAAGAACGTGCGCACCACGTTGCGCGCGATGTGATACACCCAGGTCGAGAAACGGCCCAGGTCCGGGTTGAACGTCGCGAGGTGCGCGTACGCGCGCAAGAACGTCTCTTGCGTCAGGTCGGCCACGTCCGAGGGCTGGCGGACCGAGGCGCCGATGAACGATGCGATCCCACGCTTGTACCGCTCGACCAAATGGCCGAACTTATCGCGGTCTCCGTCGAGGACCGCGTGGACAAGAAGCTCGTCCGAAATCTCGGGGACTAATTGCACAGCCATCCTGGCCCCCTTTACCACCTCGGGATGCGGAAGTTTCCGCGGGAGAGTCTTTGCGGGCCTTCGAACGCACGTCCCCCGTCATGAGTCAACGGCGGTGGGTCGTCACGGGCGGTCTGGGGTTCATCGGTTCCGCGTTCATACGGCTGGCGCTGCGCGAGCACCGCGACGTCGCGGTCACCGTGCTCGACGCGATCACGTACGCCGGCAACCCGGCCAACGTCGCCGACGTCGCGGGCGACCCGCGCTACCGGTTCGTCAAAGGCGACATCGCCGATGCCGCCGCGGTCGAGGAGGCGGTCGGCCCCGGCTGCGACGCCATCGTGAACTTTGCGGCCGAGACGCACGTCGACCGCTCGATCCTCGACCCGGAGGCTTTCATCCGCACCGACGTGATGGGCACCCACGTGCTGCTCGAGGCGGTGCGCCGGCACGGTATCGCGCGCTATCTGCAGGTGTCCACGGACGAGGTCTACGGTGACGTGGAGACCGGCGCATCGTCCGAGAGCGACGGAATCCGGCCCAGGAGCCCGTACGCCGCGTCGAAGGCGGGCGGCGACCTTCAGGTGGCCGCGTACTTCGCGACCTTCGGAACCCCGGTGCTCATCACCCGAGGCTCGAACACCTACGGACCCTACCAATATCCGGAGAAGCTGATCCCGTTGTTCGTGACCAACCTGCTCGAAGACCAGACCGTGCCCGTCTACGGGGACGGCCTTCAAGTCCGGGATTGGCTGCACGTGGACGACCACGCCCGCGGGATCGCGCACGTTCTCGAGCACGGCGCGCCGGGCGAGATCTATAACTTGGGCGGCGGCAACAGCCGCACGAACATGGAGATCACGAAACGGCTGATCGCCCTCACCGGCCGCGCGTTCGATCGCAGCGTACGGTACGTCGCCGACCGCGAAGGCCACGACCGCCGCTACGCCTTGGACGCCTCCAAAGCGCGCGGCCTGGGCTGGGAGCCACGAGTGGAATTCGAACGAGGTCTCGCCGAAACGGTCGCGTGGTATCGCGATCACGAGAACTGGTGGAAGCCGATAAAATCCGGCGAGTTCCGCGCGTACTACGAACGCCAGTACGCGCACCGGTGAGCGAGAAGGCAACGCTGTGAAGGGGATCATCCTCGCCGGCGGTCTTGGATCGCGACTGCGGCCGCTCACGAAGGTCACCAACAAGCATCTGCTGCCGATCTACGACCGGCCGATGATCTACTACCCGCTCCAGACGCTGTGCAACGCCGGGATCGACGAGATCATGATCGTCACCGGCGGCAACAACGCCGGCGACTTTCTGCGGCTGCTCGGCAACGGGCGCGAGTTCGGTCTTCCGCACATCGCGTACACGTATCAAGAGGGCGAAGGCGGGATCGCCGACGCGCTCAAGCTGTGCGAGCATTTCGCAGGCAAGGAGAAAGTCGTCGTCATCCTCGGCGACAACATCATCCAAGAGGACATCACGCCCTACGTGCGCGCGTTCGACGCGCAGCCGTCCGGCTGCCGCCTGCTGCTCAAGCGCGTCGAGGACCCCGAACGGTTCGGCGTCGCCGAATTCGACGGCGAGCGGATCGCCGGCATCGCGGAAAAGCCCAAGACGCCCAAGAGTGATTTCGCCGTCACCGGCATCTACATGTACGACCACCGCGTGTTCGACTACGCGCGCGACCTCAAACCGTCGGCGCGCGGCGAGCTCGAGATCACCGACGTCAACAACGCGTACATCGCCGCGGGCGACTGCTATTACGACGAGCTCAAGGGCTGGTGGACCGACGCCGGACAATTCGAGTCGCTGTACCACGCGACGCAGCTCGTCGCGGCGGAGCGAATGAAGGGGCTGCAGGCGACGTGACCGGCCGCATTGCGATCGTGGGCGGATCGGGGCAGCTCGGGTCGGCCCTGCGCGAGGTGCTCGCAGGTCGCGACGTCGTCGCGCCGCCGCGCGCCGAGCTCGACTTCGCCGACCACGGGGCGGTGACGCGTTTCCTCGAGGCCGAGCAGCCGGCGGTACTCGTCAACTGTACGGCGTTCCATCACGTCGACACGTGCGAGCGCGATCCCGCGCCGGCGTTCGCCGTGAACACGCTGGCGGTCGACGCGGCCGCGAACGCGTGCGCCGCGCGCGGCGTGGCGTTCGCGACCGTCAGCACGGACTACGTCTTCGACGGAACGGCGACGCGCCCGTACCGCGAGGCCGATGCGCCCAACCCGCGCACCGCGTACGGCGCATCGAAGCTCGCGGGCGAGCTGCTGACGCGCCGACACGGCCCGCGCCATTTCGTGATCCGCACGAGCGCGGTCTTCGGCAACGCGGGGACGTCGAACAAGGGCTACACGCTGATCGAGAAGGTGCTGCAGCAGGCGGAGCGCGGCGAGCCGACGCGCATGGTCGCCGACATGGTGTTCTCGCCGTCGTACGCGCCGCACCTCGCGCGCGCCGTGCGCGACCTGATCGACCGCGACGCGTTCGGAACGCACCACGTCACCAACGCCGGCGCGTGCTCGTGGTTCGAGTTCGTGCGCACGGCGTTCGCGAAGAGCGGGCTCGGCGACGCGCCGCTCGAGCCGGTGACGTACGCGTCGTTGAACAATCCGACGCGGCGGCCGATGTACTCGCCGCTGGAGAATACGACGTTCGCGGCCGCCGGCGTGGCGCCGCTGCCGCCGTGGGCCGGCGCGCTCGATGAATTCCTCGCCGCGCGCCGGGCGCGGCTCACCGCACCGGCGTCGTAGCCGCGTGCACGTTCTGGTTACCGGCGGCGCCGGGTACGTCGGATTGGAACTCTGCCGCCAGCTGCTCGAGCGCGGCCACTCCGTGCGCGTGCTCGACCGGTTCTTTTTCGGCGAGGCGCCGTTGCGCGCGCTTGCGGCGCGCAGCGACGGCCGGCTGACCTACGTTGCCGGCGACGTTCGCGACCTCGACGAGGCGCTGCTCGACGGGATCGACGGCGTGTCGCACCTCGCCGGGCTCTCGAACGATCCGACGGCGGAATACAACCCCGGCGCGAACTGGCAGATGAACGCGGTCGCGACGGAGCGGCTCGCCGCGGCGTGCGAACGGCGCGGCATCGCGCGGTTCGTGTTCGGCTCGTCGGCGTCGCTTTACGACGGCATCGGCCCGGGGATGTTCGACGAGCTCACCGGGGTGCAACCGCGCGGCGCGTATTCGATCTCGAAAAAATACGCGGAAGACGCGCTGCTGAAGCTCGCCGGCGAGCGCTTCGCGCCGGCGATCCTGCGCCAAGGCACCGTGTACGGCTGGTCGGCCCGGATGCGCTTCGACCTCGTCGTGAACACGTTTCTCAAGGATGCGGTGACCGCCGGCAAACTGTACCTGCACGGCGGCGGCTGGCAGTGGCGCCCGCTCGTCGACGTGAGCGACGTCGCGCGCGCGCACATCGCGTGCCTCGACGCGCCGCTCGACGCGGTGCGCGGCGAGATCTACAACGTGATGCAAGAGAATTATCAAGTGCGTCAGCTCGCGATGCTCGTCGCCGGTTCGCTTTCGCTCCACGGGCGCCACGTCACGCTGGAGGAGGCGCCGCTGCCCGCGCTGGTTCGCGACTATCGCATGTCGAACCTCAAGCTCACGGAGCGGCTCGGCTTCACGCCGGCGGTGACGGTGCTGGAATCGATCGACGACATGCTGCAGAAGCTGCCGCTCGACGACGTCGCGTGGCTCGCGAACCCCCGCTGGTACAACATCGCCTGGATGAGCGTGCTCGAGGAGACGCACGCGACCCAACGCGCATTCGACTCGATTTATTAAGGGGCTCGGGGCGCCCGGTCGCCGGGGGCCGAACGTTTCTGTGGCGGAGTGCCGGCTCTGCGGCGGGAAGCCCGTCCACAGCCACATGCAACTGCGGATCGACCCCGACGCGGTCGCGCGGGCGCGCCGCTTGGCCGGCGCGATCGTCGACCCGATCGCAGACTTCATCGCCCGCCACTCGACGGTCAGCGTCGAGCGCGCGGTCGCGCGTCTGTGCGGGATCGACGGCGTCGACGCGGACGGCGTTCCGCTGCCGAACCGGCTGGTCGGCGCGCTGCGCGCGCGCGAAGGCGGCGTTGCGCGCGCGCTCGGCGCCGCGATCGCCGAAACCGGGCGGACGCCGCAGCACATCGCCGAGGCGGTCGCGGGCGGCGAGGCGCTGCCCGATCCTGCGGCGACGCCGCAGACCGCGCTGCGGGCGGCGCTGCGCCCGCACGTCGATGCGGGGCTCGCGCGCGTCGACGCGACGCGCCGCGCGCGCGACGCGATGCTCGCGCGGCTGCCGCAAGCGCGCCCGCCGCTGCTCTACGTCATCGTCGCGAGCGGGAACATCTACGAAGATCGCACCGCCGCGGTCGCCGCGGCCGAATCGGGCGCTCAGATCATCGCCGTGATCCGCTCGACCGCGCAATCGCTCATCGACTACGTGCCGTACGGCGCGACGACGGAAGGTTTCGGCGGCACCTACGCGACGCAGGAGAACTTTCGGATCATGCGCGCCGCGCTCGACGACGTGTCCGAGCGGCTCGGGCGCTACGTCATGCTGACGAACTACGCCAGCGGGCTGTGCATGCCGGAAATCGCCGCGACCGCGGCGCTCGAGCGGCTCGACATGCTGCTCAACGACTCGATGTACGGGATTCTCTTTCGCGACATCAACATGCAGCGCACGTTCGTCGATCAGCACTTCTCGCGTCAGCTCAACGCGCGCAGCGGGATCATCATCAATACGGGCGAGGACAACTACCTCACGACCGCCGACGCGGTCGAACAAGCGCCCGCGGTGCTCGCGTCGCAGTTCATCAACGAAGCGTTCGCGCACCGCGCCGGACTGCCCGACCGTCAGATCGGCCTGGGCGACGCGTACGAGATCGATCCCGACCTCGAAGACGGCCTGCTCTTCCAGCTCGCGCAGGCGCAGCTCGCGCGCCAGCTCTTCCCGGACGCGCCGCTCAAATACATGCCCCCGACCAAGCACATGACCGGCAACATCTTCAAAGGCCACCTGATCGACGCGATGTTCAACTTGACGTCGGTCATGACGCATCAAACGATCCACTTGTGCGGGATGCTCACCGAGGCGATCCACACGCCGTTCCTGGGCGACCGCGCCCTCGCGCTGGAGAACGCGCGCTACGTGATGGGAACCGCGCGCAGCCTCGGCGACGAGCTGGAAATCAAACCCGGCGGCGTCATCGAGCGCCGCGCGCGGGACGTCCTGGCCGGCGCGGTGCGCCTGCTCGACGGCGTCGCCGAGCGCGGCCTGATGAGCGCGATCGAGGCCGGGACGTTCGCCGACGTGAAGCGCTCGCGCGACGGCGGCCGCGGCTACGAGGGCGTCTTCGCCAAAGACGCGGCGTACTGGAACCCGTTCGCGGACGCTCTTGCCGAGCTGGCGCCCGCAGGTGCCGGGCGCCTTCAGGCGCCCGCGTGAGCCTCGTGAAGCCGTACGGCGATACGCTCGACGACGGCGCAGTGCAGCTCTCGTTCACGCTGCCGGTCGCGTGGAGCGAAGCAGCCGACGAAGCGGCGCGCCGGCTCGTCGCCAAAATGGGCTTCGCGGACGTCGCCGTCGTCGAGGGCCGCGCGATCGCGGCGAACTTTTCGTTTTTCGTCGTCTACGCGCGCACGCCGGTCGCGATCCACGTGTCGCAGGTGCACGCCCCGTGCGCCACGCGCGACGCGCTCTCGATGGAGCAGGTCGACGAGCTGATCGCCAAGCGCGTCGGCCGCACGGTCAAGGTTGCCGGCGCGTGCATCGGGACCGACGCGCACACCGTCGGGATCGACGCCATCCTCAACATGAAGGGCTACAAGGGTGACTACGGTCTCGAGCGGTATCGCGGCTTCGACGTGTTCAATCTCGGCAGCCAGATCGCCGTCGGCGACCTCGTGCGCTTCGCGCGCGAGC
>JAXDMA010000090.1:0-2948 GCA_034666305.1 Vulcanimicrobiota bacterium
TGTGCGCGGTGCCGCGCGGCTCCTGCGCCGCGTCGCCTTGCACGCTGTCGAAATGAAACGGCCCGGTCGCGATCACGACGTCGTTGCCGCGCGCGGCGGCTACCGCAGCGCGCCGCTGCGACGTCCAGACGGTCACGAGCGCGCGCGGCGACAGCTCCGGCGTCACGATCTCGTCCCAGCCCGCAAAACGCCGGCCGCGGGATTCGACGACGCGTTCGAGGTCGCGCGTGAACTGCGGTTGGGCACGCAGTGCGGGCGCAGGGACCTCGTCGCCGCCGGCGTGCACGTACGGCGACGGAAACTGCGCGATCGCATCGCCGAGGACGTCGCGTGCGAAGGCGAGGCCGGCGGCGTTCGTGCATATTGTGCCCGCCCCGCACGCGAGCCGCGGATACGCATGAAGCGCCGCGTTCGCGTGCGCCGGAAGGTCGATCTCGGGCACGACCGTGACGTACCGGCGCGCCGCATAGGCGACGATGCGCCGAACGTCCGCACGCGAGTAGTGCGCGACGCCCGCGGTGAGCGCAGGATAGCGGCTGCTCTCCAAACGCCAGGCTTGGTCGTCGGTGAGATGCCAGTGAAACACGTTGAGCTTGTAGTGCGCGGCGACATCGATGTAGCGCTCGATCACCGGCACGGAAAAGAAGTGCCGCGCGACGTCGAGGTGAACCCCGCGCCACGCATACGCCGGGCGGTCCACGATCGAAACCGCGCGCGTTCGCAAATGCCCGCCGGACCGCGCCGAGATCTGCTGCAGCGTCTGGACCGCATAGAACAGCCCACGCGGCGTTCTTGCGACCACGGCAATCTCGGCGCGCGACACCGCGAGAGCGTAGCCCTCACTTCCGAGCTGCCGGCCGGCTCCGCCGGTGATGGATACGACGACGTCTCCGCCTTCGTGCGCGCCGGCGAGGCTCGCCGCGACACCGTTTTCCGCGAGATACGCCCGCAGCGGCCCGGTGCTCTCGCGCGCGCCGGAACCGGCGGCGCGAATTCGCACGTTCGCCGGCCACACGTAGGCGTCGTCGAGGACGCGAACGGAGCGCGGCTGCGGCACCACCGCGACCGCGGGCAGCGGCCCGAGCGCGGTCGCCGTGGAGACGCTCGCGCGTGCGCCTGCCGTTTCGGCGACGAGCACGATCAGACCGCAGGCGAAAATCGATCGCACACGCACCATCGAGCGGCGGTTCGTCCGCCGGAGAACGTCCTCCCCGCCGCGAAGTGACGCGGATGACGGCGATACGGGACGGCAAGCACTTCCGCGCGTGCAACCTGTGCGAGGCGATCTGCGGGCTGGAGATCACGGTCGCGAACGGCGCGATCACCGACCTGCGCGGCGATGCCCTCGACCCGCTCTCGCACGGCCACATCTGTCCCAAGGGCAACGCGCTCATCGACTTGCACGCCGACCCGGACCGCCTCAAAACGCCGGTCCGCCGCGTCGGCGACCGTTGGGAGGCAATTGGCTGGGACGACGCGTTCGATCTCGTCGTCGAGCGCCTGAAGGCGGTGGTCGCCGCGCACGGTGACGATGCCGTCGCCGTGTACCTCGGCAACCCCAACGTGCACAACAGCGGCACGACGCTCAGCGCTGGCGGTTTCTTGCGCGCGTTGCGGACGCGCAACCGGTTCAGCGCGACGAGCGTCGACCAGTTGCCGCACCACCGCGCCGCCGTCGAGATGTTCGGCCATCCGTTGATGCTGCCGATCCCGGACGTCGACCGCACCGACTACTTTCTGGTCATGGGCGCGAACCCGCTCGCGTCCAACGGCAGCATCATGACCGCGCCCGGCATGCGCGACCGCATCAAGGCCGTGCAATCGCGCGGCGGGCGTGTAATCGTGATCGATCCGCGCCGCACGGAAACCGCGGACGTCGCCGACGAACATCATTTCATCCGGCCGGGCGCCGACGCGCTCTTCCTGCTCGCGATCGTGGATGCGGTGTTCGCGGCCGGCGCGGCGGATCTCGGGCGCCTCGCGGCGTTCACCGACGGCGCCGAAGAGCTGCGCACCGCGGCGCGCGCATTTCCGGCCCGCCGCGTCGCGGAACGCACCGGGATCGCGGAAGACACGATCCGCCGCATCGCGGGCGAGTTCGCCGCCGCGCCGCGCGCCGTCGCGTACGGCCGCGTCGGCTTGTCGATGCAATCGTTCGGCGGCCTCTGCCAATGGCTGGTCAACGCGCTCAACGCGATCACCGGCAACCTCGACGAACCGGGCGGCATGATGTGGCCGCGCCCCGCGTTCGATTTGCTGCAGCAAGCCGAACGCGGCACTGTGTATGCCGGCCGCTGGCGCTCGCGCGTGCGCGATCTGCCTGAGTTCGACGGCGAGTTTCCGGTCGCGACGATGGCCGACGAGATGCTGACGCCCGGACCCGGACAGGTACGCGCGCTCGTCACCGTCGCGGGCAATCCCGTCCTGTCGACGCCGAACGGCACGAAGGTCGACGCGGCCCTGAGCGGGCTGGACTTCATGGTGAGCGTGGATCCGTACGTCAACGAGACCACCCGCCACGCCGACGTGATCCTGCCGCCGGCGACGGGCTTGGAGACCGAGCACTACGACGTGATCTTTCATCACTTCGCGGTCCGCAACACCGCGCGCTACAGCGAACCGCTGTTCGACATCGCACCGGAGCAGCGCTTCGACTGGCAGATATTTGAGGCATTGCGCCTGCGCATGACCGGCAAGACCGGCAAGAGCCCGCGCGAGCGGCTCGACGCCGGCCTGCAGGCAGGGCCGTATCACACGAGCTTGGACGAGCTGCGCGCGAACCCGCACGGAATCGACTACGGCCCGATGCAGCCGTGCTTACCCGACCGCCTGTTCACCGCGAATGCGCGCGTGATGCTCGCACCGCCGGCGTTCGTCGCCGATCTCGCGCGCCTCGAAGCCGATCTCGCCGCACCGGTACCCGAGCTCGTGATCATCGGCCGGCGCCA
>JAXDMA010000091.1:0-7418 GCA_034666305.1 Vulcanimicrobiota bacterium
AGCCGCACGTGGTGGAAGTGTGCGGGTCGCGGTGGCGCGTGCGGGACGACTTCGATCCTGCGCAGCGCGGCCCGGTGACGCTGTGCGTGCGCCCGCACTCAGTGACGTTCGCCCCGATCGGCGACGAAGCGGTGGGCTATCAGGAGAACGGCCACAACCGCCTCTCCGGCAAGGTGCTACGGCAAGTGTACCTGGGCGACTCGCGCGACTATCTCATCGACTTGGGACAGACGCAGATTCGCGTATCGGCACCACCGACGGAAGATCGCAGCGTCGGCAGCACGGTGCATTTGGACGTCGCGGTCGAAGCTTGCCGGGTCGTCCCGGGCGACTGAATCGCTCTCGGAATAAGCGGCCATACCTCACGTCGCGACGAGAGTCTGGGTCGCGAACAAGGTCCTCGCTTCCGGGTCAGATTAGAACGCCTACGGCCACACCAACGTGATGCGCTGGAGGTGGTGCACGACTATCTCGCGCGCGGCGGCACAGTGTGGCGTTGAAACCACCTGGCGGAGACTCGCCGCGGCGTGCGAAGTTCGGTTCATGGCTGAAATGATCGTGCCCGTCTTGAGTTCCTCGGTCATGGGGCCGCTGGGCGTGAAGCACTTGCCGCGGCTGTGGCTGAAAATATTGCTGCACGCCTGTGGACGCCTGCCCGACGGCTACCGTCACGGCGTGGGCGGCTTCGACGAGTTTCTCACCACCACGCTCGGGGTCGACCGCGACGCGTTCGTGCGCTACATCGAGACCGCGAAGCCGGATTACCTCACGCTCGAAGCGTGGGTTCGCGCGAACGCTACGGCACTCTCACCGGAAGTCATCGCAAAGGTGAACGAAGCCGTCTCCGCCACCGACATTCCGGAAGCAATGTACGGCGACCGCAGCGCGCGCTTGGGATTCGCGGATCCCGCGTACAAGAAGGCGGTCGCGCTCAACGATCTCGACGATTGGCTGGCGATGCACGAAACCTTGACCACCTGATATCGAATCAAGGTCTCGACGTTCCGAAGACAGCGTACAGGCAATTTGCGACGGCGACCATGACAGTGGTTCCGAGCAACCACGTGTAGGCGGTCTCCGCGTTCGCACTCAAACACAATTCGACGCCGGGTACGCCGAAGTATCCCAGGCGCAGCATCGGACCGGTCAGCGAAACCGCGGCGAACAGCAGCACGACGACGATGGTGACGGACCAGAGCCGCAGGACATTGCGGAACGCGAGATCGGCAACGATGACCATCAGCGCGACGGCGCCGGTCACGACATGGTCGCACATTAGAGGCCGCTAGCCGTCCACGCGGATCGGTGCTCGACGAGGCCGAACTCGAAGTTCATTCGGGCGAGGCGCCACGGCCGCCCGTTGTATCGGCGCGCCGTCGCAGCCGCCGGGTTTGAGACGGGCGGCAGTTCCACCGCGTGAGCTTTCAAGAACGGCGTGATCCACGGCGCGTCGACGCGCGACGTCCACGAGAATCGCACGCGGCGGGAATCCGACCACCCGTCCGCGTCTCGGATCGCCGGGCCGCTCCACGCGATCGAGGTCGCGTGCAAGTGCGAGAAGCAGAGAAACGGCCAGCCCTCGACGTTGTTGCCGAGCTCGTTTCGCTCGTACAGATAGCGCCTGCCCTCGTTCGTGAGCGTGTAGTGCATTCCGTCCGGCAACGTCCGGCGCTCCAGGAGGCCGACCCGCGCGAACTCGTCGAGCACGCCCTTCACGTCTGCCGCTTGCGGATGATGTGCGTCGGCGCGCATCACCGCCACCCAACCGGATTGGAACGGCCCGGTTCGCTGCGCGACGTCCGCGTTGAATTCCGGATAATAGCCTCGCGACGGCCGCCCGGCGGGATACCACCCGAGCGGAACGCATTCGTGCGGCTGACGATCGAGCCGCTCCGAGAGCTGTGCGAGAACCGACCCCGGCTCCGCGTGCTGCGCGGCGCGCGCGCGTGTCTCGAAATACCAAATTTTCGCGGCGAGGACGAGCACGAGCAGCGCGATCGCTCCCTCGAGCCACCACCTCCGGGAACCCGCGCCGGCGCCCTCGTGCATCCCGCCGATGATGCTCGATGCGCTCACCCGGCGTCAAGCTGCCGATCCCGGGGCAAGGACATGCAGATGCCAAACGATGCGGTCGCCGTTGCCCGCGCGGGATACGACGCCTACGTTACCAAGGACCGGGCGGCGATCGAGGCCTTGATCGCCGGCGACTTCCACTTCACCAGCCCGCTCGACAACCGGTTAGACCGCGCGACCTACTTCGAGCGCTGCTGGCCGAACAGTGAATCGACCGAGGGTTTCGACTTCATCCATCTCGTTGCGGACGGCGAGCGCGTGTTCGTCACGTACGAGGGCCGCGCCCGCGGCCGCCGCTTCCGAAACACCGAGCTGGTGACCGTCAAGAACGGGCAGATCACCGATGTCGAGGTGTATTTCGGCTGGACGATTCCCCACGAAGCACCGCCGGGCGGTTTCGTCGATCCTTAATCGCTCTTTACCGGAGCGCTTTCGATTCTTGCCGGACGATCGGGCAATGCTTCGGCCTTGCCAGTCGCGAGAAACGTCACAACGTCCCATGCGTTGTGAATGCCGATGAAAATCAAGAGCATGACCGCCGCCGCCGGCGCGTAGAGCGCTTGGGCGGTTCCCGGCAGCGCGAGCGCGCCGATGAAGAGCGTCGCGTAGGCGATAAACGGCAGGACGACGTTGAACGTCCAATCCTCCGCATCGGCGCGATACGAAGCTAACCGTGACGTGCGCTGCGCGATGATCGTGACGTAGAACAACCCGCCCGCGCCGGCGAGACCGAGCAAGATCGCAATCGGAACGACCGAGCGGAAGGGCGCCGACATGACCGCGGACGTGAAGAGCGCTCCCCCGAAATGCACCACCGTCGGCGTCGTGAACGTCGACATGCCCGTGTCCGAGCCGCGGCGCCGCTGATCGCTAATGAGCGTGACCACGATGAATACCAGCCCGGTGAGCGCCGCGGCAGACGAGCCCATCATCACGTAAAAGCTGTTCCACTCGGTGAGCATCGAACCGGCTTCGCGCACCCTACGGCACGATCTTCCACGGCACGCCCGCCGCCTCGAGCGCGCGGACAGCTTCCGCCGCGGCGCGCAGCCCGGTCCCGAATGCGCCGCTGACCGTGCCGCCTTGACCGTCGGTCGCCGTCGCTTCGCCCGCGAAGAACAACGTGTCGTCAACCGGCGTTCCGAGCGCGGCGCGCGCGGCGCCGGCCCCGGTGACGACGTAACTATACGCGCCGTACGCGAGCGGATCGGTGGACCAATCGTAGGTCACGCCGGCCTCGTACTCGCGGCGCGCGAGGTCGCGCTGCCCGAACATGGCCCCGAACTCGTCCAGCGCACGTTCGATGCGTGCCTGTGCCGCCACGCCGTCCATCGCCGTGGCGCGCGGTCCACCCGCCCAGGCGACGATCGTTCGTTCGCGCTGCGGCGCCTGCGTCCAATACGCCGCGAACGCCGTCCCTTCGCACCTGAAGAATGCCGCGTCGCGAAAGCGGCCGCCGTCGATCGTTTCCCAAAACGGCGTGCGAAATGCCAACACCACGCGCACGGCGTGCCCCATCTCGAGACCGCGAACAGCCACCTGCTTCTCCACCGGAAGGGGGGGTGCGAAGAACGGATGCGGCGCATCGACGCGTTGCCGCAAAACGCCGACCGGAACGGTGACGACGGCGCACCGGGCGCGGAGCGTGAACGCGCCGGCGCGTTCGCTGCGCGCATCGATCGTGACCTTGCCGCGCTCCCACGCGATGCGTTCGACGACGCTGCCGAGGCGAACGTCGACGCCCGCGCGCGCACAGCGCTCGCCCAAGTGCTCGAAGAGCGGCGCGTAGCTCGGCACCGGTCGCGACGTCGCGGAATCGACGCCCGTCTGAAGTTCGTCCGCGATCGAACGGGCGCTTACGCGCGCCGGATCGGCCCCTTCGAATCCTTCGACAAATCCGCGCGCCCGCAACGCCAATTTCCGCAATGCCGGGTCGTGCTCGAAGCGGCGCAAGAACACGTCGACGCTTTCATCTTCGGCGAGCGTGCGCACGCGCTCGAACACGTCGCCGGCGCTAAAATCGTCGTCGTCCGCCGGCCGTAGCCCGCCGGCGGTACTCCACGCCCATGAAGCGTCCCCGGTCGGCGTGCGCGTCAGGCCGGCCTCGCGCATGAACGCGGCGGTTTCGGGCGCGGGACCATGAATGAACTCCGCGCCCAACTCCGCGGGCACGCCGGCCGAGCCGACGGGTTCCCATCGGACGCGGCCGCCGATGCGATCGCGGCCCTCTACCACGGTCACCCGAACGGATCGCTCGGCGAGCGAAAGCGCGGCGGCGAGCCCCGCCGCGCCCGCACCGATCACGACGACATCCGTATCCATACTAAAAAGCCGGAAGCCCGGCGAGCAGCGTGTGCCTCACCGGGCTTCGGTTCGCGACTGTGGTTGCTCTATACCGTTCGAACGGCGCGCGGTTCGCGGCAGACGAACACGTCCTCGCGCACGACCGGTGCGATCGACTGCCGACGCGTGCGCAGCGCATCGCGGTCGGGAGGTGCGGCGTCCGCCTTGAGCCGCGTTGGCGCCGAGAGCAGCGTGCCGCCTTCGCGCTGAACGATCTCCTGCGCGTATAGCGGATCGTTCGCGGATTCGGCTACGAGGACGATGTTGCCGTCGTCGCACGTGTCGTCGAGCTGCAACGCGACGTCGTCGCTCACGCCGCGATCGCGTAGTGCGTCGTAGAGCGTCTGCTTCGCATCTTTGCGGAACCACCGGCGTTGCGTCGCTCCGTCGCCCGGCCCAAACGCGTCCCCTCCCGCTGCCGATCGGTCGATCACGGCCAGCCAGGTGCGCCGGAAACCCTCGTCATGGAGCGCTTGGACCGTTGCGTCGGCACGGCTGCGGTCGGAATAAGTCGCGACGACCGCGGTCCCCTCGTCGGTGTGTTGCATCTCAAATATCCTCCGGCCCAGCGTGTTCCCGGAAGAGCGGCCCGCCTCACGCGTCCTGCGAGCGGGCGCTCGCCGGTTTCAGCCTACGGCGCCGCGACCGGGATCCGCTCGAATGCGACGAGTTGGGCCGTATGTGCTTCGTCGTCGCAGTGCACGATGGTCGTGCTGCCACTCGCCGCGAAGCCGTCGTACGCTCGGCACGTCGTGTCGATTCGCGCGAGCTGCTTGCCGCTGGCAACGTCGACGACGAAGATCGTGCCGTTCTCCATGCCGATCATCCCGCGGCGACCGTCCACCGCGACGATTCGCGCCTCGCCGGAATAGCGCGCGACGCGGAGCGCTTTCGCGCGGTCGTCGAGCGCGCGAAGGTACATGCCGTCGCTGCGTTCGAGGAAGATGCGCCCGGCGGCCGGACCTCCTACCCAGCGGCCGTCGACGCGCATGGCGCTGATCGCCGCGTCGTCATCCCCGTTGCGCGTGAGATCGATTTTCTGCAGCCGCCCGTCGATCACGGCAACGGCCACGCCGTGCTCGACGCGCGCCGCGCCCTTCACGATCGAGCCGTGCAAAGCGCGCGAGCGGTTCCGGTCGAGATCGAGCCCTTTGATCCCGCCGTTGACGACGTTAAACCACAAATAGCGGCCATCGGCCCCGATGAGATCTTCTACGCCGTCGGTTTGCGCGACGGCGCGTCCGTCGCGTCCGTCGATCACGAGAATTTCGTCACGATTTCGCAGCCCGACGGCGTCGCCGCCCAGCGACACGATGCGCTCCGGATCGGCGAAGAACGTGAACCGTTTCGTCCAGCGCGGCGTGCCGTCGAAGGCAAACCCGTGCGCCACATTGACGCCGGACTCCACCGCTTCAACCACGACAAAACCCGTCGAGTATGCCGCCACGCCCGGATTCGTACCGGCCGGGCGCGTCACGATCGTATGCCCGTTGCGGGCGTCGATGAACGCGACGGCGTGCTCGCTCGGCGCCGCGACGAATCCTCCGCCGGAGGCCGAGCGCCCGATGACCGCGACCGGCGCGGTCCAGCGGGTGCCGCCGCTACGAAGGTCGATCGCGACGAGCCGCCCGTTGCGCGCACCGTAGACGACGCCCGCCGACTCGCTCAACCATTGATCCGTCGTGCGGGAGTCGATCGGCGTAACCCAGCGCGGGCGGGTGGCGCCAACGTTTTCGGGCCGCGCAACGGCGGAAACCGTCGCGGGCAATGTCGCCGCCATGGCGACTGCTACGAGCACACGTCGCATCTTCGAACCTCCGGTTAGCGGACCGATCCATTCAGCCTACTCCGGAATTCTGCCCGTTTCCTGAGGCAGCGGCGTCAGCCGTGGGACTCGTGTCGGCGGAACCGTTCTTCGATCCGGTCCCGGACGACCTCATAGGCGTCCCACGTGCGAGGGTGATGGTAGAAGAAACGGACCCGTGGCCGGATCGAACTCTTCGAGAACGATCTTTGCGTCGAAGACGAGGGCCAGATCATGCAGCGTGCACGTCCGAGTGCGACCATGCGCGGCGATCTCCTCGACCTCCGCGTCGCGCACTCGCTCTAGACGACGCAATGCCAATCGGCGTCATCGAGCTTCGTATAGCCTGAACCGTCGACCGGGCCGCCGCGGATTGTAACTAGTCCGGAAGGTCTTTCAGCATCGGCAAGACGCGCCTAGCCGGCGCACCTTCGAAGCAACCATCGTACGGCACGACCGCGAACGTTTGGAGATCAACGCGATAGTACTCTTCGCTGCCGCAGCCGAGGGCGTTGGGCGAGTAGAGCGTCTTGTAGTCGGCGATCGAAACCATGATATGCCCGTTGCGCATGCGAGCGGAGATGCGCGTCCGCGGGTCGTCGAGGTGCGCGGCGCCGTACGGCCACGCATTCGATTCGCGGAACGCCAGCACCGCGGCGATCGCCGCGGCATTGTTCCCGGGCACGCTGCCGCCGTTCGCGAGGCGAACAGCAGTAGGGCGCATCGCTTGGCACGCGCGCACGTCGACCGGTGCGTCGATCGTCACGGACGCGTTGGAACCCGATGCGATCCGGTACCGGCCGCCGGAACCCTCGACCGAAACCGATAGGCTGGACAGCCGGCGAAGGGATGAGGTTTCTCGTCCACCTTGACGCGGGGCGACGGCGTTGACGATTTGCACGAACTGCGGCGCCGGTGCGCAGGCTTGGAACGTCGGCGGACCGAGGTCGGCCGGACTCGCCTGCGCGGTCAGCGGCAGGAAAAACAGCGAGCCGATCGCTGCAATGGGGAGGTAGTCCGAGCGGTTCATCACGTCAGCATCCTCCGCTTCCGACGGTGTTTAAACGCCCGCGACTGCCAGCCTTGCGTTTGCGAAGTCGATCTTTGTTTGCGCGCGGCGGTGTGCCGCGAGATCGCCGCCCGCGGCTTTGAGTTCTTCTTGCGCCGCTGCGAGATCCGTGCGCGCCTGTGCGATGTC
>JAXDMA010000092.1:0-4442 GCA_034666305.1 Vulcanimicrobiota bacterium
CGCAGATTCTCCAAGGCTACGGCGTACGCGAGCCGATCCTCGCGCGCGTCGTCAACGAGATCACGAGCGACCGCGAGCAGTGGGTGCAGTTCATGATGCGTAACGAACTCGGCCTCGAACGGCCGGATGAACGCGCGGCGCCGCGCAGCGCGGCACTGGTCGGCGGCGGCTACGTGCTCGGCGGCATCTTCCCGCTCGCCCCGTACGTGTTCATCGCGAACGCACACGAGGCGCTGTGGTGGTCGATCCTCTGCACGTCGATCGCTCTGTTCGCGTTCGGTGCGGTGCGCGCGCGCGTGCTCGCGACGCCGCTGCTGCTGGGCGCGCTGCAGACCTGGTTCATCGGTGCGCTCGCGGCGGGCGCCGCCTACGGTTTGGCGCGCCTCGTGTCGCACGGTTCGGGCTGACGATTCAAGCGTGGCGCCGGATCTCGTAGTTCTCTGGATCGCGAGTCTCCTGTGCATCGTGGCCGTGCTGTGCGCGATCGTCTCCGCGCTGCTGCGCCGGCGCCGGCTCCTGCGCATGTGCGGTGTCGGCGTCACCGCGTTGAGCGCCTTGATCGTGGCCGACGTGCTGCTCGTGCCGAACCGGCCGGGGCCGTCCGCGATGGTCGCCGCGCAATCGGTGCATCCGGCGGCAACCGCGTCGCCGCAACGAACCGCAACGCCGGTGCCCGCCGCGACGCCTACGCCGACGCCGACACCGACGACGACGCCCACGCCGACGCCTCGGACACCGGCGCCTGCGCCAAGCGTATCGGCGACCCCGCAGCCCACGCCGCAACCAAAGACGGCGGCGCCGCCGGCACCGCCGACGGCGAATCCCGAGGTGCTACGGGACTTCAGCACGGCCTGGGCCGACATCGTGCACATCAGCGTCGCGGCGCTGAAAGCGCATGATTCAGCGGGCGAATATTTACGGCGCGAAAACATCCCGGCGGCGTCCCGCGAACTGAAGAGCTGTCAGGACCGCGCGAGCGGAATCGTGGGTCGCTCCTTCAACATGCGGCTCGATCCCCAGCGCAGTGCCGATCGGGATTTCTTGATCGCGATCAACAAAGTCGGAGACGGTCTGGAAAGCGTGTGCAAGTCGGCACGGTCGTATCTCGACACGCACTCTCCATCCGACTTCGCGGATGCAAAAACGCACTTTGCGAACGTCGTGGACGGCATCTTCCAGGCGGAACAGCACGCGCGCTCGAAATACCAAAGCCTGGGCGGAAATCCCGACACGCTCCTGAGTTTCAAGACTGCCCTGCAGTGAGACCGGACGAGGAGACCTGGAAATGAAACGTGCGATTGCGTCCTCTGTGCTCGCAGCGGCGTTCCTTGCCGGCGGGACCTCGGTGATACGGGCGCAGCCGGCTCCGGCGCCGGCGGCATCGGCGTTGCCCGAGCTCCCGGAGATCGGCCGCACGCGCGCGACGACGACGGCGTGTGCCTTCATGCGTGACGTGGTGGTGCCGGCGTTCGCCGCCGCGCAGCGTGCCGACGCGCGGTTCGGCACCGCTCGGACGGGCCTACCGATCTATATCCAGTTGAAAGCCGATTACCGCAGCCAGCGTGTCCCCGTGAAAAGCGACGGGATCAACCTGGAGTCTCAATACAATCGGTTGAATGTCGATGCTGCCGCGTTGCTTCGCGAGACCGACACGATCCGAAAGCTCCTCGACGATCCGCGCCTGAGTGCGAGCTCGACCGATCCGACGGTTCGCGCCGAACGCGAGCAACTGGAGCGCGTCTATGCCGCCCAGCAGGCGCGGGCCGCGGCCTTGAGCGAGCTGATGATGCGCGAATCCATGTGGCTCAACACGCACATGGTCGGATTCGAAGATCCCTTGGCGATCGCGGTGATGACGTTGCCGCGCAACCTGGATGCGCCGCCGCGGCCTGCACCGAAGTTCACCGCGCCGCCCGGCATGCCGTTGCTGAACGGATTCGATGCGGCCGACCGCGCACGCGTCAACGAATGGAGCACCGCAATGACGAGCTACGTTCACACGAACGAGGAGCAGGCCGCAAAAGCGTTCTTACCGCTCGCGCAGGGCTGCCGGGCACGACCGTGATCGAAGGAAAAGGAAAACGCCGCGAGATGATCGCGGCGTTTCCGGACGTGGTGGGCGGCTAGGTTTAGGTTTCGGTGAACGTACTGCTGAACGTTCCGGTGCCCGCTGCCCCATTTTCAAAGAAGCAATCGCCGCCGAACGAAAGGCCGATTTCCCGAACATTCGCGACCGCAGCCGTGAATGCTGCGGCGTTTGACGCCGCAGGTTGCCCGTTGATATCGGACCAATCGATAGGAGTGAGCGGCTCGTTGAGCGTCACCGTGCCATTCGCCAAGACGTACTGCTGGGCGTCCGACCACCAATAGTCGGTTGTCGCAAACGGGCCGTTTGTCTTCGCGATGAAGAAGAAACGTGCCGCCGGCGGGTTGTGGCAACCGCCGCCAAAGTGCGTTGTGAACACCGTCGCACCACTCACCGTGATGGTATCGTGGAGCGTTTTTCCGGTGAGGTCGCCCGTCAATGGTTTCGCTTGCGTTGTCAGCCGCGCGGTGAAAACGTCCGGCGCAAAAGTGAACGACGCCGTCGTGCCGTCGAATGATGCGGATTTGGGCGTTATATTTGCGTTTGCAGGATTATAATTGTATACGGACCAGGCGGCTGTGCTGTTTAGCGTACTGGATTGCGGCGCGCGCGCGACATTGTTCGTGCCCGTGACCGGGGTTTGCGAAGATGCCCCGCCACCGCCGCAAGCGGCGAGGCCGGCGATTGATGCCGTCGCCATAAGGGTTCGTACGTTCATATCTACCTCGAGAACAGGAACACGGTCGAGGCGGAACATTTGCCTCGATCCTAATTACCCCGGCCCCGGACGGTTCGGCTGGTGACCCAAGAGTCCGCTACCGGCCTGCGTCGCATCGGAAAAGTCACCGTAAAAGAGGAACCGCGCAACGAGGCGCGGTTCTTGCAGGGCTTACGGACCCCACCAAAATGGTGGGCGGCAGAAGGATTGAACTTCTGACCTCTACAGTGTCAATGTAGCGCTCTCCCACTGAGCTAGCCGCCCGTCCAAGGGGTGAGTCTACCGGATATGGCGCGCCGCGTCAAACCCCTGCGCGCAAAACGCTTGCTTCGGCCTCAGGTCGTCGCGCGGCGGCGCAGCAATCCGCCGAGGCCGCCCGGCACGAAGAGCACGAGTATGATGAACAGCACGCCGAGCAGAAACAGCGGCTCGGACAACGGCACGCGGAGCACGCCCGGCAGCGACTGCACCGTCGACGTATTGGCCAGCGATACGAGACGGAAGTCGAGATACTCGTACACCACGCCGCCCAGCACCGCGCCCCACAGCGTGCCGACGCCGCCGAGCACCACCATCACCAGCAGCGCGAGCGTGAAATCGGCGGTGGTGACTTGCGGGTTCGCGCCGCCTTGCAGCAGCAAATACACCACGCCGGTCGCCGATGCGAGAAACGCCGACAGCACGAACGCGCCGAGCTTGTAGAGATACGGGTTCAGCCCGAGCACCGACACGCGCCGCTCGTTCTCACGGATCGCCTGCCATACGCGGCCGGCGGGAGAGTTCACGGCGAGCCAGCCGATCGCGTACACCGCGAGCAGCAATGCCAGCGCGATCCAGTACAGGTTGCGCGTGTTGGCGACGCCGATCAGCGACGCGGGGATCGAACCGCCGCCCAGCGCGAGGCCTTCTTCGCCGCCGGTCAGCCCGAACGGGTTCTGCGCGACGAGGATCGAGCCGGCTTGCGCGAATGCCAGCGTCACCATCGCGAACGGGATGTCGCGCATGCGCAGGCAGATTGCGCCGAGGACCAGCGGCAGCACGAGCGCGACGACGGCCGTGAGCGCGAGCGCCGCCGCCAGCGACCAATGCCACCGCGTGAGCGCCATCGCCGGCACGTACACGCCCGTCGCGAAGTAGAGTGCGTGCCCGAACGACAGCAGGCCGACGTAGCCGAACACGAGATCGTACGTGAGCGCCAGCGCGCCGAACACGAAGCACAGGCCCAGCAGGTTGAGCGTGCCGGGCGCGTTGAGCGCGCCTTCGAACACGCCGGGCAGCGCGATGCCGATCGCCGGGAGCGCGACGAGCACGACCAGCGCAACGGCTAGCGCGATGCGCATGCGCGGCGTCATCCCGACGCTCCGGAGAACCCGCCGGGTCGCACGAGCAGCACGATCGCGAGCAGCAGCACGACGGAGAAGTCGCCGACGCCCGCCGCGCCGTAGAAGTTGAGAAACTGCTGCAGCACGCCGACGACCACCGCCGCCAGCGCGGAGCCCGTGACGGAGCCCAGCCCGCCGATGATCACGACGATGAACGCGAAGATCAGCATCGACGTGCCGCGGCCCGGATCGATCGTGCCGTAGTACGTCCCCGCGAGCATCCCCGCGAGCCCCGCGGCCATGCCGCCGATCGCGA
>JAXDMA010000093.1:0-21777 GCA_034666305.1 Vulcanimicrobiota bacterium
GACGGCAGCGGCGGTTGCCGCGGAATCCTCGGCGGCCAGCGGCGCGGCACAACCGGGCGCGGCGGCGGGAACCCTCGCGCAGCCGGACACCGCGGCGGTCTCGGTGACGCCGAAAGGACCCGAAGGCGGCGACCTCACGCATCTCACGTTCACCGCGACCGACGCGCTGAGCGCGACGCTGGTGGCGCCGGCCGACGACGGCGTGACGTCCGGCACGTCGACGAGCGTCGAGGTGCAGACGGTGCGCGGCGCGGGCGTCGAGCTCAAGGTCGGCGACGCGGTGATCCCGTTCTCGCGCATCGGCAAGCGCACCGTCGACTCGAAGACGGGCGAAACGCGCTACACGTACTACGGCGTCACGCTGCAGCCCGGACCCAACACCGTCGCGCTCACCCCGCTCGGCGCGGCCGGCGCGCGCGGCGCGACGACGATCCACCGCGTGTACGGTCCGGGGCGTCCGGCTGTGTTCAGCGTGTCGGGCATCGGCCCGTTCCGTGCGGACGGCACGAGCGCCGACCAAGTGCGCGTCGAAGCGCGCGATGCATGGGGCCATCACGCGGCTTCAGGGACGGTCGTGCAGGTCGTGCTCGTCCAAGGCGACGCGCGGCTGGAACGCGTCGCGGCGGCCGCCGTCGCCGGGACGGAAACCTCGGCGAGCCCGGTACCGCTCGCATCCTCGTCCCCCGGCGTCGTCACGAACACCGTCGGCCGCCAATCGCTCGACGTCGCGCTCGACGCCGACGGCGTCGCGCTCGTGAAGCTGATCCCGGGCTTTACCCCCGGTTCGATCCTCATGCGCGCCGACTTCGCGGACGCGTCGCGCGAAGCGCGCTTCTTTCTCGCACCGAACCTGCGCAAGCCGTTCGTAAACGGCATCCTGAGCGCGGGAACGGGATCGGTTCCGGGCGTTCCCGGCGGCGGTGACGGCGATCCCAACGGGACGAACTCGCGCCGCGGCCGCGTCGCGGTGTTCGGCACGGGCGCGCTGGGCAAATCGCTGGCGACCTTCGCCTACGACACCGCGGACACGCTGCAGCGCACGTCGCAATACGGCGGCGCGCTCGGCACGTACAACGGCGATCCGAACGACCGGCCGTATTCGACCACCGGCGACTCGAGCACGCGCCGCGACGACGCGCTCTCGCGCGATCATCTGTTCGCGCGGCTTGACACCGGGCGCGCCACCGCGCAATGGGGCGAGTTCCGCGCCAGCACCGGCACCAGCGTCAACGCACTGGGCGGGTTCGACCAGCTCGTCGCGGGCGCAAAGCTCGAGCTTGCGGGCGACAACCGCCGCGCGATGCTTTTCGCGGCGCGCAACGACGTGGGGTACGACCGCCGCGTGTTCGCGCCGAGCGGTCTCGCCAACGGCATCACGCTGCGTCCGGGCATCGTGGTGGGCTCGGAAGTCGTGCTCCTCGCGACGATCGACTCGCGCAGCGGCGCCGTCATCGCGCAAACCGCGCTGACGCGCGGGATCGACTACTCGATCGAGTACGCGACGGGCCAGCTGCATTTCATCGAGATCCCGCTCCCGTTCGACGAGGCGTTCAACCCGCGCCAGATCGTACTCACCTACGAGTTCGACGCGCCCGGCAACGCGGCGCGCACCGTGGGCGGCCGCGCGGAGACGTCGTTCGGCCGCAATCATGCGATCAAGCTGGGCGTCGGCTATGTCAACGACACCAGCGGCGCCGGCAACGTGTCTTTGGCGACGCAAGATCTCAGCGGCATCATCCGCGGCGGCGGCTGGCAGATCGTGCATGCGACCAGCCGCGGCGGGCTGCTCGCGATCTCGCCCGATGCGCCGGTATCCGGCGCCGGCGGCAGCGCGCTGCACGCGCAGCTCACGCGCGCGGTCGGCCCGGATCGCTTCTCGCTGCTGTTCGACCGCACCGACGCCGGCTACAACGATCCGTTCGGCGGCCTGTCGACCCCGGGGCTGCTCAACGAGCGGCTCAATTACGCGCACAAGTACGACGGCGGCCGCGGCGAGCTCGCGTTCGAGTTCGGGCACCAGGCGAACTCCGGTGCGGGCGTCGTCGCGAGCTCGCAGACCACGGCTTCGCTGCGCTCGCGCCGCGCGCTCACCAAGCGCTTCACGATGACCGCGGCCCTCGAACGCCGCATCTCGACGAGCGCCGCGAGCGCACCGCTCCCGGGCGGCGCAATCAATCCGCTCCTGCCGTTCAACCCGGTCGGAATTCTTCCGTCCCCGGGCGCGTCGCCGTCGCCGTATGCGCCGTATCAAACCAATCCGAACCAGGCGTCGACGCAAGCATCGGTCGGCTTCGACTGGCGCGCGACGAGCGCCGTCGACGTGAGCGTCAACCGCCTGCAGACGCTGGGCGGATCGAACGACGTGCAGCCGGCGCAAACCGACGCGCAGGTGACGTACGATCTGGGCAAGGGCGGCCGCGCGTTCCTGCGCGAGCGCTGGAGCGCGGCTCCCGTGCAAAGCTTCGCCGCGGCGACGCAAGCGCTCACGACCGCATCCGGCGGAACGCACGCGACCGAGCTGGGCTTCGCCCGCCGCGTCGGCAACGCCACGATCGATTCGTCGTACTTGATCGATCACGGTGCGAACGGCAGCGACGTGTTCGCCACGATGGGCGTGCGCGAGCGCATCTCGCTGGGCCGCACGAAGGGCGACGCCTTCTACCAGCACGCGACCGCGGCCGGCTCCACGACCGGCGGCGGCTTCGATTTGTACGGCGTGTCGCTGTCGTACGCCGATCCCGCGAACAAGTTCCGCGCCAGCGGCTCCACGCAAATGCGCACCGGCAGCGGGTCGGGCGTCTCGATCTCGCTCGCCGCGGCCGGCGCGCTCGGGCCCGACCTCTCGGTGTTCGCCAGCGTGAACGATGCGCGTGCGCCCGGCAGCAATCAATCCGACGAGCGCGTCGGGCTGGCATGGCGGCCGTCGCGCAACGACAACGGCGTGACGCTGTTGGAATACGATCGCCGCGACGGCACCGGCGCGCTGACGAACACGCAGAGCGGCGTCGTGTCGCTCGAGCAGGTGTTGCGCGTGCGCACGCGTACCGAGATCGTCGGACGTTATGCGTACAAGCTCGACGGCGATTCGTATTACGCCGCGCACAGCTCGCTGTTCGGCCTGCGGCTCGATCAAAAGATCGGCGCGCGCTTCGACGTGGGCGCAGAAGCGCGACAAGCATCCATTCGCGGGATCGACGGGGCGACCACGACCGCATTCGCGCTCGAGGGCGGCGTGCGGCTGGGTGACAACACGCGCGTCGGCGCGGGTTTCAACCTGCGCGGCTCGGCGGATCCGTCGCTCGCGACGGGACCCACGAAGCGCGGCTTCTACATGACGGTGACCAGCGTCGTCGACCGTCTGTTCGGGTGGGGTAAACGGTGATCCGACGGCTCAGCGCGACGCTGCTCGCGCTGGCCATGACGGCAACCATCGTGGTTGCGGTGCGCGAGCCTGCGCGCGCGGCCGCGTTGTGCGGGACGCCGGGACGCGACGGAAGCCCGGGCAACCTGACCGGCATCGTCAACACGTATTGGCCGGCGACGGCGAACGCGCTCGCCGGCGCGACGTCGATCACCGTCGGCGCACACGCGACCGGCGACGCGAGCACCGCGATCGCCTCCGGGGATCTGCTGCTCGTGGTGCAGATGCAAGGCGCGACGATCAACACCACCAACACGAGCAGTTACGGCGACGGCAGCGGCAGCGGTACGGGCGCGATCTCGACCACCGCCGGTACGTTCGAGTACGTCGTGGCGGCCGGCGCGCTCGCGGTCGGCGGCGGATCCGTCACCATCACCGGTACCAACGGCGGCGGCCTCATCCACGCCTACACCACCGGCGGCAACGCGCACTTCCAAGTGATTCGCGTGCCGCAATACACCTCGCCGACCGTCGGCGCCGCGCTCACGCCGCTGGCGTGGAACGGCACAGCGGGCGGCGTGCTCGCGATCGACGTCGCGAACATTCTGAACGGCAACGGTTCGACGGTTACGGCGACGGCCAAAGGCTTCCGCGGCGGCCAAGGCCGCGCGCTCGCCGGCGACGCGACGACCGCCAACGGCGACTGGGTCAACCTCGACACGAAGAATGCGCACGGGATCAAAGGCGAAGGCACCGCGGGAACGCCCGCGCTCGTGTACGCCGCCGGCGTGGGGTCGGCGGCCACCAACACCTATCCGGCGTCGGGCGACACCGCACGCGGCGCGGGCGGAAACGCCGGCGGCGGCGGTGCGGACGCGAACGTCGCGGCGAACGATCAGAACACCGGCGGCGGCGGCGGCGGCAACGGCGGCGCCGGCGGTGTCGGCGGAAAGTCGTGGAGCTCCAACGTCGCGTACGGCGGCATCGGGGGCAGCTTCACGCCGTCCGCGACGCAGGTCGTGCTCGGCGGCGGCGGCGGCGCTGGTTCGCGCAACAACGGCGGCGGGTACGATTCCTCGGGCGGCACCGGCGGCGGCATGGTGATGATCCGCGTCGCGGGCGTGACGAACGCCTTGACGATTACCGCGAACGGCAGCATGGGCGTCAACCCGCAGAACGACGGCGGCGGCGGCGGCGGCGCGGGCGGCAGCGTGGTGATGACGGGCCTGGCAGCGCTCAACGGCGTCACCGTCACGGCGAACGGCGCCAACGGCACCGACGCGGACGTGCTCAACGCCGGCAACGCCGCGCACGGACCGGGCGGCGGCGGCGGCGGCGGCGTGATCGTCAGCAACGGCGGCATCGCCGCGACGGTCAACGGCGGCGCGGCCGGCGTGACCGACGGCAGCCCGACACCCGACGCGCACTACGGCGCGGCGGCCGGCGCGGCCGGTCAAAATCTTGCGCTGACGTTCAGCGGCGTTCCGGGCGCATCATCGGGCGCCGAGTGCGCGTCGTCGCCGGCCGGCGGCATTTTGATCGGACCCGTCGGCGTGCCGAATGCAACGGGCAGTTACGACGGCAACGTCGCGACGACGAACAACGACGACTTCGTCGAAAAGTCGTTCACGCCCGGCGGGTTCAACGCGGTCAACGCATCGACGATCGTCGGCACCCCCAACGGCAACACCTACACCTCCGCGGTCGCCGGGATCGCGATTCGCCATCAAGTGCACAACTACGGGGGCGCGTCGAACTTCATCTTCTACGCGCAGGCGCCCACGAGCGGGGGCAGCTGGACGATGACCGTCAATGCCGATGCCGCCGGAGCCCTGGGAGCCGTGATCGCCGGAACGGTGAGCGGCAGCACCTACCAAACCACGACGACGGTCGCAATCGGCGCGAACGCGGATTACTTCGTGTGGACGGTGTACAGCGCGCCGACGGGGTTGCAGGCGTTCAACCGGTTCGACGCGGCGATCGCGGTTATCGACATCGCCAACGTCGCCAACAACAACACCGTGCACGACGAGCTCTACACGGGCTTCATCGTGCAGACGAAATCGTACGTCATCACGAGCACCGGCTGCTCGGGCGGCGTACCCGCGGGGACGTGGTGTCCCGGCGGCATCCTGAAATACACGATCGACGTGCGCAACATCGCGCTCGCGGCAAACGGAACGACGCCCGCGTCCGCGACGCTGAGCGCGTCGAACCTGCTCTTGACCGACGACGGTTCGAACGTCAACTCGTGGGCGAAGGACGGCGGTTACCTCAACACGCCCGGGTACTCGTCGACCGGCACGGCGCCGACGACGGTCACCTACTATTACAACCTGACGAACAACACGGTGTTCCCGGCGAACTACAACACGACGAACAAGGTGTTCAAAGTGACCGCCAACTGGGCGACGCTCACCGCCGGTTCGAACTCGCAGTTCATGTTCAGCGCGGTGCAGTTCTAACGGCGCAGCGCGAGGACTTCAATCTCGACGGCGCTGCCGCGCGGCAGTGCCGCCACGGCGACCGTCGAGCGCGCGGGCACCGGACCATCTTCGAAGCACTCGCCGTACACCGCGTTGACCGCGGCGAAATCGGCCATGTCCGTCAGGAAGATCGTCGTCTTGACGATGTCGGCGAACGCGAGCCCCGCGGCCGCCAGCACGGCCGCGACGTTCGCCATCACCTGGCGGGTTTGCGCGGCGGCGTCGCCGTCGATGAGCCCGCCCGTCACGGGGTCGAGCGCGATCTGCCCCGACGCGAACAAGTACGGCCCCGCCGCGACCGCCTGCGCGTACGGCCCGATCGCGGCGGGCGCCGCGGTGGTCTGAATCGTTTGGCGGTCGCTCACGCTCACGCGTGCGCCGGGAGCACGGCATCGTCTGGCGGCGCCATCGTGCCTTTGAATCGGCCTTGCTCGGGGCCGACGCCGAAGTTGTCTTTCTTCAGCTCCGCGATGCGCGCCAATTCTTGCGCGGACAGGCGCGGCGTGTCCGGCGCGGCCGCGAACTCACGCAGCTGCTCGGCGTCGTAGATGTTCGGCAGCACGGTCATCACGCGCGGCTCGTTCAGGAGCCACTGGATCGCCGCTTGTCCCAGCGTGCGCCCGGGCTCTTCGAGAAAGCGCAGCGTCTCGACTTTTTGTACGCCGTTGATCAGCCACTGGCGCGGCCGGTGGCTGCGGTGGTCGGTCGGCGGGAACACCGTGTCCTTGGTGTAGCGCCCTTCCAGCATCCCCGAGCTGTGCGGGACGCGGATGAAGTACGTCGTGTCCGTACCGAACTCGTTCGCGGCGTCGACCATCTGGTCGCCGGGAAATTGTTCGAGCATGTTCCAGATCATCTGCACGACCGGCGCGTTGACGCGCGCGGACTCGATGCCTTCCCACAGCCAGCCGATCGCCGGCCCCAGCGCGACGCCCCACGTGCGAATCTTGCCCTCGGCCACAAACGCTTCCAGCAGCTCGATGAGCCCGCCGTCGCGCACTTGCTCCATGCGCGCGTTGTGCATCTGGTAGACGTCGATGTAGTCGGTCTGCAGCCGCGCGAGCGACTGCTCGAGCGCGTAGCGAACGAACTTTGGCGAGAAGTCTTGTTCGATCTCGTTCTGACCCTTGCGCTCGCCCGAGTGGTTGTACCAGTCATAACCGAACTTCGTCGCGTACACCACTTTGTCGCGCCGGTCGGCGAACGCTTTGGCGAGCTGCTCCTCGCTGCGCCCGTTTCCGTACGTGTCCGCGGCGTCGAACGTCGTGATGCCGAGGTCGAGCGCCTCGTGCATCAGCTTCACGGCGTCGTCGTCGCTCGTGTCGCCCCACCAGCCGGTCGAGGTCGTCCACAGGCCGAACCCGACCTCGCTGACGGTGATCTCGGTGTTCGGCAGCGTACGATACTTCATGCGCGGTGATTTCGGGACCGGGGAACGGGGACCCCGCCCGGGGCGTCCATCGGACATGGCGCCCGACGTGCTGCAGCGGTTTGCCGGCCTCGCCGTCCGCGTGCGGCTCGCCGACGGATCGAGTTGGACCGGCGTCCTGCGCACCGACCTGCTGACGGACCGCAGCGTGAGCGTCTTTCTGACCGGATGCGCCGGCGGGGAGGGCGTAACGCTGTACATTCACCAAATCGCGGGGATCGTGCCTTTGCCGATCTCCGCCGCATGAATCCTAGCGAACCGGACTCCGACTTTCGCGCCGCGTTCGACCGCGTCGCCGCCTGGATCGACGACTACTATCGCGAGGGCCGTCGGTACCCGGTGCTGTCGCGATCGCGACCCGGCGATCTCGTCGCGGCGCTGCCGCGCGAAGCGCCGATCGACGGCGAACCGTTCGAACGCATCTTCGCGGACTTCGAGCGCCACGTCGTGCCCGGCATCACGCACTGGAACCATCCGCGCTTCTTCGCGTACTTCGCGATCAGCGCCGCGCGCGTCACCGTGCTGGCCGAAGCGCTCGCCGCGGCGCTCGACGTGAACGCGATGCTCTGGCGTACGTCGCCCGCCGCGATCGAGCTCGAAGACGTGACGCTGGGCTGGCTGCGCACGATGCTCGGCCTTCCCGCGAGTTTTCACGGGATCGTGTACGACACCGCGTCGATCGGCGGCTTCACGGCGCTCGCCGCCGCGCGCGAACGGCTCGATCTCGACGTGCGCGCGCGCGGAATGGGCGGCCGTACGGATCTGCCCGCGCTGCGCGTCTACGTCACCGAACACACGCACTCGCACATCGAGAAGGGTGCGATCGCACTGGGCGTCGGCCGCGACAACGTCGTGAGGATCCCCGTCGACGATGCCTTCGCGATGCAACCCGGCGCGCTCGCGCAGGCGATCGACGACGACGTCGCGCACGGCATGCGTCCGATGTGCACGGTCGCCACGGTCGGCACGACGTCGACGACGTCGACGGACCCGATCGCGGCGATCTCCGCGATTACGCGCGAGCGCGGCGTGTGGCTGCACGTCGACGCGGCGTACGGCGGGCCCGCCGCGATCCTGCCCGAGTTTCGCTGGCTGCTCGATCCGGCGCACGCAGCGGACTCGATCGTGGTGAACCCGCACAAGTGGCTCTTCGTCCCGGTCGACCTCTCGGTGCTGTACGTGCGCGACCCCGAACTGCTGCGCCGTACCTTCAGCCTCGTCGCGGACTACCTGGTGACGCCGGAAACCGACGTGCACAACTACATGGATTACGGTCTGCAGCTCGGCCGCCGTTTCCGCGCGCTCAAGCTGTGGTTCGCGCTGCGCACGTACGGCGTGAGCGGCATGCAAGAACGGCTGCGCACCCACATCGCGCTCGCGCAGGAGCTCGCGACGTGGATCGAAGCAGAGCCCGGCTGGGAGATCGCGGCGCCGCACCCGCTTTCGGTCGTCTGTTTTCGCTACGCGCCGGATCCGGCGCAAAAACCGGCCGCCGTCGACGCGCTCAACCTCGCGATCATGGACGCGGTCAACGCGTCGGGCGACGTGTACTTGTCGTCGACGCGACTGCACGGCCGCGTCGTGCTGCGCATCGCGATCGGCAACGAACGCACGACGCGCGACGACGTGCGCCTCGCCTGGGATCTCCTACGCGGCGAAGCCGCGCGACGCGAGCTCGGCGCGTAGCCCGCGCAGCCCCTGAGCCATCGTCCAGTTGTGGTTCGCGGCGAACAGCGGTCGCAGCAGCCACGAGAAACGGCGGATGAACGCGTGGTTCGCATTGACCGTCCACTCGTACGTGACGGCCGTATCCGCGCCGTCTTGCAGCAGCGTCCAGCGCCCTTCGCCGTCCAGGTCGCCCGACGCGACGATGCGCGAACCGTTGGGATAGTGCTGCTCGACGACGGTGAACTCCCAGCGGATCAGGTACGGCAGGAAGCCTTTCGTCGTGACGGCGACGCGCCGCCCGAGCCCGTGCTCGCCGCCGCGTTCGAGGATCGTGCACTCGCGATACACCGACGGCCACCAGCGGGAAATACGATCGGTGTCCTCGAGCACGTCGGACACGTCCTCGCAGCGCGCTCCGTCCAAGCGCCATCGCGTGACGAAGCGATATCCGTCCGAATCGCCGTTGCGCATACGTGCACGTTCGCGATCCGTTTACCGAACCTTTACGGCATATCTAGGGGCCGGCGCGCCGTCGCATACCACGCGTCGTAACCCGAACGGGCGTTCGAGAAGCGCGTGCGCGCCCGCGTGCAACGGTGCGTGTCCCCATGGAGCACGAACCGAACGCCCGGCCCGCCCGCCGCCCGGTCTCGCCGGTGCGCCGTCTCACCCTCGAGCAGGAGCGGCGTGACGAGCGCGCGCGCTGTGCCGACTGCGACACGCCGGCGTTTCGCGCGTTCGGCGACCACGTCGCGTTGCGTGCGTGGATTCTCGAATACCGCAAGGAGCTCGCCGCGGAGCTCCGCGATTATTTTCGCAAGAATCCCGAATTGCACGCGCGTCCCGACCACTGGTACGGCTTGCTGACCATGCACCTTCGCAGCGAGGTCGCGCTCGCGTGGGAGCAGTCGGAACTTGCCGCGACACCCGGCATCCCGCCGGCGGAATTCGGCGCGTTCGACGACGCCGCGCCGCAGGCGAACGCGGTACGCGCATTCGTCAGCGACGGGTTCGTCGCGCTGGTGTGCGCGCGCTGCCGCGCACCGCACAACGCAGCGCTGACGCCGCAGGCGATTCGGCGCCGCTACGCGGCGTGGTTTTTCGACGGCGACGTGGCCGCTGCGCAGGCACTCGACCCCGTGCGCTGGGCGCTCCTCGAAGGTGCGCTCGCGCGCGTCGGCGCCGCTCGCGCCGTCGCCTCAGAAGGCTGAAAAAAGCGGCCGCACCTTGTCGTCGTCGATCTCGGCGACGCGGTCGGGGACGCGGACGAGCGTGACGACGTGCGCCGTCGCGATCTCCGCGCGATGCGCGACGACGCCGTCGCACCGCAGGTCCACGCCGACTTCGACGAACGCCGAGCGCGACGCCACCGCATCGCGGATACGGCCCGCGTCCGCCTCGTCGACGAGATAGCTGCCCTTGGTCAGAACCACGGTGTAGTGCGGCATCGCTGGACTGATACTACCGGTGCGACGCCCGCCGTTCTACAAAGTTTTCCGGAGGTTGCTCCGGGCGTTGTGGAGCCGCTGTGGACCCGGTCTCTCATCGTCCCCTCAAGCAAGGGAGGGCCCGCGCCCAGCCGAAGCGCCCGGCATGACGGTCTTCGATCACGTCGACCTGCGCGTCGCGGACGTCGCGCGCTGCCGGCCGTTCTACGACGCGCTGCTGCGCGAGTACGGATTCCGCGGGAAGACGCAGCCCGACGGCGCCCAGCTCTACTACCGGCTCGAGGAGCGTCAGGTGCGCGAGGTGATCGTCGTCTCCGAAGAGCCTGATCATCGCCCCAATGCGACGCGGCTCGCGTTTGCCGCTGCGACGCGCGCCGACGTCGACCGCATCGCCGCGGTCGCGCGCGACGCGGGCGCGCAGGCGTACGAACCGCCGCACGCATGCACCGAGTACACCGAGTCGTATTACGCCGCGTTCTTCGACGACCCCGACGGCAACCGGCTGGAGATCGTCTGCCGCTGAATCGCGCGCTGTTTTAGAACGTGCGCAGGTACGCTTCGCGCTCCCACGGGTGTACCGCGCGGCGGTAGCGCTCGTACTCGGCAAGCTTCGCATCACGGAAGGCGTGATAGATGTGGTCGCCGAGCGCACCGCGGATCACGACGTCTTCGTCGAGCGTCGTCAGCGCTTGGCGCAGCGAGCGCGGTAATTGCCGGATGCCGTGCTCCGTGCGGAAGCGTTCGCCCAGCTCGTACGTCGAGCCCGTGAACGGATCGCCCGGAAGACCGCGCGTACGAATCCCGTCGGCGAGCGCCTCGACCAGCACGGCCATCGCGAGATACGGATTGCACGACGCGTCCGGGCTGCGCACTTCGAGCAGCGGCGGTTCGCTGCCGACCGGCGGGGGCACCCGCACCAGCGCGTTCGCGCTGCGCTCGGACCACACGGTGTACACCGGTGCGTCCCATGCGGCGACGAGCCGTTTGTACGAGTTCACCGTCGGATTGCAGATCGCCGTGAAGCCGGGCGCGTGCTCGAGCAGTCCGGAGACGGCGTGCAGGCGCACGACCTCGTCGACGGCGCCGAGCGCGAAGTACACGTGCAAACCGCTGCCGGCTTGTTCTTCCAGCGGCTTCGGCATGAACGTCGCATGCAGGCCGTGCCGTTCCGCGATGCGCTTCACCACGCCGCGCACCGTGACGAGCCGGTCGGCCATCGCGAGCACGCTCCCGGCGGCGAGATCCAGCTCGTGCTGGCCCGCGCCGTGCTCGTGATGCGCGGAGGAGATCGGGATGCCCATCGCTTCGAGCGCGACGCTCGTCGCGAGCCGCACTTCCTCGCCGCGGTCGCTCGCCGAGAAATCGAAGTACGAGCCGGCGTCGGTCGTGCGCGTCGACGGCGTGCCGTCCGCGTTGAGCGCGAACAGGTAGAACTCGACCTCGAGCCCCGCGCGCAGCGTTTGCAGCACGTCGCCGGCATCTTCGAGCACGCGCTTGAGCGTCGAGCGCGGATCGCCTTCGAACGGCGTGCCGTCGGGCGTCTCGATGTCGCACAGCACGCGCGCTTCGACCTGACCGTCGCTCGACCACGGGAGCACCGTGAACGTCGCGGGATCGGGGCGCAGCACCATGTCGACTTCTTCGCCGCGCACGAACCCGTCGATCGAACCGCCGTCGAACGTCACGTTGCCGGCAAGCGCGCGTTCGAGCTCGCCGACCGGTACCGACACGCTCTTCTCGATGCCGAGCACGTCGACGAACGCGAGCCGCACCCAGCGCACGCCGCGTTCCTTCGCGGCCGCCAGCACCGCGCGCCGCGCGGCCGCCGCATCTTTCACCGTCGTCAACATCAACCGTCCAGGGCGTCCACGGCTAACGCGGCGCGGACGGTGAGCTGGTCGTGTGGCGAGTCCAGATCGACCCGGCCGATCTCGCCGATCTGGCGCAAGCGGTAGAACACGGTATGGCGGTGCACGTTGAGCCGCGCGGCCGCCTCCTTGATGTTCTGTCCCACGTCGAAGAAGAGCTTGAGCGTGCGCACGAGCTCGGTCTGGTGCTTTTCGTCGTACGCGCGCAGCGGCTCGAGCACGCGCGTCGCGAACGCGCGCCAGTCCTCGCGCGTCGCGCCGGTGCGGTGCAGGAGCGGATACACGCCGAGATCGTCGTACGGCATGACCTTCGCGCCGCCGAACATGCGGCGTGCGATCGTCATCGCCTCGCGCGCTTCGTCGACGCTCTGCGCGACGCTGATCATCTCCGCGTGGCGTCCGACGCCGCCGACGATCTTCACGTCGAGCCCGGCGCGCTGCATGCCGCGCGGGATGAGCGTCGCGGCGGTGCGCGCGTTCGCGGCATCCACTTCGAGCGGCGCCGGGACCAAGAAGAAGAAGCCGCCGCCGCGCTCGACCACCACCACGTCTCCGGTGCGCGTGCCGAGCGTGTCGAGGCAGACGCGCCGAATCTCCGCGTTCTTCTGCGTCGCGACGCTCTCGTCGAGGCCTTCGCCCTCGACGGCGACCGCGACGTAGCCCGGCGCGAGCGCGATGCCGCGCGCCTGCGCGTCCTCGCGCGCTTCGAGCGAATCCTCGTACGCGCGCGCGAGCAAACGGTCCCAGAAGCCGCGCCGCCGCCCGCGCCCGCCGCCGGCTTCGCGCGAGAGTTCGACCGCGATCTGCGCCGCCGTGAGCCGGATGAGCCCGGCCCGGTCGTCCAGCGTCCGGGCGGACGAGGGAAACACCGACAGCCAGCCGAGCCGCGCCTCGCCGGCGCGCAGCGGAAACGCGCGCGCGTGCCGGTCGGCGGGCGCCGAAAGGCCGACGCCGTCCTCGCCGTCGGCGTCCCTGGGCAGCAGGTCGCGCACCGTCGCGGGGATCGCGCGTTCGCTGGTGCCGCTGACGGCGACGTGGCGCCATTGAGCGTCCTCGACGAGCACGGCCGCGTCGATCGCAACGGCAAGGTGCGCGGCCAGCGCGGGCGCCCCGCCGCCGCTCGCCGCGACGCGCGCCAGCGCCTCGGCGTAGGTGAGCAACGCTTCGGTTCGGTCGCGGCGCAATGGCCGGGCGGGGACTAGCTGGTCGTCCTGCACGGGTGCGCCTAGGTTTTCGCGTGGCGGCGTGTCTCCTGCGGACGGATGGCCAAGTGGATAAACGTGCGCATCATAATCCCGATCGCCGGCCGCGACTTCGACCCGACCGAGGTCGCCGTCCCGTGGCGTATCCTGCGCGCCGCCGGCCACCAGGCGGCGTTCGCGACACCGGACGGCGAACGCGGCCGCGCGGACGAGCTCATGCTCACGGGCGAGGGACTCGATCCGTGGGGCTTCATCCCGGGCTTGCGCCGGCTCGTGGCGTTCGGGTCGGTGCTGCGGGCGGATCGCGCGGGCCGCGCCGCGTACGCGGAGTTGGAGCGCGACCCGGCGTTTCTGCGGCCTCTCCGTTACGACGAACTGAGAATAGAGGATTTCGACGCCCTCGTTCTCCCCGGCGGGCACCGCGCGGCCGGGATGCGCCGCTATCTCGAAAGCTCGGTGCTGCAGAACTTCGTCGCGGCGATGGCCGGCGCGGACAAGCCGTTCGCGGCGATCTGCCACGGAGTGGTCGTCGCAGCACGCGCGCGTTCGCCGCGCACGGGACGCTCCGTGCTGTTCGGGCGCAAGACGACGTCGCTGACGTGGCGCCAAGAGCGGCTCGCGTGGACGCTCGGCCGGATCGTGCGTTTCTGGGATCCGCAGTATTATCGGACGTACGTCGAACGCGCGGGCGAATCGCGCGGCGCGCGCAGCGTGCAGGCCGAAGTGACCGCCGCGCTTGCGAGCGCCGGCGATTATCTCGACGTGCCGGCGGACGATCCCGACGCCGCAATCAAACTGGACGGACGCCGGCGCGACTCGCTCGGCGACGCGCGGCCCGCGTTCGTCGTGCGCGACGGCAACTACGTGTCGGCCCGGTGGCCCGGCGACGCGCATACGTTCGCGACGACGTTTACGCGCGTGCTCGCAGACGCGGCGCCGAACGACGCAGGTGCGCCCGAGCCCGCACGATAAAACCTACGCCTTCACAGCATCAGAAAGGAGCGAGCCGCATGACGTCCGTCTCTGCGCCCACCGGCGCGACGAGCTCCCTTTCCGATCGGCTTCACAAAAGCTGAAGACCGCTAGCGCGGGCTGAGCGCCCGCGTTCTCGTCGCGCTCTCTCGTCCGGTTCTAAAAACACCGCTGCACGAAAGGCACGACCTTGCTCTTCGACCATCGCATCGCGTCCGATCGCGGTGCAAGCTTCGTCGCGCTCGACCCCGCCGGGGCCGAGACGATCCTTCACATCACGCCCACGCTCGCGGACCGGCCCGTCGTCGGCGACTGGGTCGCCGCCGGTGAGGCCGCGCGCATCGTGGCCATCGCGCCGCGTCGCGGCGTGCTCGCGCGCGCGCGGCACGATCGCGGCGCCGCCGCGCAAGCGATTGCGGCGAACCTCGACGTCGTGTTCGTCGTCACCGCGCCCGGGCGCGAGTTCTCGCCGGCGCGCGTCGAGCGGTACCTCGTCGCGATCCGCGCGGCCGGCGCTCGCGCCGTCGTCGTGTTGAACAAATGCGATCTCGCACGCGACCCTGCCGCGCTCGTCGCCGAGCTCTACGCGGTCACCGGGGACGTACCCGTCGTCGCGATCAGCGCCGAATACGGCGACGGCTGCGCAGCGCTCGACGAGCACGTCAGTGCCGGCGCGACGCTCGCGCTCGTCGGTTCGTCGGGTGTCGGCAAGTCGACGCTCGCGAACCGGCTGCTCGGCGCCGAGCGCTTCGCGACACGCGCGACGCGAGCGTCCGACGGGCGCGGCGTGCACACGTCCACACGCCGCGAGCTCGTCGCGTTGCCGTCCGGCGCGTGGCTCGTCGACACGCCGGGGATGCGCGCGTTCGCACCGTGGTCGGATGAAGCCGCGCTCGACGACGTGTTCGCCGACGTCGCCGCGGCCGCGACCCGCTGCCGCTTTCGCGATTGCGCGCACGCGCGCGAACCCGGCTGCGCCGTGCGCGACGAGATCGCCGGCGACCGCTACGCGCGGTGGTCCGCGCTGCGCGCGGAGCTCGCGTACCTCGACCGCCGCGATGATCCCGCCGCGCTCGCGCACGAAAAACGGCGCTGGAAGTCGATCGCCAAGGCGCAGCGAAACCATCAGCGATGACGACGCTGACGATGCATCTCTGGGTGGGCTTCGCCGTCGTTGCGCTGGCCTTGCTCGCGGTCTGGCAGCGCACCGGCCGGCGCATCACGCTCTACGTGGTGACGCTGCAGATCGTCCTCGGCATCGTCCTCGTCGTCCAAGGTCTGCGCGGCCCGTGGTATCACTACGGGCTCGCGGTCCTGGCGTGGATCGGCTACATGGCGGCCAACGCGCTGGGCCGGCGTCCCGGCGGCGCCCGCACGGCGCTGATCGCCACGATCGTCTCGTCGCTGCTCGTGCTCGTCGCGTTCGGGATCGGCCAACAGGCCGTTCGGGGTGCCGGCGTCCCATAGCACGACGGCCAAATTTGCCAAGCCTGGGTTAAATCGATAGGTCATTCGGCCCATGGCGCTCGCCTATTTGGTACCATGTCCCCAGCCCGATCACGGATGGTGGACATGGAAGTTAGGGCGTTCGGAACGACGCAGGATGATGCTGCGGCGGCGATGGTGTCGCCGCGCGTATCGCCGCGTCCCGGCGGGCTTCCACCGTATGCCGCCAGCGCCGTCGAGCGCCTCTTCGAAGCCGCGCGCCGGCCGATCGCGGTCGTCGTCGCCCCCGCGGGCTTCGGCAAGAGCGCGCTGCTGCGCGCCTTCGCGACGATGTGCGAGTCCGCCGTGCTCGTGGACCTCGCGGGCAGCGAGCCGACCTTCCGCGGCGCCGTCCGCGACCTCTGTGAAGCGCTCCGCGGCGTCGCCCCGGGCGCGCGCCTGTCGTTCGCAAGCGCGTACGCCCGCGCGACGGAACGCGGCGAGCACGCCGCCGCGCTCGCGGTGTGGCTGGCCCGCTATCTCGTAGGGCGCGATGTGACGATCGTGGTCGACTCGGTCGACCGCCTCGGGGACGAAGCGCGCCTGTTCTCGGAATTCGCCGAGGTCCTCGCGGGCCGCGGCGCGTTCGCGCCCCGTATGGTCGTCGCCGCGCGCGACACCAGCGACGTGCCGGTGCCGCGCTGGCTCGCAGCCGACCTCATTGCGATGCCGGTCGGCGAAGCCGACCTGCGCTGGACCGTCGCCGACGCCCGCGCCGCCGCCAACGGCTTCGGCTTGAGCATCTCCGACCACGTGCTCGAGCAGACGCTGCGGGCGGCCAACGGCCGGGCCTTCGCGGCGCTCTACGCGCTGCAAGTCGGCGAGATGCCGCCCCGCGGCGTGGATCCCGGACTCGCGCTGCTGCACGCGCTGACTCCCGACGAACGGACGTACGTGCTCGAGACCTGTCTGCTGCGCACGCTCGACGCCGGCGTGCTCGCGGCGGCCGGCCTGCCGGTGCACGCGCTGCTCGAAGGCCAGTCCGGGCTCGGCAAACTGATCGTGAACTGGGACGGCGCGGGGTACCGCTACGACGAAGGTTTGCGCTCGCGCGCCGAGCAGACGCTCCGCACCGATCTCGGATCCTACCAGTGCGTCGCCGAACGGACCGTGAAAGCGCTCGAAGCGGTGGGTCGCGTGCGCGAAGCGCTCGACATCGCGCGCAACGCGGAACTGCGCGATCACGTCCATCGCCTGCTGCGCGAGAACGGGCTGCGGCTCGAAGATCGCGGCGACGTCGATGCACTCGACGCCGCGCTGGAGCTGCTGCCCGCCGAGCTCGACGACGCGGTGCTGCTGCTGCTGCGCGCGACGCGCGAGTCGCGCCTCGGCCGCACCGACACGTCGGAGGCTTGGTTCCGTACGGCGATCGCGTGCGCGCAATCGCCCGGCGTCGCGGCGGAGGCTGCGTACCGGCTCGCGCGCGAGATCGTGCGGCGCGACCGCGTCGACGCCGTCGAGCTGCTCGAACCGTACGCGGACGATTCCGCGCTCGGCGACGACCAGCGCTCGTCGATTCTCTCCGTGCTTGCCGAAGCGTATTTGATCGCGCACCGTCCCGAGGACGCGCGCGCGACGCTGGAGCGCGCGCTCGCGTGCTGCGAGCGCGCCGATCTCGCGACGCGCGCGCACGTCTACACGCGCGCATCGTACGTCGAGCTCTACGGCGGCGACCACGATCGCGCGCGCCGGTACGCGACGATCGGTGCGAGCATCGCCGAGCAGGCGAACCTCTACGTGGTCGCGACCGGCGCGTACAGCGTGCTCTATAACCTCGCGTACGACGCGGGCGGCCCGTCGGAATGTTTGGAACATCTCGAGCGGCTCGGCAACTGCGCGGTTCGTTCCGGCAATCTCGATTTCCATCTCTACGCGATCGTCGCCGCGTACGAGCTCCACGTCGAGCGCGGCGACGTCGCCGCGGTCGAACGGCTCGAGCACGACTTGCACGCGTTCGACGTGCATTACGGCGCGTCGACCGCACTGGAAGGTTTGGTTCCCTCGCGCGCGCTGTTCGCGGGCTGGGCCGGTTCGTTCCAGACCGCGTACGAGATTCTAGCGCCCAGCGGCGCGCAGCAGAACGATGCCGAGCGCAGCGCGCTGCGGTGGGCGGAGATCGCGCTGTACGCGGCGGCTGCGGGGATGCGCGAGCGGTCGGTCGAGGCGCTTCGCAAATTCGAGGCCGCGTTCGTCGACAACGACGTGAGCTCGCCGCGTTCGAGCCGCGCCGCGATCGTGGCGCGGCTCGCTGCCGCGCTGCTCGGCGAACCGGGCAATGATTTCGCGATCGCTCCGCCGCCGCGGATCGCCGCGCTCTCGCGCGCGGTCGACGTCGTGATTCGGCGCCGCGTCGGCGAGGCGACCGGCGACGAGCTGCTCGACGCGTTCGACGATCTCGACCGTCACGAGCTGCACGGCATGGCGAAGCTGCTCGCCGCGCTCCCGGTGGTGATCGCGTGAGTTCGCACACCGTCGCCGCGACGATTCGCGCGCATCACGACGCGCTCGGCGCGACCTTGCGCGGACGGCTCGTGCAGCCCGACGCACCCCTGGTCACGGCGGCGGTGATCGACGGCTTCGTGCGCCGCGCAGGCGCGCTCGACGACGAGGGCGGCCACGACGCGCTGGCGGAATGGGTGCGTGCGATGTGCGCGTCGTACGGCGACGTCGCGCCGCTGCGCGACGTGCTGGTCGAGCTCCCCGACGCGCTGGCCCGCGCGGTGTACGACGTGCTCGGCCACGCGCTGCGCGAGGCCGAGCTCGATGCGCTGGCGGAGCGCGTGATGGGGATCGTCGACGCGTCGTGGCGCCCGCTGCTGCGCGTGCGCGACGAAGCGCTCGACGAGGTCGATGCGCGCATCGACACGCTTATCGTGAAGCTCGAAGCACGCGACCCGCTCACGTCGGAGCACTCGCGCGCGGTCTCGGCATGGTGTTCGCGGCTGGGCCGCCGGCTCGGCCTCGATTCGGCCGAAGTCACGTTCGCGGCGCGCTGCGGATTGCTGCACGACGTCGGCAAGGTCGCGACGCCGCTCGAGGTGCTCAACGCGCCGCGCGCGCTCGACGACCGCGAGTGGCGGCTGATCCGCGCGCACGCTGCAGCGGGTGAGGCGATCGTGCGCGCGGTCCCGGAGCTGCGGCCGTTCGCCCCCGCGGTGCGCAGCCACCACGAACGGCTCGACGGGCACGGCTACCCCGACCGGCTTCCGGCCTCGGCGATCCCGCTGATGGCCCGCATCGTCGCGGTCGCGGACTCGTTCAACGCCATGATCGGGCGCCGGCCCTACCGCCTGCCGATGCCGCCGGTGCGCGCGCTCGAAGAGTTGGTTCGCGGCCGGGGGACCCAATTCGACCCCGAGGTCGTTGAGGCGATGGTCGACCTCGTGGAGCGCCAAAAGACCTAATCTTGACGTAGGAAGCAGGCGTTCGGCCTAATGGCGGGGTAAGATAGTGCGGGCGGAATTGCACGGAGCCCGGCTCGCGCCGGCTCGGCACGGAGGCAAGGTTCATGAAGAACCCCTGGTCATTTGTGGGGTCGATGCTCACGGTCGCGGCACTCGCCGCCTGCGCGCAAGGCGGCGGCGGAAGCGTCGTACCTGACGCCCAGCGGCAGTCGATGACGCTGCGGGCGATCCCGATCGTGACGCCCACGCCGGACTCCGCGGCCGTGGCCACGCCCACGCCCACGCCCACGCCCGATCCGCACGGACGTCACGGGATGACGCTGCGCGCGATCCCGATCTACTCGCCCTCGCCTACGCCGACGCCCGGACTGGTGGACGGGCTCGTCTCGACGATCACCGACCTCACGTGCGGCGTCACCGTCGGGATCACGTGCCACGTGCTCGCCGGCGCCGGACCGCAAGGTCTGCCGGCGGGAACCGCGGCCGCGAACCTGCCCGGGCTTCACCCCGCCGACCTCCAGAGTGCCTATGCTCTTTCGTCGGCGTCCGCCGGCGCCGGTCAGACGATCGGGATCGTCGTCGCGTACGACGATCCGAGCCTGGAGTCGGATCTGGGCGTGTACCGCGCGAAGTTCGGCCTGCCGCCGTGCACCAGCAGCAACGGCTGCTTCACGAAGATCGGCCCGGGCCTGCTGGGCGCGCTGCTCGGCAACCAAGGCTGGGGGCAAGAGGCCTCGATCGATACGCAGATCGCGTCCGCGGTCTGCCCCAAGTGCAAGCTCGTCGTCGTCGAGGCGTCGAGCGACTCGCCCGCGGCGCTGCTCGCCGCCGCGCGCACCGCGGTCGCCCACGGCGCGACCGTCGTCAGCAACAGCTACAGCATGAACGAGAGCGCCGGCGAGGATGACGCGAGCTACGCGATCGGCGTGCCGTTCGTCTTCGGGGCTGGTGACTCGGGCGCGGGCGCGCAGTGGCCCGCCGCCTCGACGCACGTGATCGCGGTCGGCGGCACCTCGCTCGCCCGCGACGGCAGCGCGCGCGGCTGGTCGGAAAGTGTGTGGGCCGGTTCCGGCGGCGGCTGCAGCGCCTACATCGCGAAGCCCGCGTGGCAAACCGACGCCGATTGCCCCAACCGCACGGCCAACGACATCGCCGCCTTCGCCGACCCAAATCCGGGCGTCGCGGTCTACGACAGCTTCCTCTCGCGCTCGGCGGGCTGGCGCACGTACGGCGGAACCAGCGTCTCCGCACCGATCGTCGCGGGCGCGATCGGGCTCGCCGGCAACGGCAAGAGCGCCATGCTCACCGCCGCGTACATCTACACCCACGCCGCGGCGCTCAACCCCGTCACCTCGGGTTCGAACGGCTCCTGCGGCTCGTACCTGTGCGCCGCCGGTGCGGGCTATAGCGCTCCGGCCGGCAACGGATCGCCGAACGGCGCCGGCGCGCTGTAAAAAAGAGGGGCGCCCCTGGCCGGGCCGCCCCTCCTCCGGTGAGGCCGATCCTTAGATCGGAATCGCCTTTAGGGTCATGACTGCAGCTAAGAACAGAACACCCGCGAGTACCATAGCAATCCTTTCTGACCCACGCTAAAGCGAGGGCCTTGTCATCAGGGAGTGCCGGTCGCTTCGTCCGGCCCGCAGCCTTCCCTTTTTTTGTTAACGCGTTAACGGCGATTCATATGGGGCCCCTAGCCGCCGCCGGTGACCTGCTGCCACACGTACAGCAGCGCGAGGCCGCCGATCGCGACGGCGGTCGTCCAGCCCACCACGTTGGCAAAGCGCGAGTTCACGTAGCGTCCCATGACCCGCGGGCGGTTGATCACGACCAGCATGAGGACGAGCTCGAACGGCAGCAGCACCCCCTGGACGACCTGGGCGTACACGATGAACTTGACCAGCGATTCTTTGGGCACGAGCAGCACCAAGCCGGCGCCGAGCACGATCGCGCCGGCGAACAGGACGTAGAATACGGGCGCTTCGCGGAAGCGGCGATCCAGGGACGCTTCGAGGCCGAAGGCCTCGCACACGATGTATGCGGTGGACAAGGGCAGCACGGTCGCCGTGAAGATGCCCGCGTTGAGGATCCCGAACGCGAACAGCAGCTCGGCGAAGTTTCCGGCGAGCGGCTTGAGCGCGAGCGCGAAGTCCTGGGCTTGCGCGGTGCCGATGTCCAGCGGCGGCGTTCCGGTGTGCAGCGCAGCCTGATAGATGGTCGCGCCGTTCGAGATGATCATGAATCCGGCCAGCACGATCGCGAGCACCGAGCCCAGCACCACGTCTGCGCGGATGGCGGGCAGGTCGCGCGCGCGGGAGCCTTTGTCGACGACCGCGGACTGCAAGAAGAATTGCATGTACGGCGAGATCGTCGTGCCGATCAACCCCACGACGGTGACCAGAAACGCCGGATCGCGCTGAATGGTCGGTACGAACGTACCGCGTGCGACCTGACCCC
>JAXDMA010000094.1:0-10106 GCA_034666305.1 Vulcanimicrobiota bacterium
TGCACGTCCCGGCGGGTCTCGCGGAACAGCATCTTCTTGTTGAGCTCGCGGAGCGCGTCGATCGACTTCTTGTGCTCGTCGGAGCGCCCGTACTTGTTCGCCGCCCGGAGCGACGCGTCGAGGCTCCGCTCGCGGGCCGCGTACACGAGGAAGGCGCTGAGGTCGCGATCGTCGATCCGGAAGTTCATGGCGAGCCAAATATGCCCACCTCCCGGAGGGCCTATGCCTACCCGAACGCGCAGGGACGGCCCGCGCTCGTTTGGTGACGCCGGTCAACCGCTGAGCGAGGAAGCGGGGCTTAGGTGTTTGCGAGCGCCCGGGCACGCGTGAACACGGCGTCGAGCATCGGTTCGGTGAGCACGCCCGTGTTCGTATTCTGCCGGCTGGGGTGATACGACGAAAGGACCGTGACGCCGGCCCGCTGCGGCAGGTCGACGACGCTCTCCGCGAGGTGCGCGAACGGGGCGCGCGCGGTCCGGTAGGCGCCGGTCTCCTTCACCAGCGCCGCCACGGTGTCGTCGGCGAGCTTCCCCAGGGTCACGATGACGCGGACGTCGCGCAGTGCCGCGAACTCCTCGCGAAGGTACGGAAAACAGCGTGCGCGCTGGTCCGGGGTCGGCTTGTTGGCCGGCGGCGCGCAGCGGACCGCGGCGGTGATGAAGGCGTCGCGCAGCGTCAGCCCGTCGTTCCGGTGCGTCGCGTCCGGCCGGCTCGCGAAGCCCGCCCGGTGAAGGGCGCGGTAGAGCCATTCACCGCTGCCGTCGCCGGTGAACACCCGGCCGGTGCGGTTGGAACCATGAGCGCCGGGTGCGAGACCGACCAGGACGACGCGCGCGTGCGGATCGCCCCAGCCCGGGACGGGTTTGGCCCAGTAGTCGTGAGCGAGGAAGGCACGCTTCTTCACGCGGCCCACCTCCGCGCAGTACGCGCGCAGCTCGGGGCACCGGCGGCAGGCGACAACGCGCCGCTCGATGTCAGGCAACAAAGATGGCACTTTTTCCGCCGGTTCGCCGGCCGCAGCGGGCGAACCAGCCGGCATGTCCGATCGTCGCACGAAATCTCTCACGCTCGCCCTCACGCTCTGCATCGCTTCGGTTCCGCTCGCCGCTGAGGCCGCTCCGCCAAACGGCTGCACGGCACCGCAGGACCGGCAGTTCGACTTTTGGGCCGGGCGCTGGAACGTGACCGACAACGTCACGGGCAAGCCGGCGGGCACGAACGACGTCACGCGCGAGTACGGCGGCTGCGTGCTGCAGGAGCACTGGCGCGGCGCCGAGGGCGACAACGGATCGAGCTTCAACCACTACGACAAGGCGCGCAAGGTGTGGCACCAGACCTGGGTCGACAACAACGGCGGCATTCTCTACCTCGACGGCGGCCTCAAAAACGGCGCCATGGTGCTGGCCGGGAAGCGCCGGGGCCGCAACGGTACTTGGGTGACCGACCGCATCACGTACACGCCGCGCCCCGACGGCTCGGTGCGGCAGTGGTGGCAGGCGTCGCGCGACGGGGGAACCACCTGGAAGACCGTCTTCGACGGAATCTACCGCCGCTCGTCGTAATCGCCGCGGGGTGCCCCGCCTTGACGTGCGCTCCATGGCCCTGCTCGCGACCGCGCATCTGGCGGACGACGTCAACCAAAGCTTCATCCCGGCGCTGCTGCCGTATCTGATCGTCGAGCGGCACCTGTCGCACCAGACCGCAGGGACGCTCGTGCTGTGCCAGGCGATGTCGTCGTCGGTCATCCAGCCGGCGATCGGGCACCTCGCCGACCGCCGCTCGATGCCGTGGCTCATCGCGGTGGGGCTGCTGCTCGCGGGCGGCGGCGTGGCGGGGCTCGGCGTGCTGCCCACGATGCCGCTGCTCTACCTTGCGGCGCTGATCAGCGGGATCGGTGTCGCAATGTTCCATCCCGAGGCGGCGCGTTTCGCGAACTGGGTCGCGGGCGATCAAAAGGCCAGCGGGATGCGCTGGTTCACGGTCGGCGGCAACCTCGGGTTCGCCGTCGGACCGGCGTTCGCGACGGCGGCGATCTCGCTGTGGGGACTGCACGGCACGGTGGCGGCCGCGGTCCCCGTCGCGCTGGTCGCGGGCGTCGTGCTGGTCGAGCTGCGGCGGCTCTCGACGTTCACTCCGAATCACGTCAAGCAGCGCAAATCGGCGGGGACCGACGACTGGGTGTCGTTCGGAAAGCTCAGCGCGTTCGTCATCGTGCGGTCGATGGCGTACCTCGGCAGCGTCGCGTTCTTGCCGCTGTATTTCGTCGAGGTGTTGCACACGAGCCCGGCGGTGGGCGATGCGGCGCTCGTCGCATATCTGCTGTCGGGTGCGCTCGGAACCGTCGCCGGCGGACCGATCGCCGATCGCTTCGGGCGCAAACCGGTGATGCTCTGGTCGACGGGACTCACCGCGGTGCTGTTCGTCGCGTTCGTCGCGCTGACGCGCGGCGGCGGACCGTTGCCGCTCGCGCTCGCGCTCGTGGTGTTGACGGGGTTCGTGCTGGTCGCGTCGCAGGCATCGTTCGTCGTGCTCGGCCAGGAGTTTTTGCCCAATCGCGTCGGCCTGGCGTCGGGCGTGACGCTCGGGCTCGCGGTGTCGCTCGGCGGCGGGCTGTCGCCGGTACTCGGCGCGATCGCCGACGCGCACGGCGTCGGTGCGTCACTGCTGACGATCGCGGGCCTCGCGCTGGCGGGAACGCTGATCGCATTCACGCTGCCAAGCGAAAACCGGCGTCAAACTAAGCCGGGGAACCCCAACCGGGCCAGTGCCGCGTAGGTCACGATGCCGGCGGCCGTCGACAGGTTGATCGAGCGCACGGCGCCGGCGCGCATCGGGATTCGCAGCGTGCGTTCGGCGTTCGCGTCGATGAGGGCTTGCGGCAACCCCGCGGTTTCTTTTCCGAAGATCAGCGCGTCGCCGCGCGCGAACGGCGTGTCGGTATAGGCGCGGGTTGCGCGCGTAGAAAGCAGCCAGCGGCGGTCCGGCGGAAACGCATCGAGCAGCGCGTCGAGCGACGGGTGCACGATGACGCCCAGCGCATCCCAGTAGTCGAGACCCGCGCGCTTGAGCTCGCGGTCGTCGATGCGAAATCCGAGCGGCTCGACGAGGTGCAGCGCGCAGCCGGTGGCCGCGCAGAGGCGCGCGACGTTACCGGCGTTCGGCGGGATCTCGGGCTCGACGAGCACGACGTGCAGCGGCGCGTCGCGCACGGCGTCGAGCGCGGTCAGCCGGTCTTGCGGCTGTGTCGCGCGGGTCATACGGTTGCGACGGGCTGACCGTTCGCCAGCGCGACGAGTTCTTCGGTGGCCTCGCGCGGCGCGATGAGATACGCCACGCCGCCGTGCTCGCGGAAGATGAGGTCGAGCGCGGTCCGTGAATAGCGCGTCGCGATCGCCGGGTGCGCGGGATCGTTGACAAAGACGTGCTCCGCCTCGACGCCGCGCACGACGAGCAGGTGACCGTCACTGCGATCGAGCGGCGCGCCGGGCAGTTCGCCCTCATTCCATGCGACCGAGATCGCGACGGGGAGTCCGGCGTCGATGAACGCGGCGACGTGATCGATCCCGCGCAGGTACGCGACGAGGCCGCGCAGCCCGCGCGCGCCGGCGTGGGCCGCGTTGAACGTCCAGTTGCCGGTACCGGCATATGCGGCGTCGTGAACCGCGCGCGCGACGGTAGCGACATCGGCTTCGCCGCCGTGAAAGCGCAGCAGCATCGCCAGCGCCGCGGCGGAGCACCAGCCGCGCTCAGCCGGAAATTTCGGCTGGTACTGAGAGAGCTTCGGCACGTCGAGCGCGGCCGTCGACTCACGTGCGGCGACACGCGCGTCGGGCGGCGGCGGAACGGCGACCGCGACGGCGTCGAGCGCGACGGTGCTCGCGACGCCGACGGCGGTCAGCGCGACGTCGCTGTGCACGACATCCACGGCGATCCGCGTCTTCGCGTCGCCGCCGTCGAGCGAGCGGCGCTCCTGGGGCGACCACCGCACGTACAGCAGCGGCTCGGACACGCTGCCGTCGGCGCGATGCGCGATCAGCGCGATGCCGCCCGACGGTGCGTCCGTGTTCCAAGAAACGATCGCCCGCGTCGACGGCGGTACGCGCAGCAGCGCGTGCTGGCCCGGCCGGTCGATCAGCCGCAACACCTAAATGGTCCACTCCCAGCAGTTCCAGTAGTTCGAGATGTATGACGCCGGCTTCCAGTTCGTAAGGTCGCTGTTGACGGCGTTGAACGAGTTCTGCCAGTAGAGATACACCACCGGAACCAGCTCGTGGACGCGTTCGGCCATCTCCTGATAGTACGCCTTACGCTTTGCTGCGTCGAACGTCAGCAGCGCTTCGTGGCTGTCGCGCGTCAGCACGGGATCGTTCAGCCAGCTCGTGTTCGCGCCGTGCGGCGGGATGAATTTGCCGCTCCAGAGGCCCTCGTTGTCGGGGTCGGGCGCGTTGGTCGCGATGGTGAACTCGGTGTCGAAGTGGCCGGTGTAGATGGGGCCTTCGCGCGAGAACAGCAAGCTCGTCGGGTAATTCTTGATCTCGAGCTGCACGCCGAGGTCTTTGAGCTGCTGCTGCATCTGCACTTCGGCCTGCACGTTTGCCGGTTTGGAGGGCGTCGTCGATACGGAGAACGCGAGCGGCGCCCCGTTCTTGCGCCGCACGCCGTTCGCGTCGGCTTTCCAACCGGCGTCGTCGAGCAGGCGTTTCGCGGCGGCGGGGTCGTAGGGATAGTTCGTAATGCCCGTCGGCGCCGCCCAATGACCGGGCAGCAAATCGCTGACGGCCCGTATGTTGTAGCCGTGATAGATCGTCTGGTTCATGCGGTCCCAGTCGACGGCCATCGCGATCGCTTTGCGCACGCGCACGTCGGCGAGATTCGGGCGCGACGTGTTGAACTCGAGGCGCCGGTAATTTGCGAGCAAATGCTTTCCGACGGTATAACCCTGCACGGTGTCGAGCTGCGGGATCTGCGCCTCGGGGATCGACTCATAGACGTCGACCTCGTGCGTCTTGAGCTCGTTGAACAGCGTGTCGGCATTCGGCACGATTTTGTACGTGATCGACCGGAGGCCGGGCTTGCCGCGCCAGTAGCGGTCGTTCGCGACGAGCTCCAGCGACGAGCCGTGGCTCCACGTTTTGAGCACGAACGGTCCGGAGGAGATGGGTTGCGTGTTGAACGGCGCGTGGTTGAGATCGGGAAGCTTCGCGAGCAGATGCGCGGGAAGCGGCGGATACGCGGCGCCGCCGAACGCGAAGATCCCGAGCAGGCCCGAGTAGACCTGTTTGAGGTGCAAGGTCGCGGTGAGGTTATCGGGCGCGACATCCAGCGCCGTGATGTCGTCCCAGCCGTTGCGCTGTTTGACGTTGTTCGCGGGATTCATGACGGCGCGCCACGTGAATCGCAGATCGCGCGCGTCGTACGGCGCGCCGTCCGACCACGTCATCCCCTTGCGAAGGTGCAGCACGATCGTCTTGCCGTCTTTGGAGATCCCGCCGTTGTGCACCGTCGGGACCTCTGTCGCCGCGGCCGGGAGAAAATCGCCTTTCGGGTCGTAGCGAAAAAGCGGTTCGTAGAGCAAGTTCGCGAGCTGGTCCGCCGCGTCGGTGTGCGCGAACATCTCGTTGAGGTTGTCCGGTTCCTCGCCGGCAGTGCCGATGATGAGATGTCCGGGATGCGTCCACGCGTGCTTCCCGCCGGGCGCCGTGGCCGATTGATCGGCCTTTGCGCACGCGCCGAACGCGATGGCGCACGCGGCGAAGACGGGAAGAAGCTTATGCATGCAGGACCTCGGTTTTCATCAGCGCGGGTGCGATCGCGTCGTAGAGTGCGTGCGGTCCGTTGCGAACCACGTCGTCGCACGGCAGGCCGGTCTCGGCGCGCGCGCGCTCGATCTGCGCGTGCGCTTCGCGGGCATCACAGTCGCGCGTGTTCAGCGCGATGGCGACGACGCGCGCCGGCTTCACCGTCGCGCACAGCGATTCGTACGTGCGGATCAGCGTGCGGTAGGAGAGGATCGGCACGTCGTAGTCCTCGATCGCCGTGCGCGCGACGTTGTGCACGAGCACGAGCGCGTCGGGCGCGCCGCCGTACAGCAATGCGAGGGTGACGGGCGCGAACGCGGGGTTGTTGATCCCGCCCTGTCCTTCGAGGAATAGCACGTCGCGCGCGCGGCGCTCGCCTTCGAGGACCAGTTGCTCCGCTGCGCCCGGCGCGAAGTCGCACACCACGCGGTCGATCGCCGTTCCCCAGCCGGCGATCGCGATGCCGATTTGTCCGGTCGGGACGAACGCCGCATCCACGCCGCGGTCGCGTGCGGCGCGCAGCAGCTCGAGCGACGCCGTCATCTTGCCAACGGCGGCGTCGCTCCCCACGGTGAGCACGATCTTCGCCTTCACGTCCCAAGCGGCGCCGGAAAACAACGGCGCCGCCGGCGGCAAACGCAGATCCCAGATCCGGGTGTCGTGCTCGCGTGCGAGCGACGCGAACTCGTCGTCGTCGTTGAGCATCGCGTGCAGTCCGCTGACCACCTCGAGCCGCGCGCGCAACGCGATGCGAATCGCTTCGCGAAAATCGTCCGGCAGCCGCCCGCCCGCGGGCGCGATCCCGATCAGCAGTGAGGTCGGCGCGAACAGCAGCCCTTCGTCGATCGTCGCGACGATCGGCGCGTCGCTGCGAAGATACGGCAGCACCTCGCGCACGCTGCGCCCGGCGTGATCGGGATCGACGACGGCGACGACAACGTCCGACGAGTACGCAATCACGCCGTGCGCCATTTTCGCCGCGCGCGAGGTGAACGCGTGCGGCGCGAGCACGACGTAGCGCCGGCTCATCCGTTCGCAGTCATCGAGAGCGGTGCGGTCTCCCGCACGCCGAGTCCCGGGCCGTCGGGGAGCACGATCTTCCCGCCGGCGTACGTGATGCCGCTGAACGGATCGCGCGCGGTGAGGAACGGGCCGTCGAGGTCGGCCCAGTCGACGAGCGGGCTCAGGTGCGCGGCTGCCGTGGTGAGGATTTGCGACTCGATCATGCAGCCCAGCATGATCTTCAGGCCCATCGCGCGCGCCGTGTGGATCATCTCGAGCGCGCCGCGAATGCCGCCGCATTTGACGAGCTTGACGTTGATCCCGTCCACGCAGCCGAGCAGCGCGGGAAGATCGTTCGCGTCCTTGGAGTCTTCGTCGGTGACGATCGGGATCGCCGAGCGTTCGCGAATCCAGCGCAGCTTTTCGGGCGCACCGGCGGGGATCGGCTGCTCGCAAAACTCGATCTCGAACTTCGCAAGCTCGGCCAGCAAGTTGACGGCGCGTTCCGGCGTCCAGCCCTCGTTCGCGTCGATGCGGATCGCGCCGGTATACGCCGAGCGAATCGCTTCGATCGTCTCCACCTCGCGGCCGCTGCCCAGCTTCACCTTGATGACGGGATGCGCACCGACTTCGCGCACCTTCGCGAGCATCTCGTCGACCGGTGCAATGCCGATCGTGAACGAGGTGCGCGGCGTGTTTGCGGGATCGAGCCCGAGCAGGCGCCACAGCGGCCGGTCGAGGTCCTTGCCGATGAGGTCGTGCAGCGCGATGTCGAGACCGCACTTTTGCGCGGGCGGTAGGCCGTCGAGCAGCCGTTCGAGCGCATAGGGATCGTCACCGAGCTGCAGCGATTCGAGGCCGGCGCGCACGCTCGCGAGGTTCTCGGCGTAGCGTTCGCTCGGGGCGCTTTCGCCCAATCCTTCGAGCTCGTTCCAGTGCAGCCGCACGACGGCGGTCTTTGCGACGGACTCCGACGAGCGCGCGATGGTGAACGTGTGCTTGAGCGGGAGATCGAGCGGCTCGATGGCGAGCTGAATCGGCGGCACGCCGTGCGCTTCTCGGCGCTTGGCGATGCCTCCGCTCGCGGTTTCGCCGCTCCACGTGCGAAGCAGGGTTGCTCCTTCGGGCGAGAAAAGGCCGCGCCGATGCAGGAGAGACAGCTGATCCGCGCGCTCGTCGCCGGCTCGTTCATCACGACGTTGCTGACCGCGCCCGCCCAAGCGGCGACGACCAGCGTCCGCATCGTGCGCAGCGCCGGCACGTGCCCGGCGTCGATCGCGGTGCGCTGGACGTCCAAGCAGTTCGAGGGCGGCTCGGAGATGGACGTGACCGCGCTGACGATGACGGTCGCGACCGTGAGCGAGCTCGTGTCCGCAACGCGCAAGCGCATCGAGTTCCAGGCGGACCTGCGCCCGGCGTATGCGAGCTGCGTCGGGATCGGGCGCGACGGGGCCGACGTCTTCACGCTGCGCGGCGGCAAACTGAGCTTCGTGATCAACAACGAGATATCGTCGGGGACGTATCCCGGCATACTCGAGCTCGACGTCAACGGCGGCAACCCGCACGTGCGCCTGGGTATCGCGGACTGAAGCACCGCCGCATGTGACGCGCGGGCGCCCCGCGTCGTCGGATGGGTGTGATGCGCTATCCGGTGTCGATCGTCTGGCTGCGGCGCGATTTGCGGCTCGACGATCACGTCGCCCTCTTTCGGGCCGCTGAGGCGAGCGAGCGCGTCGTGTGCGCGTTCGTGCTCGACGCGCCGCTGCTGCGCGGCCCGCGCGTGGGCGCGCCGATCGTACAGTTCTTCTTCGACAGCCTCCGCGTGCTGCGCGACCGCCTGCGCGCGCACGGCTCCGATCTCGCGTTGCTCGAAGGCGATTTCGCCGGCGAGCTGCTCCGCCTTGCTCGCCGCGTCGACGCGAGCGCGATCTTCTACAACGCCGACTACGACCCGGACGCGATCGCGCGGGACGAGCACGTGGCGCGACGACTCCGGGCCGCGGCGATCGACGTGCATGCGTCGGTGGATCACGTCTACTTCGCGCCGGGCGACGTGCTGCAAGACAGCGGGAAGCCGTACGCCGTTTACACACCGTACCGCCGCCGCTGGAACGCGCGCTTTGCCGTGCAGCCGCATCTGCCGGTCCCTTCGGAAGCCGCCGTGCGCGGCAAGTTGCTCGGCGCCGATGTCATCGGAGCGACGCGCGAGTTGCCGCGTCCCGAAGATTTCGGCCACGCGTCCAGCGACCGCTACCCGCGCGCGGGGCTTATCGAGGCCGTCCGTTTGCTGGGGTCGTTTCTCGCGGAGAACGCCACGCGCTACGAGCAGGCGCGCAACCTTCCGGGGCTCGACGCGACGTCGCGCCTGTCGCCCCATCTTCGTGCCGGTACGGTCGGCATTCGAACGGTCGTCCACGCCGCGGCGAACGCGTCCGACGCGTGGCTCGGGGAGCTCGTGTGGCGCGACTTCTACCAGCAGCTGCTCGCGCACCATCCGCGCGTGGCGCACGAACCGTTCGCCGAAGCCGCGCAGACGATCGCGTACGTACACGATCCCGCAACGTACGCCGCGTGGTGCGAAGGCCGCACGGGCTATCCGATCGTCGATGCCGCGATGACGCAGCTCAACACGACCGGCTGGATGCACAACCGCCTGCGCATGATCGTCGCGTCGTTTCTCACCAAGCATCTGCTGACGGACTACCACGACGGCGAACGCTACTTCGAACAGCGCCTCGCGGATGCCGATCTCGCCGCGAACAACGGCGGCTGGCAATGGTCGGCGTCGACGGGCACGGACGCGGCGCCGTACTTTCGGATCTTCAATCCGACGCTGCAAGGCAAGACATTCGATCCATCCGGCGCGTTCGTGCGCGCGATGCTGCCGGTTCTCGCGAACGTTCCCGACAGGTACGTCCACGAACCGTGGACGCTGCCGCCGCTGCTTCAAGCCGAGCTCGGCTGCGTGATCTGCCGCGACTATCCGGCGCCGATCGTCGAGCATGCGTTCGCGCGCGGACGCGCGATCGACGTGTACGGCAGCGTCCTCGGCAAACGTCGCCGCTGACGAAACTCCTGCGTGCCAAGACTTGACGACTGGTATACGATACAGCAGCGACGAGCACTGCGACGGTACGCGTAGGTCCTACGGTGGTAGACCAACGTCGTAACCTAGGGAGCATCAGCTCCGGATACGACCGGTTGTCCGGCCCTCACAGGCTGGCCACTGGGCGCCCGGGCCGCACCCACCTGCCATAGGCAGGTCTTCAACCCGGACCCAGACGTCCGTTGCGGTCTCGCCGCCTC
>JAXDMA010000095.1:0-14874 GCA_034666305.1 Vulcanimicrobiota bacterium
GCACCGCACGCCCGTTCGCGATCGCACCCGACAGCGCAAGCGGTCCGTCGAACCACGCCCGAATCTCCTGCACGAGCGCGAACGGCGACCACGTTCCGGCGTGCCCGCCGGCGCCCGCGGCGACGGCAATCAGGCCGTCGGCGCCCTTCTCGATCGCCTTGCGCGCGAACGCGACGTTGATGATGTCATGCAGCACGACGCCGCCGTAGGAATGGATCGCTTCGTTGACTTCTGGCCGCGCCCCCAGCGAGGTGATAACGATCTTGACGCGATGCTTCACGCACAGCTCCAAGTCGTGCATCAAACGCGCGTTGGACTTGTGCACGATGAGGTTGACCGCGAACGGCGCCGCCGGCCGGTCGGGATGCACGGCGTCGTACTCCGCCAGCTCGCGGGCGATCCGGTCGAGCCATTCTTCGAGCACCGGCTCGGGGCGCGCGTTGAGCGACGGGAACGCGCCGATCACGCCGGCCTTGCACTGCGCGATCACGAGCTCGGGCTGCGAGATGATGAACAGCGGCGCGCCGATGACGGGGACGGTGAAGCGGTGCAGCGCGAGCGCGTCCGGCAGCATCGTCAGGCCTGCTGGAGCGCGAAGTCGACGGCGATTGTGTTGCCGCCGCTCACGACGACGCCGACGCGTTCGGCGCGGTCGCAGGCGTAACGGCCGGAGAGCAGCGCCGCGAGCGCTGTGACGCCGCCGGGCTCCGCGACAAATCGTAACGTGTCCCAGAGCGTGCGCTGCGCGGCGAGAATGTCGGCATCGGACACGAGCACCACGCCGCTCACGAAACGCTGCGCGATCGGAAATACCGTGGCGCCGATGCGCTTGGGCGCGAGCGAGTCGGCCGCAACGCTGCCGGTCGGCGCGTCGACCGGTTCGCCCGCCGCGAGGGCGTGCGCGAGCGTCGGCGCACCTTCGGGTTCGACCGCAACCACCTTGGTCGCGCCCGCGTACCACGCGGCGATGCCGCCGATCAACCCGCCGCCGCCGACGGCGACGAGCACCGTGTCGAGCTCCGGCGCCTGTTCGGCGAGCTCGAGCGCGACCGTGCCTTGCCCGAGCAGCGTTTCGATCTGATCGTACGCGTGCACGGCGAGCGCACCCGACGAGCCCATCCATTCCTCGGCTGCGGCAAGCGCGTCCGAGTAGCGATCGCCCGTCACGACGAGGTCGGCGCCGTAGCTCCGAATCCGCTCGACCTTGGCCGCGGAAGAGATCGTCGGGACGAAGATCTTTGCCGGCCGTCCGAGCCGCATCGCCGCGTACGCGACGGCGGCGCCGTGATTTCCGCCGGACGCCGCGACGACGCCGGACTCGGGCACGTCGCGCATCAGCAGGTTCACGAACGCACCGCGCGCTTTGAACGAACCGGAATGCTGCAGCGACTCCAGCTTCAACGTGACGGTCGCGCACTCGGCACCGAGCTCGCTGCCGTTCAGCACGACGACGGGCGTGCGGCGAATGTACGGGCGGATGATGCGTTCGGCGACGGCGATGCCTTCGGCGTCGACCGCTGCAACGGAGTTCGGGGGCACCTCCGGTTGTCCGCAGGCCGCCGCCGATATCCTCCGTGCCGTTAGAGCATGACGAGCCCGAGGCGAACGCCGATCGTGACGGCTTCCGTTCGCGTCGTCGCGCCGAACTTCGCGAGGATCGCGGCGACGTGCGCCTTCACGGTGTTCTCGCTGATCGCCAGCCGTTCGGCGATGCGGCGGTTCGAGAGACCGTTCGCGAGCATCGCGAGCACTTGACGCTCGCGCTCGGTCAGCGGTTCGGTCAGCGCCGAACCGCGCGCGGCCGTCTGGGCCGGCGCAAGCGCATCGCGAACCGATGCGTCCAGCACGACGAGCCCCGCACGCACCGCGTCGAGCGCGGCCGCGAGCTCACGTGCGTCGCTCTGGCGCGCGAGCACGGCGGACGCGCCGGCGCGCAGCGCGGCCAGCGCGACGTCCGCGTGCGGATCGTCCACGAGCAGAATCGTCGGCACGCCGAAGCCTTCGGCGATCGCGGCGAGCGCCTCGCGCATGCCGGCGGCATCGCGCACGACGAGCGCTGCGCCGTCGCGCGGCACGATCTCCACGCGCTCGCCCAGCGTGCGCGCGATGCGATCGCGCGACGCGGGGTCGGCCTCAATGGCAAGCCGCAGCCGGTCAGGCAGCGCGCGCGCTCTCCGCGTCGCTCGGAATCGCAACCGCGATCGGGATACCGCCGCGCAGCACGTTCAGCGCGGTCGCATACCGCAAGCGATCGGCATCCCGCGCGAGCACGACGTCGCCGGGGATGAGCCCGGCACGCTGCGCACGGCTGCCCGGCTCCACGGCCACAATCGCGAGCGCGTCGCGGCCGTCGCGCAACCGCGCGGGCGCGAGGTGCACGCCCAGCGCCGGCGGCGTCGCGACGATGCCGGCGAAACGCTGCACGTCGCCCGTGGGCACCGCGAGCGCAAGGCCACTGACGACCATGCTGTTGATCCCGACGACGCGGCCGTGCACGTCGGCGAGCGGTCCGCCCGAATTTCCCGGCGCGAGCATCAGGTCGGCTTGCACGAACCGCGAGCTCGCGGTGACGGCGGCATGCGCGATCCCCATCGTAAGCGCGTTCGGGATGCCGAGCGGATGTCCGACCGCGACGAGCACTTCTCCGATTCGCACGTCGCGCGCGTCGCGCGTCGCGGCGGCCGGCAATCCTCCCGCGTCGATGCGCAGCAACGCGAGGTCGCGCCGCTCGTCGCGCCGTTCGACTCGCGCGCGGAAGCTGCGGCCGTCGCTGAGCACCACCTCGGCGCCGGCACGGTTTGCGACGTGCGCGTTCGTCACGATCGCGCCGTCGCTCGCCCAGATCACACCCGACCCGGCGCCGCCGCGCCCGAGCCGCACCGCAACGGTGCTGGCGCGCAGCCGCTCGGCAAGCGCTTCGAGCTCGCGCTCGACGGTAGTTCCGGCATGCATGCTAGTCGTGCTCCGGCCGCTCGCCGACGGTTACCTGCACGTGCTGCGGCGTTCCGCCGCGGCGCGCGTCGATCTCGAGCTGCTTGCCGACCGTACCGGCACCCAGCTGCGCGTGCACGTCATCCGCGTCTTCGACGGCCGTTCCGCCGAGCGCGGTAATGATATCGCCCACGATGAGCCCGCCTTTGTCGGCGGGGCTGCCCGGCTCGACGCCGAGCACGATGACACCGCCCTGCACGCCTTGCAGCGCGACGCCGAGGTAGCCGCGCGGAATGCGCCCCCCGCGCGTCAACAGTGCGTCGACGACGCGTTCGATGGTCGTGGCGGGCACCGTCAGCGTCTGACGGCGCGAAAGCCCGCCGGTGTTGAGCCCGATGACGCGACCGGTCACGTCGACCAGCGGGCTCCCAGAGAAGCGCGCGTACAGCGAAAGGTCCGGCCGCACGAAGCGATCGATGTCGCCGCCGTGCCACGTGCGCCATGCGTCGCCGACCGCGCTGATGACGCCCATCGACGCGGCGAGATCGCCGTCGTCATCCCGCGCGATCGCGAACACGATCGCGCCGACGCGCAACGCGTCCGGCGACGCAAACTCCAGCGGCACGCCGGCGTTCTCGACCCGCAGCAGCGCAAGGTCGGTGGACGGGTCGCGGCCGACGATGGTCGCCGCCTCGGTCTCGCCGCTCGCGCGCACGATCTCGATCTCATCGCTCTCGAGCGCATGATCCGCCGTCAAAATCAAATCGGGCCGGATGAAGAACCCGCTCGATCCGATGCGCGCGCGCCCCTCGACGGCGACGACACCGCCCGCGACGCGCTCGACGGTCCCGGCAATGTCGTTGGAAAGCGCAACGAGCGCGCTGGTTTCGGTAGCCATGCACGCATCCTACGCCCCACGCCGCCCAAACGCATCACCCGATCGGGTTACTCGCCGTTACGGGGCCGTCATCATTCGCGATTCGAACGCGGTCGTCGTACGAACCTGCATACTCACCCCCTCGCGTCCGCTGCGCTCCATGCCTGCACGTACGCGCAATGATTGCATCGACCGTCTTCCCGGAATGACGGCTTCGGATCCGGGATAACTTGATAGAGAAACCCGGCGTCGAGCTGCGCCATGCGCCGTAGATCACGGCGGGTCAACCACGCGTCGACGTGGGGCGCGTTCGCCCAGTGCTGGACTCGGAATTCGGCGAAACCGTCCTCGCGCGAACGAATCGCGCGCCACACCTTTCGCGAGGCACGCAACCGCTTCAGGAGTACGCCGACGGCCACTGCTCCGGCGCGCTTGGGGGTTGTCGCGAAGGGCCGGCCCGCGAGCACGAACACGCCGAGATCATCGAGGCAGGCGTACAGAAACTTCCAGGAATCGGTGATTGGCCGCGCTGCGTCTTCATACAGACCTCCGACGACGAGTCGCGCATCGGCGATCCCGCGATACGGTCCCCAGCCGTTGAGAACATCCACCACGCGTTCCTCGTCCGGCGCCGGCCGCCCGAGCCCGCAATAACCGCAGACAGGACCGCACTCGGTTCCGCTCGGCGCCTCGAAGAACACGTCGAACCAGACCGCCGCATGGATCGCTTGCAGCCATGCCACCGTATGCGGCGTGAGGCGAAGTTGATACCGAGCGGCGATTGGGTCAATGACGACGGCCATCCATAAGTCGGCGGCGTCGCGGATAGCATGGAATGCCGACAGGTGCGGATGCAGGCGGTCGAACAGGTGCGAGATCGCCGCCTCCAGGTCGTCGGGGGTGACGTTCGGCGTCTTGAACATCGCTCGCGTGCGTTTCCACCGCTTGTCTTCGCCATAGGGGTCACCGCGGTGTTTCACCTCGTCGGGCACGACGGGCAGCGACGCGATCACCGCATCGCCACCGGCGTTCGGGGCACGCGCGCGCACGCAGATGTATGCGTACGCTGACGGTTCCGCGTCCCCGTTCATCGCACGACGCGGATGAACTTGAGCTCGTCGTCGTAGGGGCCTTGCATTTTCACACCCGCCTTTTTCTCGAGGATCAGGTAGTCGATGATCTCCGTCGTGATCTCCTCGCCCGGCGAGATAACGGGGATTCCGGGCGGGTACGGCGTGATCACTTCCGCGCACACGCGGCCCGCCGACAGCTTGAACGGTACGAACTCGGTGTCCGCCAGGAACGCTTCGCGCGGCGCGAGCTTGATCGGCGGAATGCTGGGCAGCTTGTACGTGCCGGTGTTCATGCGCCGTTCCAGCACGCCGGACGGCGAAAAGATGTCGACCGGGCGATCCTCCCGCGCGAGCTCGCGCACGCCGTGAATGAGTACGTCCGACGCTTCGGTGGTCGTCCCGATCGTGTAGAGCGCGACGACGTTGAACAGATCGGCGAGCTCCACTTGCACGTTGTAGCGGCGGCGCAGGATCTCTTCGGCTTCGTAACCCGTGTAGCCGAGGTTTTTCACGGTCACGGTGATCTTCGTCGGGTCGATGTCGTACACGCCCGGGCGCCCTTCGAGCTCTTCGCCGAAGCAGTACACCCGCGGGATGTCGTTGAGGCGCGCGCGCGCGTCCTGCGCGATCTCGATCGTGCGCGAGAGCAGCGCGGGCCCGTCGAGCGCCATCTGCCGGCGCGCGACGTCCAGCGACGCGAGCAGCACGAGGTTGGGCGACGTGGAGAGGAACAGCTTGTAGACGGCTTTGAGCCGGTCGAGCCGAATGCGATTGCCCTGCACGTGCAGCATCGCCGTCTGCGACATCGAGCCGAGCATCTTGTGCGTCGAGTTGATGCACATGTCGGCGCCGGCTTGCATCGCCGAGAGCGGCAGCGCCGGATGGAAGTGAAAGTGCGGTCCCCACGCTTCGTCGACGAGCAGCGGGACGTTGTGCTCGTGCGCGATCGCGGCGATCGCTTCGAGGTCGGCAGCGACCCCGTAGTACGTCGGCGACACGATGTAGATCGCTTTGACGTCGGGCTCGCGCTCGATGGTCGCCCGCACCGTCTCCGGCGTGATCGTGTGGTCCATGTGCAACGCTTCATCGACTTCGGGCTGCATCCACACGGGGATCGCGCCCGACATGATCAGCCCGCCCATCGAGCTCTTGTGCGAGTTGCGCGGCAGCGCGAGCTTGTCGCCGGGGTTGAGCGCGGCCATCATCATGCACTGGTTGCCGCTGGTCGACCCGTTGATCAAGAAGAACGTGTGCTCGGCGCCGAAGCATTCCGCGGCGAGGTCCTGCGCTTCGACGAGCGCCTCTTCGGGCTGCAGCAGATCGTCGAGCCCGCGGATCTGGGTGAGGTCGATGGCGAGCACGTTGTCGCCGACGAAGTCCCGGAACGCGCGCTCCATCCCGATGCCTTGCTTGTGGCCGGGCGTGTGGAACGGGATGACGCCCGCGTCGACGTAGTCGAGCAGGACCTGGAAGTACGGTGCGCGCGTTTGGTCGAGCGCGGTCGCCGACGGCTCCCGAAAGTTCACAACGCGAGCGAGTATAGCACGCTCGCGGCCCGAGCGCTGGGTCCGATCCGAACTAGGTGCCGAGCCTCGCGCTCGGGGTCACCCTTACAGCGGGCAACCGGACGGGCAGCCCGTCGGCGCTCAAGCCGTTTGCGGCGGTGTACGCCGCGAACGCGGTGTAGGCGGCGAACGCCGCGCGGCTGATCTCCACCGTGTCGATGCCGTTCGAGTACCGCAGCGCGAGCTCGGGGACGGGCTTGGCCTCGGCGACGGGTGCGACGGCCGGCACCCGCCGGGCGTCACCGATGCGCACGGGGCGGGCCAGGACGGTCGCATCGAGCGGGGCGATCATGCTTGCGTCATGCCCCGCGACCACGCGGACCAAGCCTCCACGACCGCATAGTGTGCGCCGCGCTAAACCTCGATTCGCTCCTCGATCGACACGTTGTAGAGGAACAGGAACTGGTGCCACTCGCCCGGCAGCGTGTTGCGCTTGACCCGGATCCACGGGATGTACTTGGGCGCCTTGGGCTTGCGCTTGAGCTTCATGTTGGCGTGCTCGGGCGTGCGATTGTTCTTGCGGTTGTTGCAGCGCATGCACGCGCACACGAGATTTTCCCACGTTGACGGCCCGCCTTTGCTCTTGGGCAGCACGTGGTCAACCGTCATCATCCGCTCGCCCTTGAGCTGGCAATACTGGCACGTGTAGTCGTCGCGCAGCAGCACGTTCTTCTTCGTCAGGGCGACTTTTTGCATCGGGCGCTTGATGTAGTACAGCATCCGGATGATCGACGGCAGCTTCATTTCCAGGGACGTCGACTTGATGACGTCGTCGCGCCGGTGCACCATCTCGGCCTTGCCCGAGAAGAGCAGCTTCACCGCGCGCTGGAACGACGTGATGTTCAGCGCTTCGTACGTGAAGTTCAGGACGAGGACGTCGGTCATCGGCCGCTACGCGAGAAGCGAGTCACAGGACGTGGCTCGCTTCGGATGGAGGACGTGGACGCGAGGGGGTGGGGAACCAACTGCAAGAGTCGTTCCACTCAGATGGCCTGGATCTCGGTGCGAGCGTGCCGCGCGTCATGAGGGTTTCCCACGCTTCGCTTCGCCGCTCAGGGTTTACCTCGTCGCCGGACCCGCGCGCTTACCCGGGGAGACTCGGCCTCGGCTGACCCGCGGTCGCCAGCACGAGCCAGATCTCGTTGTTCGCTCCGCCGCTCCACCCGCGATACGCAGCGACCGGGTTGCCCGGGTTGTACGGCCCGTCGCCGAGCACGTTGAGATTGCGGTCGTAATCGAAGGTCGGCCGGAACGCATACGCCGTGGAGGCCCCTGCCAGCAGGCTGCGGTCGATCGAGTCGATCGTCGCGAATCCGGGCGTGAGCAAATCCTGGAGGGCATCGAAGGTCAGCCCGCTGTCCACGACGGCGATGTTCCAGTGCGGGATCTGCTCGTTGGCGAAGGCCACGCTTAGGTTGCCGTCGCCGTCACTCAGCAGCGACCCTTCGTCTCCGACGGAGAAGATGCTCCAGTCGCTGCCGGATTGCTGAAACTGCCAGCGTTGCCCCCTGGCCTGCGGATTCATGTACGCGGTCGTCACGCCATCGAAGCCGCTGCGGGTGAGCACCAAGCCGCACAGCGCGACGATGAGATAGCCGTCATCGGGTGTCATGGGACGACCGCTTCGAGCCGCACGTCCGCCATCATGCGAAGGAAGTATGCGTGCACGCGGTCATCGCCGGTCAGCTCGGGATGGAACGACGTGCCCAGCACGTTCTTCTGCCGGACCATCACGCCGTGGCCGCCGCGTTCCGCGAGCGTCTCCACGTCCGGCCCCGTGCGTTCGATCCACGGCGCGCGAATGAAGATCGCGGGGAATGGCTCAGCACCGAGCGCCGGGATCGCCAGCGGGACTTCAGCGCTGTCGACCTGGCGGCCGAAGGCGTTGCGGCGCACGGTCACGTCCAGCAGGTCCAGTGTCGGCTGGTCGACGTCGGCGACGTCGTGCGCCGCGACGATCATGCCCATGCAGGTTCCCCAGAACGGCATCCCGCCGGCGACCCGGCGTTTGATCGGCTCCGTCAAACCGAAGCGGTCGAGCAGGCGGATCACGGTCGTCGACTCGCCGCCGGGCACGACGAGCGCATCCACGCGCGCCAAGTCGGCGGGCGTGCGCACCTCGACGACGTTTGCGCCCGCGCGGTCGAGCGCGTGCACGTGTTCCACGACGTCGCCTTGCAGCGCGAGCACGCCGACGTTCGGCGCCGTCACGGTCTAGTTGCCGCGTGACGCCATGAGCTGATGAGCCGCGAGCTGGCGGATGTCGAGGCCTTCCATCGCCTTCGCTTCTTCGGGGATCGACTTGTGCGCTTTGAGCACGACGTCCGCGTCTTGCCAGTGCGTCGTCGCGTCGACGATCGCGCGCGCAAACGCCGCCGGGTTCGTCGACTTGAAGATGCCGCTGCCGACGAAAATGCCTTCGGCGCCAAGCTCCATCATCAGCGCCGCGTCGGCCGGTGTCGAAACCCCGCCCGCGCAGAACAGCACGACCGGCAGCTTCTTGTTGATCGCGATCTCGCGCACGAGCTCGAGCGGCGCGCCGAGATCGCGGGCGCGCGCAACGAGCTCTTCCTTGGGCGCGGCCGCCAGCATCGCGATGCCGTCGCGGATCGCACGCATGTGCCGAACGGCCTCGACGATGTTGCCCGAACCCGCTTCACCCTTGCTGCGGATCATCGCCGCGCCTTCGGCGATGCGGCGCAGCGCCTCGCCCAGGTCGCGCGCGCCGCAGACGAACGGGACCGTGAACGGGGCTTTGTCGAGATGGAACAGATCGTCGGCCGGCGTGAGCACCTCGGACTCATCGATGTAGTCGACGCCGAGCGACTGCAGCTGCCGCGCCTCGCCGATGTGGCCGATGCGCACCTTGGCCATGACAGGGATCGTGACGGCCTGCATGATGCGCTCGATCAGCGCGGGGTGGCTCATGCGCGCCACGCCGCCGTCGGCGCGAATGTCGGCCGGGATGCGCTCGAGCGCCATCACCGCGACCGCGCCGGCTTCTTCGGCGACTTTGGCCTGCTCCGGCGTAACGACGTCCATGATGACACCGCCCTTGAGCATTTGCGCGAGGCCGCGCTTGACCGTATCGGTTCCGGTTTGCTGCGACTGTCCGTTCATATCCGCTCCATTGTCCTGCTCTGAACGCGGGCCATCAATGCGGACAATAGGACCAATCCGGAGTCTACCCTGGGGGCCTCGTGGCCCCGACCGACGGCGCGACGTTGGCGCGCTCTTCGGGCGACAAGGTCGGCGGCTCGGTCTCGGTCGCGCCCGGCTCGTGCGAGACGAGCGGGATCGGGAGCGGCGGCGACGTGTAGATCCCACGCGGCGCGGCCTTGAACGTCGGCTCGGGGATCGGCGTGGCGCGGTAGGGCGGCGGCGTGTACGGCGCCTGCGTCGGGCGCGGCGGGGCCGTGACTCGCGGGTCGGGGAACGCCGGGTCGGTCGCGACCGAGACGACCTGCAGCCGCTTCCAGTTCTTGAGCTCGCCGTGGACGGACGCGTCGGCACCGGCGCCCGGGACGGGCGTCACTCCGGATCCGATGATGGGGACGCGGCGCTCCGTCTGCAGCAGCACCCGGTCGCCGAGCTTCTGGCCGATCAGGATGGAGATCAGGAGGACGACCGCGCCTCCGGCCAGGAGCGCGGACAGCCCCGGGCGGCGGTTGGGCGGCACGGCCCCGTGCTTTCTAACCGACGGGGGCGGCCGCCTCTCGCGGCTCGTGCGTCGGCATCGCGTCGATCAGAACGGGCTCGCCGATGCGGATCTCGAGCAGCCGGCCGGCCTCCACGTGGCGCCGGAACGTCTCGCCGCGGAAGTCCACGGTGACCTCGCGGTCCGCGGCGCGATCGTTGCAGAGATAGATCAGGATAGCGCCGCGCCCGTCCTCGAAGCCGACGGCGCCGACCTCAACGGGCGAGGTGCGGATCTCATCGGACACGTCCGTGCCCGCGAAGTACACGCGGTACGGCTCGTCGGCCGACGCGAAGTCCATGTCGCCGACGATCGTCTTGCGCTCCGCGTCGATCACGTAACTGTGGCGGCGGCCGCCCCAGTGCACGCGCACGGCGGCGGTCCACGTCCAGTCCGCGGGCAGGAGAGGCGCGATGTGCGGGCGTCCGCTCGTGCGATACCCGTCGAGTCCGCAAACGGTCTCCGCGACGGCCCACAAATACTTCGCGCCGGTCCACGGCGACAGGTACATCCCGCGATTCGTCAGCGATCCGCCGTCGAACCACTCACCGAACTGACCCGGAACCGTGTTGCGCGACGCGCCGGCTTCCATCGTCTCGTAGATCGCTTCGAGCCAGTGCACCGCTTCGTGCGGCGCACCGTTGCGCGCCAGTGCGACCGCGAACCACAGCGTGAGATCCGGCCACACGCCGCCCAAAAGCCCGAAGCCGTGCGACGGAAAGTACCACGAATCGGCGGTCGAGATGGTGCGCAGCCCGACGGGCGTGGTGAAGTCGGACTCCATCAGGCGCTTGAGGATCGACTTGCGAACCGGCGGTTCGGCCACCTCGAACAGCACCGGAAACACTTCGTCCGCCGTGAAGTTGTCCTGATAGTTGCCGTCGACGTCGTAGTTCAGCACGAACGCGGACGTGTCGCTGTTGAACAGCTTGGCCAGCATCGCTTCGCGTAACGCGGTCGCCTCGCTCGAGTAGCGCTCCCACGCGGCACCGTCGTCCACGATCGCCGCGAGCCGGGCCGTCGCCTCGAGCGCGAAGTACGCCTCGGCGTTGATCTCGGTGACCGCGCCGTCGAGTTTGTAGAGCGGGATGATGTTGCGCCACGACGTGATGCCAAACATGTCCTCGCCGCCGGCCTTGCAGAACAGCAACCCGTTGGCGTCGCGCTGCGTGAGCATGTAGTCTGCGATCTTGGTGACCAGCGGGAACACGCCGCGCAACCACGCGTCGTCGAGCGTGGCGTTGTAATGGTGGAGGATCGCGATGATGTGCAGCGGCGTGTCGTCGTTGACGTTGAGGTCGTAGAACGTCGAGAACCCGTTGACGCCGCGCACGTACTCCACCACCTGCCCCGTCGGCTCGACAAAGCGGTTGAACAGTTCGATCGCGTCGCGCGAGAACTGCGGCATGAAGTAATCGTACCCGTGCACGAACCACGACGTGTCGCGCGACACCAGAATGTCCGAGGGCGGCGAGTTGGTAGAACCCCAGCCTTGCGGATACTCCTTGACCACGCGCAGCATGTTGACTTTCGCCCAGTTCACGCCGCGGTTGATCAGCGGCGACGGCGTGAGCAGGCGCGCGTCGGCGAGCTTGGCGGCGTAGTAACGCTCCGTCGCCGGCAGCGCGTCGGGATCGCGCAGCAGCTGTTCGAGCACCGGCTTGGTGAGATCGTCGCCGCCCTTGTTGTACACGACGGCGAGCCGCAGCGCCTCGCGTCCGCCGGGCGGCACGTCGATGCAGTATTCGAACGCGCCGAAGATGCGGCTCGAGGCGAACTCCGCCAGGCGCGGCGTGATCTCGCCGAGATGGGCGCCGTCATCGAGCGTCCCGTGCACCATGCCTTGCAGCAGCGTTTGCTCCCGCAAGGCGACGACGACCGACTTGGGCGTGCGCGAACCGCCCCACCAGCGCACCCCGCCCGACTCCTCGCCGAACGATCGGATGAAGCGGTCGCCGGTGCTGGCGCGCACGTGCTTCTCGGGCTCGCCGTAGAAGCGCTGACCGATCAGCAACGCCCACGGGAAGACGCGCACGCTCGCCGGCGCCGGCGTGGCATTGTGAATCGTCACGTCGACGACGAACGACACCACGCGGTCGTGCAGCGGGCCGTGCGGGACGAAGAAGGTCTCGGTCACGCGCAGGTCCGGCGCGATGGCGAACTCCGCGATCTGCGCGTACGGAACGAACGTGAACTCACGCGTGATCTGGTGGGGAAACAGCGTCGGCGCGTCGCCCACGCGATACGCGATCTGGTGCGCGCCGAAGATGATTTGATCGGTGTCGGCGTCCCAGAGCCCGCGAATCCCGCCCTTGGGCGTCGACGTCGCGAACGTCTTGAAATTGCCGAGCGTCAGCCCAAACGGAGTCTGCTCCTCGCGGAGCACGTACGCGCTGAACTCGTTCCGCTGCGCATCAAAGGTCGGTCCCACGCGTCATCCCTCTACCCGGGGGCGTCGGCGGCGGCCTCCTCGAATCAGCCGCGTCGGTGGAAATCCGGTCGCTCGCAGCCCCCGCGAAGGTCAACCTCACGCTCGAAATCCTCGCGCGTCGCGCCGACGGCTTCCACGCGCTGCGCAGCGTCATGGTGCCGATCGCGCTCGCCGACGAGCTCGCGTTCGCGCCCAGCGAACGGTTCGCGTTCGCCTGCGAGCCGCCGTCGCTCGCGGCGGACAACCTCGTTCCGCGCGCGTTCGCGCAGGTCGGGCTGGCGGCGGCGCCGTTTGCCGTGACGTTGCGCAAGCGCGTGCCCGTCGGCGCGGGACTCGGCGGCGGATCGAGCGACGCGGCCGGCGTGCTGCACGCCGCGATGCGCGGCACGTTCGGCGATCCGGGCATGCGCGACTGGGTCGCGGACGCGCGCGCGCTCGGCTCCGACGTTCCGTTCTTTCTCGTCGACGGTCCCGCGCTCGTCGAAGGAACCGGCGAACGCGTCACCGCGCTCGGGGCCGCGCCGCCGTGGTGGATCGTGCTCGTCGTGCCGGACGCGCACGTCGCGACCGGACCGGCCTACGCCGCGCTCGACGCCGCGCGCGCCGCGCAACCTCCGCCGACGCGCCCGCGCAACGACTCCGTATCGCTGCGCTGCGGTGAGGCGCTGCAGCGCGCCGACTACGCCGGCGTCATCGACGCGCTGTCGAACGACTTCGCACCTGTGGTTCGTGACGCGTACCCACCGGTCGCGGCGGCGCTGCGTGCGCTCGACGACGCGGGCTCGCCGCACCCCGCGATGCTGTCGGGCTCGGGCGGCGCGTGCTTCGCGCTGTTCGCGACCGAAGCGGACGCGCGCGCGTTCGCCCCGCGCCTGCGCGCACCCGCCGGCACGGTCGTGCACGTCGTCCCGTTCGCACCGAGCAACGCGTGGCGTTAGACGCGATCGTGCTAGCCGGCGGCGCCACCGATGCCGTCGCCGCGCTCGAACCTGGTGCGCCGAACAAGGCGTTCGTGCGCGTCGGCGGCGTGCCGCTCGTGCAGCGCACGATCAGGGGACTGCGCGCGTCGTCACGCATCGATCGCATCGTCGCGGTCGCGCCGCCGTCCGCGGCGGCGCATCCCGCGTTGGCGAACGCGAGCGAGGTGCGCGGCGACGGTCCGCGGATGCTCGAGAGCCTGCGCTCGGGCATGGCGGGGTTCACCGAAGATGCGCTGGTGATCGTCGCCGCTTCGGATCTTCCCGCGCTCGACGCGGCGGCCGTCGACGAGTTCGTCGACGCGGTGCTCGCGCGCGACCTCGACGTCGCGTACGCGTGCGTCGAGCGGCGTCATCACGAGGCGGTCTATCCCGAGTTTCCGCACACGTGGGCGCGCCTGCGGGACGGACGCTACTGCGGCGGCGGGCTCGTCGCACTGCGCCCGCGCGTCCTGCCGCGCCTCAATACGTTCATGGACGCGCTCGGCAACGCGCGCAAGTCACCGTGGCGGCTCGCCGGCTTGTTCGGATGGGACGTGCTGGCGCGTTTCATCGCCGGCCGGCTCGCGATCGAGCAAGCCGAAGCCCGGGCTTCGCGGTTGCTGCACGCACGCGTCGGCGCGATCCGCTGCACGCAGCCGCAGATCGCGCTCAACGTCGACCGCGTCGAGGACGTCGCGCGCGCGAACGAACGGTTCGCCGGCGGCTAGCGAACCGAAGCCGGCCGCTCGTCGTTCCCCCAGCGATGCGTCTTTCGATCGGTGTCGTCATGCTCGCCCTCGCCCTCACGCCGGGCCGCCCCGCCTTCGGACAGACCGCAGCGCCCGCTTCGGGCAGCGCAGTCTGCGACGCGCGCGAGACCACCTTGGGCGGCATCGGCCGCGTGACGGTGTTCGCGTTTACGGGACCCGTGTTCGGCGGGCGCGTGTGCGCGACGGTCGCCAACCTCGCGAGCGATCTCATCACGGCGCGCGTCGCGGCCGCGGCGACGGACGACGCGCTGGTGACGGCCGCGCTGACCGGCGGCGGCGACGTGAGCGCCCCGGTCGGCGACATGTCGGTGACCGGCGCGGGACCGTACGTCATCGCGCCCGGCGGAGTCATCCCGGCCTTCGGCGCGGACACGGCGGAGCTGCCCCGCGTCGTACTCGCCTACGCCGGCCAGCGGACGTTTCTCATTGCAACCACGCCGATCGCGCTCGTCGACCTGGCCAAGGAGCTGCGGACCCAGCCGGGCGCGTTCGGCGCCGACGCGTTCGAACGCGCGGTGATCCTCGCCAGCGGCCCGGACGCCACGCTCTCGCTGCGCACCGCCGTCGGTAC